>JAKBGV010000047.1 GCA_021837305.1 Actinomycetes bacterium
CGCGCGACCTCGTTCTGCTTGTTGCGCTTGATCTGGCTCTTGATGTTGGCCACGAAAACAACCTCGTTCGATAGCGGTGCCGTAGGTCCGGCGGGCTGAACAAGGTTAGCAGAATCGTCGGCGGCCGCGCTCCGCAGTCCCGGCGCCGGGTAGCCTTGCTGCACCGTGAGTTCCCCGACCGTACCCCTTGATTTCTCACGAATCAGGAACTTCTCCATCATCTCGCACGTCGACCACGGCAAATCGACGCTCTCGGACCGGATCTTGGAGATCACTGGTGCCGTCGACCCTCGCCTGATGCGGGCGCAGTATCTCGACTCGATGGACATCGAGCGGGAGCGCGGCATCACGATCAAGGCCCAAAACGTTCGGGTGCACTTCGAAGATCACATCCTCCAACTGATCGACACCCCGGGCCACGTGGACTTCGGCTACGAGGTCTCGCGATCCCTCGCGGCGTGCGAGGGCGCGATCCTGCTCGTGGACGCGAGCCAGGGAATCCAGGCGCAGACCCTCGCCAACTGCTACCAGGCGATCGAGCACAACCTCGAGATCGTGGCGGTGCTGAACAAGATCGACCTACCCGCCGCGGACCCCGAGCGCTGCAAGGCCGAACTCGAGAGCGTGCTCGGCCTGCCCGGTGACGAGGTGCTCTCGATCTCAGCCAAGACTGGCGAGGGGGTCGCGGCGTTGCTGCGTGCGGTCATCGAGCGCATCCCTGCCCCGACGGGGGACCCCGACGCACCGCTCCGGGCGTTGGTCTTTGACTCGTACTACGACCAATATCGCGGCGTCATCAGTTCGATCCGGATCGTCGAGGGGACGTTGCGCGACCACGTGAAGGTGCGCATGATGCAGGCGGCGGCGAATCACGAGATCGAGGAGATCGGGATCCGCACCCCCGACATGGTGCCGGTCGCACAGCTCGGACCCGGTGAGGTGGGCTACCTCGTCGCCGGCATCAAGGACGTCGCCGGCGCCCGATCGGGCGAGACGGTCACCGAGGCCGCACGACCGGCCGTCACCGCGCTCGACGGGTATCGTGACCCCAAACCAATGGTCTTCTGCGGGATCTACCCGATCGACGGAGACGACTTGCCGGACCTGCGCGACTCACTTGAGAAGTTGAAGCTGAATGACGCCTCGATTACCTTCGAGCCCGAGTCGAGCCACGCTCTGGGCTTCGGGTTCCGCTGCGGCTTCCTCGGCCTCTTGCACATGGAGATCGTGCGCGAGCGACTCGAGCGCGAATTCAACCTCGCCCTGATCGCCACCGCGCCGTCGGTCGTCTACCGGGCCTTTCTCACCGATGGCACCGAGATCGACGTCGACAACCCGACCGACCTACCTGAACCGAGTCGGCTCGACCACATCGACGAGCCGATGCTCGACATCTCCATCCTCACCCCGTCGGAGTACCTCGGCACCGTGATGGACCTGTGTCAATCGCGTCGGGCCGAAATGAAGAAGATGGACTATCTGTCGACCGAGCGGGTGGAGTTGCGCTACTCGATCCCCCTCGCTGAAGTGGTTATCGACTTCTTCGACGCGCTCAAGAGTCGTACCAAGGGCTACGCGAGCCTCGACTACGAGGTGAGTGGGTACGTGACGTCGTCGCTGGTTCGCGTCGACCTGCTGATCAACCACGAACCGGTCGACGCGTTCTCCACGATCGTGCACAAGTCGAACGCCGACTACTACGGGCGCCGGATGGCCGAGCGGTTGCGCGAGCTCATTCCCCGCCAGATGTTCGACGTGCCGATCCAGGCCGCGATCGGCGGCCGGGTCATCGCCCGCGAGACCGTCAAGGCCAGGCGCAAGGACGTCCTCGCCAAGTGTTACGGCGGTGACATCACCCGCAAGCGCAAGCTCCTCGAGAAGCAGAAGGAGGGCAAGAAGCGGATGAAGAACCTCGGACGTGTCGAGGTGCCCCAGGAGGCGTTCGTCGCGGCGCTCAAGCTCGAGGACTGACGACCGTCGCCGACGTGTTAGCACTCGGTAGAATTGAGTGCTAACAAGGAGGAGCAGTGGCTCGACGTTCGATCCGGCAACCTAGTTCCACCGACGACCTCGACGCGCGTAAGGCAACGATCCTCGAGGCGGTGGTGCGTGAACACATCGACACCGCACAGCCCGTCGGCTCGTCGGCGGTGGCGGCCACGAGCCACCTGGCGGTGTCCTCGGCCACCGTCCGCTCCGAGATGGTCACCCTGGAACGTGAGGGCTACCTCGCCCAGCCCCACACCTCCGCCGGTCGGGTGCCCACCGACAAGGGTTACCGCTACTTCGTCGACCACCTTCAGGCGGGCGTCGTGGGCGAGGCCCAGCAGCAGCAGATCAAGGACTTCTTCGCCAACGTGCGCGGCGAGGTCGAGGACGTGCTGGCTCAGACCTCGACGCTGCTCAGCCAGCTGACCAGTTACACCTCGGTGGTCGTGGGTACCGGGCACGCGCAGAGCGCGATCCTCTCGACGCAGCTCGTGAGTCTCGACGCACGCCACCAGCTCCTGGTGACGGTCTTCGCGGACGGCTCAGTGACCAAGCACAGCATCCTCTCGGTGTTCGACGTGAGCCACGTCGAGGTCGCCGAGGCGTCTCGCCAGTTGAACGCGCTGCTGATCGGAACGGTGCTCGACGCGCGGGTCCAGGTGCCGTCGCGAAACGATCACGTCGCGACCCTCGTGCGCGAGGCGGTGGCGACTCTGCACGCCCAGGCCCCGACCCTCGACGGCGAACAGGTATTCATCGGTGGCTCCTCCAAGGTGGCCGAGGCCTTCGACGGCGTGGAGACCGTGCGCCAGGTCCTGGCAATCCTCGAACAGGAGTTGCTCGTTGTCTCGCTCGTCCAGGACATCCTCGACCAGGGGCTCTCGGTGGCGATCGGCTCGGAGCACGGCTTCGAGCCCCTGGTGTCGTGCGCGGTCATCGTGGCACCGGTCACCATCGACGGCCACCCATCGGGCGCCGTGGGACTGCTCGGACCCACGCGAATGAAGTACAGCGAGGCGATGGCCGCCGCGCGGGCCGTCTCGGCCCAACTGACCCAACACTTCCATGGAGACGACCGTGCCTAGTCCCGACCTGTACGAGATCCTCGGCGTCGATCGCAACGCGACTCAAGAGGAGCTGAAGAAGGCGTACCGAAACCTGGCCCGTCAGCATCACCCCGACGCCAACCCCGACGATCCCGCATCCGAAGCGCGCTTCAAGGACGTCTCTCAGGCCTACGAGATCCTCTCGGACCCCGAACGCCGGGCCAACTACGACCGCTTCGGTGCCGACGTCGGGGCCGGCGCCGGACCCTTCGGTGCCGGCTCGGTCCAGGACATCTTCGACATGTTCTTCGGTGGCATGGGTCACGCCCCGTCGCGTCGAGGTCCCCAGCCGGGACCCGACGCCGAGGTCGCCGTCGAGATAACCCTCGACGAAGCCGCGTTCGGCGCGTCCAAGGAGATCACGGTGACCTTGCCGCTGCGCTGCTCGACCTGCCAGGGCAGCGGGAGTGCCCCGGGTACTTCGCCGGTGACCTGCGAAGAGTGCAACGGGGCCGGCGAGGTGCGCCGCGTGCGCAATTCGATCCTCGGCCAGATGGTCACCGCAACCGTCTGTCCACGATGCGGGGGGTTCGGCACACGCATCGAGTCACCGTGCCCCGAGTGTCGAGGCGACGGGCGGACCCAAACCTCCACAACCCTCACGATCCAGATTCCCGCGGGCGTGGAGGATGGCTCGACGATGCGTCTGGCGGATCGGGGACCGGCGGGGCCACGTGGGGGGACCAACGGTCGACTGTTCGTGCACCTGCGTGTCGCGCCAGACGAGCGCTTCCAGCGCTCCGGCGACGACCTGCACCACGAGGCCCACATCGCCTTCACCCAAGCGGCGCTCGGCGCGAGCATCGACGTGCCCACGCTGCGCGAGCCGATCACGATCGACGTCGCCCCCGGCAGTGCGAACGGGACCGTGCACCGCGTGCGTCACGAGGGTGTGACCCACCTGCACGGTCGAGGGCGAGGTGACCTCTACGTGCACCTAGTCGTGGACGTGCCCACCGACCTCGACGAGACCTCAGCGGCGTTACTGCGCGAACTCGCTGAACACCGCGGCGAGGCCGTGGTGGCAGAATCGGGCGGGTTCTTCCGCCGTCGGGCCAAACGGTGAGCGACGGGTTCCTCTCGCGAGTGGCGACCCTGGGTCAGTTTCGTGTCGATGACCCCGAGCGACCGGTGCTCTCGCGCGATGACGACCACCACCTGCGCGCGGTGTTACGTGCAGCCCCCGGTGAGTCTGTCGTGGTGACCGACGGTCACGGTGCGTGGGCGATCGCCCACGTCGAGCCCAACGGGCTCGAACTCGTGACCCCGGTCGAACACGAGCCCGAGCCGGTGGCGCGCACCCTCTACCTCGCGCCGCTGAAGGGCGATCGCAGCGAGTGGGCGGTCGTCAAGGCCACCGAACTCGGGGTGAGCAGTATCGTGCCCCTGATAAGCGAGCGCGTCGCGGTGCGATTTCGTGCCGACGCGCGCGTGAAGGTGCTCGCTCGGTGGCGACGTCTGGTCCACGAGGCCAGCGCTCAGTCGCGACGCGTCCACTATCCGACGATCGGCGAACCGGTGACGCCCCGTGACGTTCCTGATCATGTCGCCGTCGCCGAGTTCGCCGGGGGTGAGCGGTGGTCGGGGGTGACGGCCGTCGCAATCGGCCCCGAGGGCGGGTGGAGTGATGGCGAGTGGGACGAGGACCGTCCGCGACTCGCACTGGGCCGCACGGTCCTGCGAGCGGAGACGGCGGCGGTCGCCGCGGCCACGCTGCTCGCCTTTCACAGTGCCGAGTGGCGGTGGCCGCACGGGCCGCGCCAGATGGGTAATGATGAGAGCAGTTATGACTGACTGCCTCTTCTGCAAGATCGTCGCTAAGGAGATCCCGTCCAGCCCCGCCGGTGAGAGCGAGACGGCCTACGCCTTCTACGACATCGCCCCCCAGGCGCCCGTCCACGTGCTGGTCGTGCCCAAGACGCACATCACGAGCGCCGATGAGGTCGCGTCGAACCACGGCGGGGTCGTGGACGACCTGGTGATGTTGGCCCAGCGGGTCGTCGAGACCGAGGGGATCCGCGACAGCGGGTACCGCTTAGTGATCAACGTCGGGCGTGACGCCCAGATGACGGTCGCCCACCTGCACCTGCACGTCTTGGGGGGTCGTCGACTGGAGTGGCCACCCGGATGACGGTCGACGAGTCAGCCGATGAGGCGATGACCGCGACCACCTACGTGCGCAACACCAGCTTGTTAGCCGGGTTGCTCGGTCCTCGAGACGAGAACCTGCGCGTGATCGAGCGGTCGTACCCGACGTCCACGATCACCATCCACGGCAATGAGATCACGGTGGTCGGTCCCGAAGCCGCGAAGATCCTGCGGCTCTTCGATGAGTTGGTACTGGTCCTGGAGAGTGGCCAGTCCCTCGACGCGGTCAAGATCGCGCGCACCATCGACATGGTTGACGATGACCTGCGTCCGAGCGAGGTGCTCGGCCACGAGGTCGTGCGCGCCGCCAAGGGCAAGCCCATCCGCCCGTCGACGGCCGGCCAGAAGCGCTACGCCGACGCCATCGATTCGTCCATCATCACCTTCGGCATCGGTCCCGCGGGCACCGGCAAGAGCTACCTGGCGGTCGCCGCCGCGGTGCACGCCCTGCACCGACGCCAGGTCCAGCGCATCGTGCTCACGAGACCGGCGGTCGAGGCGGGTGAGCGACTCGGCTTCCTGCCGGGGGACCTCATGGCCAAGGTGGACCCGTACCTCCGTCCTCTCTACGACGCGCTCTATGAGATGGTCGGTCCCGAGGGGGCCCAGCGACTGATTGCCAACGGGACGATCGAGGTGGCACCGCTCGCGTTCATGCGCGGTCGTACCCTCAACGACTCGTTCATCATCCTCGACGAAGCCCAGAACACCACGCCGGAGCAGATGAAGATGTTCCTCACCCGGATCGGCTTCAACGCCAAGGCCGTGGTCACTGGTGACGTGACCCAGATCGACCTCAACGGTAAGACCAGCGGTATGGCCCAGATCGAGTCGATCCTGAGTGGCATCGACGGGGTGAGCTTCGTCCACCTGAGCGCGAAGGACGTCGTCCGTCACCGCATCGTGGCCGACATCGTGGCCGCCTATGATCGGCAGTCTCCGTGACCATCGATATCTACGCCGCCGACGAACAACACGAATTCAAGATTGCGCTCGATCGGTGGGTCCAGTTGGCCAATGCCGCGCTGGTGGACGAGGGCGTACGCGGACTCGCCGAGCTGTCGCTCATCTTCACCGACGAGGCGGCGATGGCCACGCTGAACCAGCAGTTCATGGGCAAGTCGGGCCCCACCGACGTGCTGAGCTTCCCGATCGACGACGAACCCGAGCCGAGTGGCCGGGTGCCAGACGCGGGCGGCAGCGGTCCCGGCGACCCGCCGCTCCCCGAGATCCCCCAGCTGATCGGGGACATCGTCATCTGCCCGGCGGTGGCCGCGAGGAACGCGATCGAGCACGAGTGCAGCCTCGACGACGAGGTGGCGCTGCTCGTGGTCCACGGCGTGCTGCACCTACTCGGGTGGGATCACGAACTCGACGAGGAGGCGGAGCGCATGGAGGCGCGCGAACGAGAGTTGTTGGCGCGCCACTACCGCTCTGAGCTGCCGTGATTGGTGCCACCTGGTCGGGTGGCGACACCGTCTTGGTCGCCAGCGTGCTCGTCTTGCTCGTCTTGTCGGGGTTCTTCGCGCTCGCTGAGACCTCGCTCGTTCGAATGAACAAGTCGCGCGCGCGCTCGCTGCGCGAAGAGGGCCGACGTGGCGCGCGGGCCCTCGTGGCGCTCTCGGAGTCGCCCGAGCGGTTCCTGAGCCCGCTGCTCTTGCTGGTCCTGATCTGTCAGCTGGTGTCGGCGACCATGGTCGGGGTGCTCGCCGGACACCTCTTCGGTGCGGCTGGAGTCTTCGTCGCCACCGTGGCCGAGGTCGTCGTCATCTTCGTGATCTTCGAGGCGATCCCGAAGAACTTCGCGGTGCAACACCCTGACGCGGCCGCCCTGCTGACCGCACCCATCGTGAGCCGGATCCTGCGTTTCTGGCCGATCCAACTGATCTCGAGGTTCCTCCTCTCGATCGCGAACGGCGTGATGCGGCTCTTCGGCGCCGCGACCACCACCCACAGGGTGACCGAGTCCGAGGTCCTCGCGATGGCCGACGTCGCCCACGAGGACGCCGCGATCGAATCCGACGAACGGGCCTTCATCCACTCGGTCATCGAGTTCGGTGACACGATCGTGCGTGAGGTGATGGTGCCTCGACCCGACATGGTCGACGTCGTGACCAGCGCGACCGTGCGTGAGGCGCTCGACCTCGCGATCAGCACTGGTCGCTCACGGCTACCCGTCCTCGGCGAGGGGGTCGACGACGTCGTGGGCATCGTGAACCTTCGTCACCTCGCGGCGCTCGTCGCCGACGGTCAGGGCGACGAACTCGTTGGTGCGCACATGGGTGAAGCGCACTTCGTGCCCGAGACCAAGCGGGTCGCGGCCCTCTTGACCGAGATCCGTCGGGCTCGCGTCCATCTCTTCGTGGTGGTCGACGAGTACGGCGGCACGGCGGGAATCGTGACGCTCGAGGACATACTCGAAGAACTCGTCGGCGAAATCGCCGACGAGTCGGACCCGCGCACGACTCAGGTGGCCAATCAGTCGATCGACGCGGGCATCACCCTGAGCGGTCGGTTGAACATCGACGACGCGAACGTCGACTTCGACCTTTCGCTGCCCAAAGACGGCTGGGACACGGTCGGCGGGCTCGTGCTGGACCTGGCCGGTGGTGTCCCCGAGCAGGGCGACCACTTCGAGACCGACGAGTATCGTCTGACGGTGGTGCGGATGGACGGTCGACGCATCGAAGAGGTCCGCGTCGAGCCATTGGAGTCGCGATGACCAGGTCTGGACTCGCGACCATTCTCGGTCGACCCAACGTGGGCAAGTCGACGCTCGTGAACCAGCTGGTCGGGGCCAAGGTGACTATCACCGCGGCGTCGCCCAACACCACGCGGCGCGCGGTTCGCGGGGTCATCAGCGAGGGCGACGTGCAGGTCGTCTTCGTGGACACGCCCGGGTTGCACCGGCCACGGACGTCCCTCGGTGGCCGACTGAACGACGCGGCCCGTCACGCGGCCGACGACGTCGACGTGATCCTGGCGGTGATCGAGGCGGGGGGCGCGATCGGGCCCGGCGACCGTGCCGTCATCGCAACCTTGCTCGACGTTGCGCGAACGGACGGGCCGACGCCGATCGTGGTGGTCAACAAGGTGGACCGTACATCGCGTGAGGTCGTGGCGGCACAGCTCCTGGCCGCGACGCGCGCGGTCGAGGAGATCGCGGTCGAGCGGGGTCGCGAGGCGGTCGTAGGGCGCGTGGAGTACTTCGCCGTGTCGGCCAAGACCGGAGCGGGGGTGGACGCACTACGTGACTTCGTCACGACGCTCATGCCCGAGTCACCCTTCCTCTTTCCCGCCGACGAGGTCTCTGACGTGCCCGAGCGCGAGTGGGTGGCCGAGCTCGTGCGCGAGCAGTTGGTGCGAAAGACGCGCGAGGAGCTGCCGCATTCGATCCACTGTCGGGTGACCGAGTTCGAGTGGCCCCACATCACCGTCGAGATCCTCGTCGAACGAGAGAGCCAGAAGGGGATGGTCATCGGTCACGGCGGCCAGTTGTTGAAGGACGTCGGCATTGCCGCGCGACGCCAGCTCCCCGAGGGGACCTACCTCGAACTGCGCGTGTCCGTGGAGCCCGGCTGGCAGCGTCGCGACGACGCGCTCGACCGCTTCGGCTACTGAGTGGCGCTTCCGCTCGGCACGGGTAGCGTGGCCCGTCGCAGACTTATGAGGGCGAGGGCCACGACCACGACGAGCGCGGCCAGGAGATAGAGCGACCCGAGACCGAGGTACTTGAGCCCGCTCATCAAGACCACGACGGTGATCAGCGGGCGGATCAGACGGTTCGCGCCACGCGACGAGATCAGTGAACCGACGAAGGTGGCGGGCACGGCACCGAGGATCACCGCGACCGTGACGCTGAGCCCGACGTGACCGAAGAGCAGCGCGCCCATCGTCGCGCCGAAGGCGAGGGGTACCGACTGGGCGAGGTCCGTGCCGACCAGCTCTGAGCCACTCATCGACGGATAGAGGAGCATGAGCGCGGCCATCATGAGCGAGCCGGCGCCGACCGACGTCAGGCCAACCATGAATCCGCCGACGACCCCGGTGAGGACCGTCGGGACGGTGCGCACGACGAGCGGGACCGACAGGCTCGGCGCGTCGGCGCCGAGGAACGGCCGCGCGATCATCGCCGCGCCGCCGACGACGAGCGCGACACCGAGCAGGCGGCGAAGGTCGAGCTCGGCGCCCGCCGAGGTGCCGATCCGGTCCATGACGAAGGTGCCGAGGAAGGCCGACGGCACTGAGCCCACGCACAACAGCGCCGCCACTCGACGGTTCACGGTGTGACGGCGCCAGTGGACGAGTGCGCCGGCGGGGCGCATCACCAGGGTCGCGACGAGGTCCGACGCGATGGCCGCCGACGGTGCGACGCCGAAGAGCAGGACGAGCATGGGGGTCATGACCGCGCCACCGCCGGTCCCGGTGATACCCACCAAGAGCCCCACCACGGCGCTGGCGAGTACAAGCAGGACGTCGAGGTGCACGAGGGAGGATTTCCTTAAGCTAGTTTTACTAGTGAAATTATAGTCAATTATCGGTCGCCCGAGACCGACTGGGGGTCGTCGCGGATCGTGCGCAAGAACTCGGTCACCTCGGACCGATTGCGCGTGCGACGCATGGGCGGTAGGCGGCGAAAGAACTGCGTGCGATACGAGGCCTCGGCGAGCCTGGTGTCGAGTACCGCGACGACACCGCGGTCGTCGGCGCTGCGGATCAGGCGGCCGACGCCCTGGGCGAGCAACATCACGGCGCGCGGCAGATCGACCTCGTAGAACGGTCGCGCGACGCGCTCGCGCCGCGCGACGGCGAGGGGGTCGCTCGGCACGGCGAAGGGGAGCCGGTCGATGGTGACCAGGCTAAGGGAGTGGCCCGGGACGTCGACGCCCTGCCAGAAGCTCGTCACCGCGAAGAGGCTGGTGTCGGCCTCGTCGCGGAAGCGCTCGAGGATGCGCTGTCGCGACAGGGTCCCCTGGACGAGCACGGGCGTGTCCAGTCGAGGCGCGACGGCCTCGGCCACGCGGTTCATCACCGAGCGGTTCGTAAAGAGCGCCAGCGTGCGACCCCCCGCCGCGTCGATGAGGTGGACCAGCTCGTCGATGATCGCCGCCTCGGCGCCGTCGCCCGTCCGGCCGGGGAAGTCGCTCGGCACGTAGAGCAACGCGTGGTGCTGGTAGTCGAAGGGACTGGGCACCCGCTCGACGGCGAGGTCACCGAGCCCGAGCGCACGGGGCAAGGTATCGGGGATGGTGGCACTGGTGAGCACTGCGGTGACTGTTCCCCAGAGCAGCTCCTCGAGACGGGGACCGACGTCGATGAGGGCGAGCTCGACGGTTACCTCGCGCTCGTGCGCGACGAGGTACACCAGTTCGTCGTCGGTGGTCTGACGCAGTCGCTGGAGGTCGCCGGCGAGGTGGATCGCGGGCCCGAGGGCGCGTTTGCGGCGGAACTCGTGGGCGAGGTCCGTCGTTGCCAGCCCCCGCAGCGCGTCGACGATGACCGTGACGAGCTCGCCCACGCGCTCGAGCAGCGTACGGACCTCCTCGTCGAGACCGGTCATCCGCTGGGCCGCGGCCTGGCGGTCGAGGGCGTCGTCCAGGCGATCGGCGACGCTCGCCAACTCGGCGCTCGAGGTGTGCGCTGAGCCGAGCAGGGGTCGCGCGACGCCCGCGAGCGCCCTGATCCGCGTGGCGGTCAGTGAGGTGCCGAGCAGCTCCGCGAAGACGTCCAGCGTCTCGTGCGCCTCGTCGAAGACCACGAGGTCATGGCTCGGCAGGAGCATCGATCCCGACGCGAGGTGCGAGGCGTAGAGGTGATTGTTCACGATGACGATCGAACTGGCGGCGGCCCGGTCGCGCGCGAGTTCGGCGAAGCACGATGCGCCCTGGGGGCACTCCGCCCGTCCGAGGCACTCCTGTGCGCTCACGGTGAGCGCCCGCCGCGTCCGCGAGTCCAGGTCGAAGGCCAGCTCGTCCAGGTCACCGGTGTCGGTCTCGTTGGACCAGCGCACCA
>JAKBGV010000048.1 GCA_021837305.1 Actinomycetes bacterium
CCGTCTGAGGCGAGCCTGCTGCTTCGCAACATGGAGAACCAGGGTGACCCCTGGGGGCTCGGGTCCTCCAAGCGCACCGAGTGGCTCAGCGTGCTCGACTTCGAGGTGCCGGTCTTCGATGGGCCGATTCCTGATGACGTCGAGTACCTCTACTGGGTCGGCTGCGCCGGCTCACTCGACGAGCGCGGCCGCAAGCAGATCGAGTCGACCGCGCGCATGCTGCACCGAGCCGGCGTGAGTTTCGGCATCCTCGGCGGGCGCGAGTCCTGCACCGGGGACCCCGCGCGGCGCATGGGCAACGAGTACCTCTTCCAGGAGATGGCCAAGGCCAACATCGCCACCCTGGACGAGGTCGGCGCGAAGAAGATTGTCGCCAGCTGCCCACATTGCTTCAACACGTTGAAGAACGAATACCCCCAGTTGGGTGGCAACTACGAGGTGATCCACCACAGCGAACTGCTCGCGCACCTGGTCTCGTCGGGCCAGCTCGTGCCGGGCGTCGCCTTCACGGGCACCGTCACCTACCACGACCCCTGCTACCTCGGCCGTCACAACCGGGTCTTCGACGAGCCGCGCTCTATCCTCGACGCGATCCCGGGCCTCACTCAAGTCGAGATGGCCCGTCACCGCGAGCGCGGCTTCTGCTGTGGCGCGGGTGGTGCGCGGATGTGGATGGAGGAGAACATCGGTAAGCGTGTCAACATGGACCGGACCGAGGAAGCCCTCGGTACCGGCGCCGACGTGGTGTCGACGGCCTGTCCGTTCTGCATGATCATGATCGATGACGCGGTCAAGGCCCAGGGTCGCGGCGACGACGTCAGCGTGCTCGACGTGAGCCAGGTCGTCGAGCGCTCGATGGCTCCCGACTAGGCCCTTAGTTCACACGGCCGAAACACGACGCTAACCAACGCGAAATCGGGGCTTGGGAAACTGGGCTCATCGTTTCGAGGTCAGCGTCGCCCTCTTCTATGAGAAGGAGGGCGCGTGCTCGCGGTCACGAATATCCCGTATCCCAGTTGGCTAAATCCCGCTGACAACACGTGGCAATTGGTCGCGGCCACATTGGTCGGTCTCATGAGCCTGCCCGGGTTGGCCGTCCTCTACGGCGGACTGGTCCGCAAGAAGTGGATCGTCAACACCATGTTGATGGTCTTCACCGGCTTCTCGTTGACTCTCGTCGTCTGGATGCTCTGGGGCTACAACCTCGCCTTCGGCCCCCAGTCGCACTTCGGTCCGACGGGCTCGTTCTGGAGCGGCTTCATCGGCCACTTCACCCCGCTCTCGACCGCCGGCGCCGAGCAGGGCCAGGCGGTGTCGGGGGCGAACACGCTGATCCCCTTCCACTTCTCAACCGCCACCCTCGCCTACTTCCAGTTCGTCTTCGCCGCCATCACGCCGCTGCTCTTCCTCGGCGCACTGGTCGGCCGGCTCAAGTTCAAGGCCTGGCTGTTGATCGTGCCGATGTGGATCACGCTCGTCTACTGCGTGAACGCCGCGCTGCTGTGGGGCGGCGGGTTCTTCGCCCAGAAGGGCGCCGTCGACTACTCCGGTGGCTACGTCATCCACCTCTCCGCCGGTGTCGCGGCCTTCGTCGGGGCGGCCATCATCGGCCCGCGCCGCTGGCAGGACCGCGAGAACGCGTTCCCGAGCAACCTCATGATGGTCGCGATCGGTGCGGGCATCCTCTGGCTCGGCTGGAACGGCTTCAACGGCGGCGACCCCTTCTACGCCGGGGCCGACGCGGCGAGCGCCGTGTTGAACACGAACGTCGCGACGGCGGTCGGGGTGCTCACGTGGTTGTTGATGGACATGTTCTTCTCGCGTCAGAAGAAGCCGACGTTCCTCGGCGCCATCAACGGCATGCTCTGCGGGCTGGTCGCGATCACCCCGAGCGCGGGCTGGGTGAACGGCACGGGCGCGATCTTCGTCGGGTTGATCGCGGCGACGATCGTCTGGTTCGCGTGGAACTACCTCTCGCGCATCCGTCCCTTCTCCAAGGTCGACGACGCCATGGGCGTGGTCTACACCCACGGGATCGCCGGCCTCGTCGGCGGCCTGCTGGTGGGGATCCTCGCCGACCCGGGCATGGTCCAGTACGGGGTCGCCGGTCGGCACTTCAAGGGAGCGGGCAGCTTCTCGGTGGGGGGGTGGTTCTACACCCACTCGTTCCACCAACTCTGGGAGCAGTTCCTCGCCGCGCTGTGGATCATCGGCTGGACGGCGGTGGGCACGACGATCGTGTTCACGCTCGTCAAGTTCCTCCTGGGCGGTCTACGCGAGAGCGACGAGGTACTGTCCCTTGGTGACGTCGCGATCCACGAGGAGGAGGCCTTCCCCGAGCCGACCTTCGGTGAGCCACTCATGACCCCGAGCCACATCCACCCCGACAACGTCTAAGGAGCAATCGTGAAACTAGTAACCGCAGTCGTGAAGCCCTTCAAGCTCGATGAGGTGAAGGTCGCCTTGACCAACATCGGAGTCTCGGGCATGACGGTCACCCAGGCGCGCGGCTTCGGTCGCCAGGGTGGGCACATCGAGATCTACCGCGGTAAGGAGTATGAGTTCGACTTCGTCGACAAGATCCGCATCGAGGTCGCCTGTACCGACGAACAGGTCGAACAGGTCCTTGACGCCATTGTCTCGGCCGCGCGCACGGGCTCGGTCGGCGACGGCAAGGCGTGGGTCACCGACGTGGAGAAGGTGGTGCGGGTGCGCACCAATGAACGCGGGCCCGAGGCCCTGTAGGTCAGCCCGCTTGTCTCGCCACGGCCTCGGCCGCCGCTGCGGCGGCGGCCGGGTCGCCGAGGTAGGTGGCCTCGATGACGGCGAGCTCGTGGTCGAGCTTGATCCGGTACGGGATGCCCGTTGGGACCTCGAGCTCGGTGATCTCGTCCTCGCTAATGCCCTGGATCATCATCCGCAGCGCTCGGATCGAGTTGCCGTGGGCGACCACCAGCACCGCGCCACCGCGCACCGACTCGCGCGCGAGGTCCTCGGCGATCACGTCGCGGAAGTAGGGCGTGGCGCGCGCGACGACGTCCTTCAGGCACTCGGTGCGCGGGATGTACTCGGCGGGCACGTCGCGGTAACGCGGGTCGCTCGCGACGTCGCGGGGGTCGCTCTCGGGTAGTGGCGGCGGCGGGACGTCATAGGAGCGGCGCCAGAGCTGGAGCTGCTCGCGCCCGAACTTCTCGGCGGTCTCCTTCTTGTCCTTGCCCGTGAGGTCGCCGTAGTGGCGCTCGTTGAGCCGCCAGCTGCGTCGAACGGGCAGCCAGGACCGGCCCGCGACGTGCAGCGCGAGGTCGGCCGTGCGAATCGCGCGGGTGAGCAGCGACGTGTGCACGATGCGCAGGTCGAGCCCGGGTTCGTCGGCGAGGAGCCGACCCGCGGCCTCGGCCTCGGCCTCGCCGTCGGCCGTGAGGTCGACGTCGTGCCAGCCGGTAAAGAGATTGAGTTCGTTCCACTCGGAACGTCCGTGACGGAGCAGTATCAAATCGGGCACGGCGCTAGCGTAACCACCCCGGGGGACCCCTGGTCTAGCGGGTCATCGCGTGACAGACTCGGGCTCATGCTGCGTGACATACCGGCCGCGATGGCCGAACGGATGGCCGAGCTCGAGGCCCTCGACGCCGCCGACCGGATCGACGGCACCGCCCACCTCGCGCGGCTACGCCAGGTGCCCCGGGCGACCGGCGAGTTCCTCGCCCTGCTGTGCGCGGCGGCGCCCCCGGGGCCCGCGGTCGAGATCGGCACGAGCGCGGGCTACTCGGCCATGTGGCTCGCGCTCGCCTGTCGTGAGACGCAACGCCAGCTCACGACCTACGAGGTGCTCGCCGAGAAGGTCGAGCTCGCGCGCGAGACGGTGCGCCTGGCGGCGATCGCGGACGTCGTCGAGGTCGTCCACGGGGACTTCCGCGACGACGCCACGCGGTGGCGCGACGTCGGGTTCTGCTTCCTCGACGCCGAGAAGGACGTCTACGACGACTGCTACGACCTCGTCGTCACGGCGATGGCGCCCGGCGGTCTCATCGTGGCCGACAACGTGATCAGTCACGCGGCCCAGCTCGAGCCCTTCGTCACCCGGGTGCTCGCCGACGAGCGCGTCGACGCGCTCGTCGTGCCGATGGGCAAGGGCGAACTCGTCGCCCGCCGCCGCTGATCTCGACCCGGCCGCGCGCTCGACCCGCTGAGCCGTCGACCACTCACACCGAGCCGTCACGATAACCCCTGATCAACGCAAATCTGACAGACATGTCATTAATCTTGTCTGATTTCTTGACAAGATAAGACTCAAGTTTGTATACTGGTACCACGAATCGCACCCGTTTGGACGGTCCAACCTGGTGACGGCACGAAGGAGCATCATGGCTAAGGCAGTGGGCATCGACCTCGGAACGACCAACTCGGTCGTGAGCGTCCTCGAAGCGGGCGAACCCGTCGTCATCCCGAACGCCGAGGGTGGTCGCACGACCCCGTCGGTCGTCGGCTTCTCCAAGACCGGCGAGGTCCTGGTCGGCGAGGTCGCCAAACGGCAGGCGATCACCAACCCCGACCGCACCATCCGCTCGGTGAAGCGGCACATGGGTGAGAACTGGTCCGTCGACATCGACGGCACGAAGTACACCGCCCAGGAGATCTCGGCGCGCATCTTGCAGAAGCTGAAGCGCGACGCCGAGGCCTACCTCGGTGACACGGTCACCCAGGCGGTGATCACGGTGCCGGCGTACTTCAATGACGCCCAGCGCACCGCGACCAAGGAAGCCGGCCAGATCGCCGGGCTCGAGGTGCTGCGCATCGTGAACGAGCCGACCGCGGCCGCGCTCGCCTACGGCCTCGACAAGGGCACGGCCGAGCAGACCGTGCTGGTCTTCGACCTCGGTGGTGGGACCTTTGACGTGTCGGTGCTCGAGATCGCCGACGGCGTCTTCGAGGTGAAGTCGACCCACGGTGACACCCACCTCGGTGGCGATGACTGGGACGACGCGGTCATGCAGTGGCTCATCAAGACCTTCAAGGACCAAGAGGGCGTGGACCTCGCCAACGACAAGATGGCCGTCCAGCGTCTGAAGGAGGCCGCCGAGAAGGCCAAGATCGAGCTGTCCTCGGTCCAAGAGACCCAGGTCAACCTGCCCTTCATCACCGCGACCGCCGACGGGCCAAAGCACCTGGACCTCAAGTTGACGCGCGCCAAGTTCAACGAGCTCACCGCGAGCCTCGTCGAGCGCTGCCGCTCGCCCTTTGACCAGGCCATCAAGGACGCCGGGCTGACCATCGACAAGATCGACCACGTCATCATGGTCGGTGGCTCGACGCGCATCCCCGCGGTCCAAGAGCTCGTCACGCGCGTGACCGGGAAAGAGCCCAACAAGGGCGTCAACCCCGACGAGGTCGTCGCCGTCGGCGCGGCCGTCCAGGCGGGCGTGCTGAAGGGTGACGTGAAGGACATCCTGCTGCTCGACGTCACGCCGCTCAGCCTCGGCATCGAGACCAAGGGTGGCGTCATGACCAAGATCATCGAGCGCAACACCACGATCCCCACGAAGAAGTCCCAGACTTTCACGACGGCCGACGACAACCAGCCGTCCGTCGAGGTTCACGTCCTCCAGGGTGAGCGCGAGATGGCGTCCTACAACCAGACCCTCGGCAAGTTCCAGCTCGTCGGCATCCCGCCGGCGCCGCGCGGCGTGCCCCAGATCGAGGTGACCTTCGACATCGACGCGAACGGCATCGTGCACGTCTCGGCGAAGGACACCGCGACCGGCGCGACCCAGTCGATGACCATCACCGGCGGCTCGTCGCTCAGCAAGGACGAGATCGACCGCATGGTCCGCGACGCCGAGGCCCACGCCGAAGAGGACCGCCGCCGTCGCGACGAAGCCGAGGTGCGTAACAACGCCGACGGCCTCGTCTACCAGACCGAGAAGCTGCTGAAGGACCAGGCCGAGTCGTTCCAGGGCACCGAGCGCCAGGACGTCGAGACCGCCCTCGCCGCGCTGAAGGAGGCCATCGCCGGCACCGACGTCGAGGCGATCAAGACCGCCACCGAGAAGCTGCTCACGGTGAGCCAGGGCTTCAGCCAGCGGCTCTACGAGGAGGCGTCCAAGGCCAACGCCAACGCCACGACCGGCGCGAGCGCCCCGAGCAACGACGACGACATCGTCGACGCCGAGATCGTGGACGAGCAGTGAGCGACGAGCGCCCGACCAACGAAGCGGACTTCGACGACGCGTCCCTAGCGGATGCGCTCGTCGAGGCCGCCCTCGCGGCGGAGGTCGCTTCGGAGACCCCCGAGCGCAGCGAGGCCGAGCGCGAGCGTGACGACTACCTCGACGCGCTCCAGCGCCTGCAGGCCGACTTCGAGAACTACCGCAAGCGCGTGGTGCGCGCGTCCGAGGACGCCGCCGACCGCGCCACCGGTTCACTGGTGGCGACCCTGCTGCCGGTGCTCGACGCCTTCGACCTCGCCGAGGCGCACTTCGCGGGCGTCGCCGGTGACGAGAGCGAGGCGCTCGCCCAGGCGCGCAGCCTCCTGCTCGCCACGCTCGCCAAGGAGGGTCTCGAGCGCATCGACGCCGTGGGCGTCGCCTTCGACCCCCAGGTGCACGACGCCGTCGCCCACGTCGAGGGCGACGAGGGGGTCGACCAACACGTGGACGAGGTGCTTCGCGCGGGCTACCGCTGGAAGGGCGGCGTCCTGCGCCCGGCAATGGTGAGAGTGAAGGGCTAGATGGCCGAACGCGAGTGGTTCGAGAAGGACTACTACAAGGTGCTGGGTCTGACGTCGAGTGCGACGGACAAGGAGATCACGCGCGCCTATCGCAAGCTCGCCAAGGAGTCGCACCCCGACACGAACGCCGGCTCCGAGGAGCAGTTCAAGGAGATCTCGGTCGCCTACGACGTGCTCGGTGACCCCGCCAAGCGCAAGGAGTACGACGAGGTCCGTCGCCTCGGCCCGGTCGCGGCCGGCTTTGGCGGCCCGGGCGCGGGTGGCTTCGGCGGCCCGGGCGCGGGGGGCTTCCGGTTCAACCCCGGCGACGTCGGGGACTTCGGGGACCTCTTCAGTGGCCTCTTCGGCGGCAGGCGCCAGCGCGCCCAGCGCGGCGCCGACCTCGAGACGGCGTTGCACCTGAACTTCCGTGACGCCGTCATGGGGGTCACGACCACCGTCAGCCTGCCGGGCAACGAGGCCTGTCGGACCTGTGGCGGCTCGGGAGCCGCCCCCGGGACGGGCTACGTCACCTGTGAGCGTTGCGAGGGCCGTGGGGTCTTGACCGACGACCAGGGCCCCTTCGCGATGTCGAGCGTCTGCCCCGTCTGCCAGGGTCGCGGCTCGCGGATCGTCACGCCCTGTCCCACCTGTCACGGCACCGGCCGCGAGCCGTCCTCGCGTCGCGTGAACGTTCGCATCCCCGCGGGCGTGGTCGACGGCCAGCGCATCAAGTTGAAGGGCAAAGGCGCCCCGGGCGCCCAGGGCGGACCGGCGGGTGACCTCTTCGTCGACGTGCACGTCGCACCCGACCCACGCTTCGCGCGGCGCGGCCGACACGTCACGACCTCGGTCGACGTCGGCGTCACCGCGGCCATGCTCGGCACCACGGTCTCGGTGGACACGCTCGACGACCCGGTCACCCTGAAGGTGCCCGCCGGCACCCAGGGTGGCACGACCATGCGCGTGCGCGGACGCGGCGTGCCCGCGGCGGGGAAACACCCGACCGGCGACCTGCTCGTCACCATCAACGTGCGCATCCCCGCGAAGCTCACCAAGGACCAGCGCGCGATCGTCGAGAAACTCGCCCACGCGCTGCACGAGGACGTCGACCATGAGTGACACCTCGCGGGCCATCTACGTGATCTCGGTCTTCGCTGAACTCGCGGGCGTGCACCCCCAGACCTTGCGCAACTACGAGCGAACCGGGCTGCTCAACCCCCAGCGCACGACCGGGGGATCGCGGCGATTCTCGGACGAGGACCTCCAGGTGCTGCGCCGGATCCAAGAGCTCACCAACGACGGGGTCAACCTCGAGGGCGTCAAGCGCATCCTGCGCCTCGAACGCGAGCTCGACGAGGCCCGCCGCGAGGCGGCGGCGCTGCGCGACGCCGTCCAGTCCTCGGTCGAGGCGACGCATCGCCAGTACCGGCGCGATCTCGTGCCGGTCCAGAACACCATCGCGCTGTTCGTCGCGGCGCAACGTCAGCGTCGAGGAGGCGTGTGATGACCCTAGATCCCCAACGTTGGACGGTGAAGACCCGCGAGGCCTTCCAGGCCGCCACGACCCAGGCGGCCGCGGCCGGCAACCCCTACGTCACCCCGTCACACCTCCTGCTCGCCCTGCTCAACCAGGCCGACGGCGTCGCACGCCCGTTACTGGTGGCGGCCGGGCTCGACCCGATCACCGTCACCGCCACGCTCAACGAGCGCGTGGCGAGCGAGCCGCGCACCGTTGGTGGCACCCAGCCGGGGCTCTCGGCGGACGCGCGCCACGGTCTCGAGCAGGCCGACGAGCTGCGCGCCGACCTCGGGGATGAGTACCTGTCGGTCGACCACGTGATGGTCGCCTGGGCCGAGGAACTCGGCACGACCCGTGAAGCCCTGCTCGGGGCGCTTCGCTCGATCCGCGGGTCGGCCCGGATCACCTCGGAGAACCCCGAGGAGACCTTCCAGTCCCTCGAGAAGTACGGCCGCGACCTGACGGTGCTCGCGCGCGCCGGCAAGCTCGACCCGGTCATCGGCCGTGACGAGGAGATCCGCCGAGTCATCCAGGTGCTCTCCCGGCGCACGAAGAACAACCCGGTGCTGATCGGCGAGCCCGGCGTCGGCAAGACCGCCATCGTCGAAGGCCTGGCACTGCGCATCGCCGAGGGCGACGTCCCCGAGTCGCTGCGCGACCGACGTGTGATCGCCCTCGACCTCGCGTCGATGCTCGCGGGCGCGAAGTACCGCGGTGAGTTCGAAGAGCGCATGAAGGCCGTGTTAAAGGAGATCCAAGACGCCAAGGGCGAGGTGATCACCTTCATCGACGAGTTGCACACGATCGTCGGGGCTGGCGCCAGCGAAGGCGCGATGGACGCGGGCAACATGATCAAGCCGCTGCTCGCGCGCGGCGAGCTGCGACTCATCGGTGCGACCACGCTTGATGAGTACCGGCGCTACATCGAAAAGGACGCCGCCCTCGAGCGCCGCTTCCAGCAGGTCTTCGTGGGCGAGCCCTCCGTCGCCGACACGATCGCCATCCTGCGCGGGCTGAAGGAACGCTACGAGGTCCACCACGGCGTGCGGATCCAAGACGCCGCGCTCGTGGCCGCGGCGACGCTCTCCCAGCGCTACGTCGCCAACCGGTTCCTCCCCGACAAGGCAATCGACCTCATCGATGAGGCGGCCTCGCGGCTTCGCATTGAGATCGACTCCATGCCCACCGAGCTCGACGTGGTGATCCGTCGGATACGTCAACTCGAGATCGAGCGCGTCGCGCTGGCGAGTGAGACCGACGACGCCTCGCATGAGCGTCTGGCCAAGCTCGACGAAGAACTCGCGGACTACCGCGAGCAGTCCGACGCCCTGGCCGCGCGCTGGCAGGCGGAGAAGCAGGCCATCACCAAGATCCAGACGGCCAAGCAGGAGTACGAGGACCGTCGCGCCGAGGCCGACCGGTTGGAGCGCCAGGGCGACCTCAACGGCGCCGCGGTCCTGCGTTACGGGACGATCCCCGAGCTCGAGCGCACGATCGACCAGGCGACGGCCGAGCTCGCCGAGCTCCAGGCCCACGGTGCGTTCTTGAAGGAGGAGGTCGACGCCGAGGACGTCGCCGACGTCGTGAGCCGCTGGACGGGCGTCACGGTCTCCAAGCTCCTCGAGGGCGAGGTGGACAAGCTCGTGCGCATGGAGGAGCTCCTCCACTCGCGCGTGGTCGGCCAGGACGAGGCCGTCGAGGCCGTCGCGAACGCGATCCGGCGCTCGCGCGCCGGGCTCTCGGACGCGAACCGACCGATCGGCTCGTTCCTCTTCCTCGGTCCCACCGGCGTGGGCAAGACCGAGCTCGCCCGCGCGCTCGCCGAGTTCCTCTTTGACGACGAGCACGCGATGGTGCGCATCGACATGAGCGAGTACATGGAGAAGTTCTCGGTCAGCCGGCTCATCGGCGCGCCCCCGGGCTACGTCGGCTACGAGGAGGGCGGTCAGCTCACCGAGGTCGTGCGACGCCGCCCCTACGCGGTCGTGCTGCTCGACGAGATCGAGAAGGCCCACCCCGACGTCTTCAACGTGCTGCTCCAGGTGCTCGACGACGGTCGCCTGACCGACGGCCAGGGCCGAACGGTCGACTTCACCAACGTCGTCTTGATCATGACGAGCAACCTCGTGGGCGATCCACTCAGCGTGTTCCGGCCCGAGTTCGTCAACCGGATCGACGACATCATCCGGTTCCGCTCGCTCACCGAGGCCGACCTCGCGGTCATCGTCGGGATCCAGCTCGGCCGGCTGCGCGAGCGTCTCGCACAGCGCCACCTCGTGCTCGAGGTCAAGCCCGCGGCCGCGTCATTGCTCGCCCATGAGGGCTTCGACCCCGCCTTCGGTGCTCGCCCGCTCAAGCGCGTGATCCAGCGTCGCCTCGAGGACCCGATCGCGCTGTCGATCCTGCGCGGTCGCTTCCACGACGGTGACACCATCACGGTCGACGCGCTCGACGGTGACCTCGCCATTCAGTGACCGCGGCGTCGCGCAGTAGGCTGGAGAGGTCCCGAGCCCGAGGAGTCCCGTGCCCGCAACCGTCGTAGTCGGTACCCAGTGGGGGGATGAGGGCAAGGGTAAATTGACCGACCTGCTCGCGCGCGACATGGACATGGTCGTTCGCTACCAGGGGGGCCACAACGCGGGCCACCGGATCGTCGTCGACGGCGAGGCCTTCGCGCTCCAGCTCGTGCCCTCGGGCGTGCTCTACCCGCACATCACCCCGGTCATCGGCAACGGGGTCGTCGTCGACCCCGCGG
>JAKBGV010000049.1 GCA_021837305.1 Actinomycetes bacterium
TACTACGCGGGGCACCCGGCCGACGAGTCCTCCGTCGCGCTCGGCGTCGTGCTGGTCGTGCCGCCCTGGAACTTCCCATTCGCTATCCCCCTCGGTGGGGTGGCGGCCGCCCTCGCCGCGGGCAATGCGGTGATCCTCAAGCCCGCCCCCGAGGCGGTCGCGACCGGGTGGGCGATCGTGAGCGCGCTCTGGGATGCGGGCGTGCCTCGTGACGTGCTGCAGTTCGTCCCGACCCGCGACGACGAGGTCGGTCGTCACCTCGTGACCCACGACGGCGTCGACGCGGTCATCCTCACCGGCTCCTTCGACACGGCGGTGCTCTTCACGACGTGGAAGCCCTCGATCAACCTGCTCGCCGAGACGAGCGGCAAGAACGCGATGGTGATCACGAGCGCCGCCGACGTGGACGTCGCGGTCAAGGACCTCGTGCAGTCGGCCTTCGGCCACGCCGGCCAGAAGTGCAGCGCCGCGAGCCTCGCCATCATCGACCGCGCCACCGCCGACAACCCGAAGTTCTGGTCGCAGTTGACCGACGCCGTGACGACGCTGGTCGTGGGCGCCGCCGACGACCTGGCCACGGCCGTCGGCCCGGTCATCCACCCCCCGGTCGGGGCGCTCGAACGGGCCCTCCACCTCGAGGCCCCGGAGCGCTGGCTCGTCGAGCCCCGTCGCGTCGACGAGGACGGCCGCCTGTGGCGTCCGGGGGTCAAGGTCGGCGTGACGCCGGGGTCCTGGACGCACCAGAACGAGTGGTTCGGGCCCGTCCTCGGCGTGATGACCGCCCCGGACCTCGCGACGGCCATCCAGTGGCAGAACGACATCCCCTACGGACTCACCGGCGGCCTGCACTCGCTGGACCGAGCCGAGTGCGAGCAGTGGCTCGACGGCGTCGAGGTCGGTAACGCCTATGTGAACCGCGGCATCACCGGCGCGGTGGTCGGACGCCAACCCTTCGGCGGGTGGCGACGCAGCAGCGTCGGGCCGACCGCGAAGGCGGGCGGGCCCAACTACGTCTCGTGCCTGCGACGCTGGCCCGAGTTGGCCGACCTCGACGCGGCGAACGCCTCGCTGCTCGCGTGGTACCGGTCCTCGGGTGCCCGGGCGATCGACGAGAGTGGGCTCGCGGCCGAGCGCAACCTGCACCGGTACCGCCGCGCCGCACGCCCCTTCGTCGTGCGCGTGGACGTCGACGTCAATCCCGTGGTCGTGGCGTTCCTCTGGCGCGTCGTCGAGACGCTCGGGGTCACCCTGCGCTTCAGCGCCCCCGCACCCGTCGCCGCGGTGCCCGGCGCGACCGTGGAGAGCGTCGAGGAGCTCGTGGCGCGCGCGGACACCATCGCCCGGGTGCGTTGGCTCAGTGCCGAACCGGCGCCGAGCGCGCAACTCGTGGCGCGCGGGGTCACGCTCGACCGTCGACCGCTCGCCCAGGACGGTGCCGTCGAGGGACCGCGCTGGCTGCTCGAACAGAGCGTGGCGATCACGAATCACCGTTACGGCACAATCGGGGCAGGTCCCGCGCCGCGGTGCCCCGGTCTCGGGGAGGCCGCCCGGGAACGCTGACGGGCGCTTTGGTAGTGTTGCGGGGTCATGTTCGTGACCCCGACCTCGGTTCGCGGGACTACGCACGTCGTGACCGGAACAAAAGGAGCAGGGCGTGAAGGTCCTCGTACTGGGTGGTGACGGCTTCTGTGGTTGGCCGACCTCGCTGCATCTGTCAGACATCGGACACGACGTGACGATCGTCGACAACCTGAGCCGGCGGGCGATTGACATCGAGCTCGAGGTGGAGTCACTCACCCCGATCCGCCCCATCGGTGAGCGAATCGCGGTCTGGCACGAGCTCACGGGCAAGTCGATCGGTTTCGTGCGACTCGACCTCGCCGAGGAGTACGACCGCTTCGAGGCGCTCTTGCGCGATCTCCAACCCGACGCCATCGTGCACTTCGGTGAGCAGCGCGCCGCGCCGTACTCGATGCGCAACATCGCGGCGAAGCGCTACACGGTGGACAACAACGTGCGCGGCACGCACAATGTGCTCGCGGCCATCGCCGAGACGGGTCAGGACATCGCGCTCGTCCACCTCGGCACGATGGGCGTCTACGGCTACGGCTGGTCGGGCTCGGCCCCGATCCCCGAGGGCTACCTGACCGTGAAGGTCCCCACCCCCGACGGTGAGATCGACCGCGAGATCCTGCACCCCGCGAACCCCGGCTCGGTGTATCACCTCACCAAGACCCTCGATCAGCTGCTCTTCGCCTTCTACACCTCCAACGACCAGATCCGCATCACCGACCTGCACCAGGGGATCGTCTGGGGTACTCAGACACCCCAGACGGCGCGCGACGAGCGCCTGATCAACCGCTTCGACTACGACGGGGACTACGGGACGGTGCTCAACCGGTTCT
The DNA here is from genome assembly GCA_021837305.1 of Actinomycetes bacterium. Lineage (GTDB taxonomy): Bacteria > Actinomycetota > Acidimicrobiia > Acidimicrobiales > RAAP-2 > RAAP-2. The sequence continues at coordinate 2,406 of JAKBGV010000049.1, forward strand.
TGATGCAGGCGGCGATCGGCCACCCGCTGACCGTCCACGGCACGGGCGGCCAGACCCGTGCCTTCATTCACATTCGCGACACGGTGCGCTGCATCCAGATTGCCCTCGAGAACCCGCCGACGCGCGGCGAGAAGCCGAAGGTCTTCAACCAGGTGACCGAGACCTATCGCGTGCGCGACCTCGCGGCGCTGATCTCCTCGATGACCGGCGTCGCGATCGCCAACCTGCCCAACCCGCGACGCGAGGCCGTGGAGAACGAGCTGAACGTCAGTCGCGACCAGTTCCTCGCGCTCGGGCTCAACCCGACCATGCTCTCCGAAGGGCTCCTCGAGGAGATCCGCAACATCGCCGAGAAGTACCGGGACCGCGCCGACACGACCAAGATCATCGCGCGTTCGACGTGGCGCAAGGGCATGGAGACCTCGCCGGACCTGGTCGAGCACTAGGCGCGACGCCGGCGGACGTGTGAGACTCCGTCTATGAGCAAGATCTACGAGTACGTGCGTCACCCCCGGGCCGACGAGTTGCACGCCAGCAAGCCGGTCAAGACCTCGGACCTGCGCCGCGTCGAGCACACCAACCCCGTGGTGCGCTTCAACGCGCGCTTCGGGCTTCGCATCACGCTCGTGATCGGCACGATGTGGGCGGCGTACATCTTCACGATCCTCGCGCTCTTCGCCCTGCCCTCGGCGATCAAGCAGGGTACGTACTTCGTCGTGGTGTGGCTCTCGAGCAGCTTCTTGCAGTTGGTCCTGTTGCCGATCATCATCGTCGGCCAGAACATCCAGGCCGCGGCCGCCGACAAGCGATCCGAAGAGACTTACAAGGACGCCGAGGCGGTGCTGAAGGAGTCCGAGGAGATCCAGAAGCACCTGCTCGCCCAGGACCAGGCGATCTCGGAGATCGTCGCGCGCTTGGAGCGGCTCTACACGCACCTCGGGGTGTCCGACGGCCCCGCTGACGCCGCGTCGTGACGTTGGCGACCACCACCACCCTCGTCAACCTGCACCGGGGCGCGGCGTTGCCGGCCGCGCGAGTCGTCGTGGTGCTGGTACCCCTCGCGCTGCTCGCGATCTACCTCTGGCTGCGGCGGCGGCCATGAGGTCGCGGCGCTCGCACGCGTTGGGGTGGTCGGTGGGCCTGTTCGTCACGACGCTCGTCGTGAGCGTCAGCCCGGCACTGGGCGCGCCGACGAACCCCGCGTTGCCCAACGCCCGACTGACCCCCGGGGCGACGAATCCCGCCGTGACGCCGGCCACGATCCGCTCGACGATCTGCGTCGTGGGCTACACGAGCCGCATCCGGCCCGCCGAGTCCTACACCGAGGCGCTCAAGTTCCGCCAGCTCGACAGCGGCTACAACCTGCTCGGCGACACCCACGCCCGCGACTACGAGGAGGACCACCTGGTGCCCCTCGAGGTCGGTGGGAGTCCGAGCGCGGTCGCGAACCTGTGGCCCGAGCCGCGCCACCTTCTCTGGGGCGCTTCGCGCAAGGACCACCTCGAGGACGTGCTCCACGGACTGGTCTGTCGCGGGGCGGTATCGCTCTCCGTCGCCCAGCGGGTCTTCGAGACCAACTGGATCGCCGGGTACCGGCGCTACGTCGGGTAGTTGGCGAGCAGGTCCTTGGCGATCGCCACGACCTGCATCTCGTCGGTGCCGGCGTAGATTCGCAGCACGCGCGCGTCACGGCTCAGCTGCTCGACGCGGTACTCGGTGACGTACCCGTTGCCCCCGAAGACCTGGATCGCGTCGTCGGCCACCTGACAGGCCGCTTGGGCGGCGTAGAGCTTCATCGCCGACGCCTCGGCCAGACTCGCCACGACGCCGTCGCGGGACCGCTCGAGGTGGGCGAAGATCATCTGGCGCACGTTCTGGCGAGCGACCGCCATCTGGGCGAGCTTGAGCTGGACTAGCTGGAACTCGCCGATCGGTTGGCCCCAGAGGGTGCGGGTGCGGGCGTACTCGACGCTGAGGCGCAGGCATTCCTCGATCACCCCGAGCGCCATCGCCGCGACGCCGGCGCGCTCGGCGACGAAGTTGTCCCGCGCACTCGTGCGACCCCCGCCCTCGAGCGTCTCGGTCTCACCGAGCAGCCGGTCGCGCCCGACGCGCACGTCGCTCAGGAAGACGTCGCCCGTGGGCGAGGCGTGCTGGCCCATCTTGCGCATGGGCGCCGACTGCTCGAGGCCCGCCATGCCCCGATCGAGCACGAAGGTGAGCACCGGACGCTCGCGCGGGTCGGTCCCCGAGCCGTCGTCGAGCTTCGCGTAGACGACGAGCGTGTCGGCGTATGGCCCGTTGGTGATCCACGTCTTCTGGCCGTTGAGCACGTACTCGTCACCGTCGCGACGCGCCGAGGTGCGCATGCCGCCCAGGGCGTCCGAGCCCGAGTCCGGCTCGGTGATCGCCCAAGCCCCGACTCGGTCGAGGGTGAGCAGGTCGCGCCCCCATCGCTCCATCTGGTCCGGAGTCCCGAGTCGGTTGATCGTGCCGGCCGCGAGTCCGGTGGAGACCCCGAGCGAGGTCACCAGCCCGGGGCTGACCCGGCAGAGCTCGATGGTCGCAAGCACGCTCGGCGCTGGATCGCTGACACGCGGCGGGCGTTCGCCGCCGCGCTTGCGCGCGAGGGCGCGCTCGAAGGACTCGGCGGCCGCCTCGCGCAGCCCGAAGGCGCGGTAGAACGCGCGCAGCACGTCATAGGGCGCGTCGCCCTCGTGCTCGAGCCCGTCCAGACGAGGACGGACCTCGGTGTCGACGAAGCGCCGCACCGCGTCGATGATGGCCCGATGCTCATCGGACCACTCGTACATCAGAAGTCCCGACTGACCAACTTCAAGGTGTTGCGGTCGGTGTGCATGATGATGGTCGGCCACTTCTTGTGCTCGATCACCGATGTCTCGTCGTAGGAGTAGGTGTCGTCGGTGACGGTGACCGTAACGTCAAAGCGGGTGGTCTTGGCGACGTCGTCGAGGTACTTGTTCGACAGGATGCCGTAGGTGTTCGATCCGAGGACCGCCTCGAGTTGGAAGGTCGTGGCGTCGGCTTCGGCCGTGCCCCCGGCGATCAACGTCGAGGCGCGCGGGATCATGAAGCAGCGCATGACCTGCTTGGCGGCGGCGTCCCACATCCAGTAGCCGATCTCGGTGTGGAAGGGGTTGTCCTGTCCCGCGCGGTAGGCCGACATGCGGTAGTCGAGCCCGTAGAGGTGCTGTTCACCGTTGTCCACGGGTCCGAAGGGCTTGAAGAGCACCGTCTCGCGGAAGGGCGTCTCTTCGATCTTGCCGTCTTCGTTGTGGTACGAGACGTCCATCCCGTCCCATCCCGACTCCCACGTGCCCACGAGTCCGCCGAGCGGACCCCACTCTTCGTACGCCATAGTTCCTCCGGTTCGTCCGTCGTCATACTATGTGCCAGCGTTCGCCGAGCCAATCCGGCGGGCTTGGAGTTCCCCCAGGTTCGAGGCCTGCACGAGGGCAATGAACGCGGGGACCACGGCGAGCCAGGGCTGGGCGTGGAGCTGGAGGACGACGAGTGCGAGCAGGACCGCTTCGCCGAGCAGGCGTCGCTGGGCGAGCGTCGGACCGTGGAGCCGCGTGGTCACGAGTGCACTCACGTAGAGCACGTTGACGGCGGGGACGAGCGCCAGGGCGAGCCTCCCGCCGAGGGCCCGGGCCGCCAGGGCGTAGAGCACGGTCGCGAGGATCAACAGTGCTACCGCCAGGTCCGAGGCGTCGAGCGCGAACCAGCGAGGGGCCGGTTGGGCGGTGCCGGGCCAGTGGGCGAGCGTGCTCGCGAGCAGCCCGAGACCCCCGAAGAACGAGACGACCCCGATGCGCGCGACCCGTCGGAGCGCGACGACACCCGCCACGGCGTCGATGACCGGGGCGGGTTCGCCGAACGGTCGCGTCACCGCGGTCCAGTCGTCACCGTTCCAGACCCGCCAGGACCGAGAACCACCCGGATCGGGGTACCACCCCGGGGGTGCCGTCTGGTTCACCGTCGGGGACACCGGGATAGTCTCCCATAGGGAGGGGGTGGCGAGTGCAACCACGAGGAGCTGCGGCACCGACGTCGGGCCAGCAAGACCACGTCGCATTGGATACGGCGGCGCTCGATCGCGTCGTCGAAGAAGTACGTGCGCATCGCGACGACTGGGCACGGCGCACGGCGATTGAACGTGCGGCCATCCTCGAGCGGATCGTGGGTGACACGGTGGCCGTCGCCGAAGACTGGAACGACGCGGCGTGCCGGGCCAAGGGCTACGACCCACAGGGACCCGAGGGCGGCGAGGAGCTCTTCAGCGGGGTCGGGACGTTCGTTCGCATGGTGCAGTCGCTGCGCCGTTCGATGCTGGACATCGCGAAGTCGGGGCGGCCCGAGTACCCCGGTCCGGTCCGTCACCGACCCGGGGGGCGCATCAGCGTCCAGGTCATGCCGACGTCGGGATTCGACCGCGTGCTCTACGCCGGGGTGACCGGCGAGGTCTGGATGGAGCCGGGCGTCGACGAGGCCGAGGCGCGAGCGACGCAGGCCGGCGCCTACGCGGACCCGATGGGCCACGCCGGGGTCTCGCTGGTGCTGGCCGCGGGCAACGTGGCGAGCCTCGGGCCGCGCGACGTACTCACCAAGCTCTTCGGCGACGGCGAGGTCGTCGTGCTGAAGGCCAACCCCGTCAACGACTATCTCGTGCCCTACTGGGAGCGGGCCCTGGCGGCGTTGATCGAACCGGGTTACCTGCGCATCGTCTCCGGCGGCGCACGGGTTGGCGCCTACCTAACTACGCACCCCGGGATCGACGACGTGCACGTGACCGGATCGGACAAGACCCACGACGCGATCGTCTTCGGGACGGGCGATGACGGCGCTCGTCGCAAGGCGAGCAACCAGCCGCTGCTCGACAAGCCCGTGACCTGCGAACTCGGCAACGTCTCGCCGGTCGTGATCGTGCCGGGCGAGTGGACGGCGAAGGAACTCACCTACCAGGCCCGCCACGTCGCCACGATGCTCGCCAACAACGCCGGCTTCAACTGCTTGAGTCCTCGGGTGTTGGTGACCCACGCGGGCTGGGCGCAACGCGACGCCTTCCTCGAGCAGCTCGAGGCGGTCTTTTCGAGTCTGCCCCCCCGACGGGCCTACTACCCCGGAGCCTTCGAACGCCGCGCGGCCTTCCTCGAGGCGCACCCCGACGCCCACCAGATCGGTGACGCCGCCGATGGCGTCATGCCCTGGACGCTCATCGTCGGTGTCGACCCGGCGGATCGCGACGACGTCAGCCTGAACGTCGAGGCTTTCTGCGCGCTGCTGAGCGAGACCGCGCTCGAGGCCGATTCGACAGTTGAATTCATCGACCGCGCGGTGGACTTCTGCAACGACGTCGTCTGGGGCACGCTCTCGATGACCATGCTCGTGGACCCGCGCACCCTGGCCGAGGGCGCCGTTGGCGCCGCCGTGGATCGCGCCGTGGCCAACCTGCGCTACGGCTCGATTGGGGTGAACGCCTGGCACGCCCTCAGTTTCGTGTTCGCGACCACCTCGTGGGGCGCGTACCCCGGTCACGACGCCACGGACATCCAGTCCGGACGAGGCGCGGTGGGCAACGCCTTCCTCTTCGCCAAGCCGCAGAAGTCGGTGGTGCGCGGCCCCTTCGTGGTCAAGCCCGAACCCGCGTGGTTCGCGACGAACCGGCACGCCGGCCAGGTCATGCGTCGACTACTCGCCTTCGAGGCCGACCCGTCGTGGTTGAAGGTGCCCGGTCTCGTGCGCGCCGCGATGCAGCACTGACGCCAAACACGCCCGCGCGGGCCCGCGCAGACGCTGACCGTCTACCCTGGCGACGTGTCGTGGGTTGACATCGTCATCGTCGGGTTGGCGCTCCTCGCGGGGGTGCGCGGCTTCGCGGTCGGCGCCCTGCGCCAGGTTGGCGCCATCCTCGGCTTCCTCGTCGGATTCTTCGCGGGCACCGCGCTGGCTCCGTCGTGGTCGTCCAATATCACGCACGGGGCGTGGCGCCCCGCGATCGCGCTCGCCATCGTGTTCGTCGGCGCGGCCGTGGGCTCGTCCCTCGGCTCGTGGCTCGGTGGACTCGCCCACGGCACCGCGCGCGTCCTGCACCTGGGGACGGTGGACCGCATGGTCGGCGCCGCCGTCGGCGCCGCGGGCGCCATCTTCTCGAGTTGGCTGATCGCGGGACTCGTCGCGACGGTGGCGTGGGGGTCGATCGCGACCGCGATCCAGAGCTCGGCGGTGCTTCGCACGCTCAACGCGGTGCTGCCCCCCGTCCCCGCGATCGAGAGTCGGGTCCAGGTGCTCTTGCGCAACGCCGACCTGCCCAACGTCTTTGCGACGGTGATCGCGCCGAGCGTGCCCAGCGGCCCCGTGCACCTCGGGGCGCTGCGCGCACCGGTCGCCCAACCGGCGTCGGTCGTGAAGGTGCTCGCCACGGGTGGCTGCCCGGTCAACCACGAGGGGACGGGCTTCGTCGTGGCCCCCCACGAGGTCGTGACCAACGCCCATGTGGTGGCCGGGTCCCGGTCGGTGACGGTGGGCGGACTGCGCGCGACGGTGGCGCTCTTTGACCCTCGTGACGACCTCGCGGTGCTCCGGGTCCCGGGGCTCGCCGAGCCGGTGTTGCGCCTGCGGGCGGTGCGTGTCGTGCCCGGCACGCCGGCGAGGGTCGTCGGCTACCCGCTCGACGGGCCGAGAACCCTCGCGCCCGCTCAGCTGCGCGGGTCGGTCACCGGACTCGGGCGCGACATCTACAACCAGGACCTGCTCACGCGCACGTACCTCGTGGTGGCCGCGCAGATCTCACCGGGTAACTCGGGCAGTCCGGTCCTCGTCGGGGCGAGCGTCGCGGGAGTCATCGTCTCTAAGTCGCTGAGCCAGCCCCAGATCGCCTACGCGATACCGGCCGGCGTGGTCGCCCACGTGCTCGCCCGGGTCCCCGCTCACGCGAGCGTCGGGAGCCGGGGATGCGTGAGTTGATCGCTCAGTGCGCCGCGTGCACCGCGTCGGCCAACACGTTGAGGCCGTCCTCGAGCTGCGCGTCGGTGATGACGAGCGGGGGCAGTAGGCGGATGACGTTGCCGAACGTCCCGCAGGCCAGCGCGATGACGCCCTGCTGGTTGCAGTAGTTGACGATCGACTTCGCCGCCGCGGCGTTGGGCTCGGTGGTGCCGGGATTCACGAGTTCGATGGCCATCATCGCGCCGCGGCCGCGGACGTCACCGATGATCGAGACCTCACCGGCCAGCGCGTTCAATCGCGCTGCGAGCGTCTCTCCGATGGCGCGAGCCCGGGCTGGGAGGTCGCGGTCTCGCATCGTGCGAATCGTGGCCAGGGCCGCGGCCGCGGCGACCGGGTTGCCACCGTAGGTGCCGCCGAGCCCACCCTCGTGGACGGCGTTCATGAGATCGGCCCGTCCGGTGACCGCGGCGAGCGGCATGCCGCCCGCGAGCCCCTTCGCCGTGGTGACGAGGTCGGGGATGACGCCGTCGTGCTCGATGGCGAACCAGGACCCGGTGCGGCAGAAACCCGCCTGGATCTCGTCGGCGATGAAGACCACGCCGTTGGCGGTCGTCCACGCCGAGAGCGCCGCGAGGAAGCCGTCGGCGGGCACGATGAAGCCGCCCTCACCCTGGATCGGCTCGATGAGCAGGGCCGCCACATTGTGCGCGCCCACCTGGGACTCGATCTCGGCGATGGCGCGCGCGGCCGCCTCGGGGCCGCTCAGCCCGTCGCGGAACGGGTAACTCATCGGCACGCGGTAGACCTCGGGCGCGAAGGGTCCGAAGTGCTCCTTGTAGGGCATGTTCTTCGCCGTGAGCGCCATGGTCAGGTTGGTCCGGCCGTGGTAGGCGTGGTCGAAGACGACCACCGCCTGGCGGCCGGTGGCGAGGCGCGCCACCTTGATAGCGTTCTCGACGGCCTCCGAGCCGGAGTTGAAGAGCGCCGAGGCCTTGGCGTGGGTGCCGGGAGTGAGTGCGGCGAGCTCTTCGCAGACCGCGACGTACTCCTCGTAGGGCGCGACCATGAAACAGGTGTGGGTGAAGTCGGCGACCTGCTGGGAGACGGCTTCGATGACCTCGGGCACGGCGTGACCGATTGAGGTGACCGCGATGCCTGAACCGAGGTCCAAGAGCAGGTTGCCGTCGACGTCGAGGAGCATGGCGCCCTCGCCGCGTTCGATGTAGACGGGGAAGCCCGTCGAGAGTCCGGCGCTGACCACGGCCTTGCGTCGGTCGTGCAGGGCCCGTGACTTGGGCCCGGGCAACTCGGTGACAACCTTGCGTTCGGTTCCGATTGACGGCCTGGATGACGACACCACGATGACTCCTCTTCTTGGTCTGGAGCCAGCGTAGTTCTGCCCGCGAAGGCCTATCACACGACGAAACGGGTGACTTTCGTCACCCGTTTCGTCACGGCGGAGGAGGTGGGATTTGAACCCACGGTGCCCGTAGACACAGCAGTTTTCGAGACTGCCCGATTCGGCCGCTCTCGCACCCCTCCGTCACGCAGTCTACCGTTCG
>JAKBGV010000006.1 GCA_021837305.1 Actinomycetes bacterium
GTGTCGGTGGTACCAAAAGGGCGATGAGTTTCCCGCGCTCAGTGACTTCGACGACTTCACCTGCCTTCACACGCTCGAGATATCGGCTGGCGTGCTGGCGCAGTTCTCTAATCCCAATTCTGGTCATGTGGAGATAGTAGCACAATAGGTGCTACTATTTATCGCGACGAGATCATTCGCGGTCCGCGCACCGTTCTATGTGCCGCGCGGTCACTCAGACGATTCATCGTTTGGGACGTCGGACGGTGAGCAAGCACCGCTGGACCACTAGGTTCAGTTGATCAAGGCGAACCGGTGGGTCCAAGTAGGACACACGCTGTCACGTAGGACACGAACTTTGGGGGTCGTTTCGGTTCATCGTACCGTGGTGTCAAAGTGGTGCGCGGTGAACGATGTGGTCACTCGTCGCTCGTGAGCGTTTCTCGCAGCGATTCATGGTGTGCGACCTGACCCTGTTCACGTTCGATCAATTCCGCGTCCGCCGCTAGTTCTATGTGCACGAGGTGGTCGTCGGCGTGTGGCGACGACCGAATGAGCTCATCCAATTTTAGTTGCAGGGCAATCTGTTGGCGACTCTGCGTGTGCTGGATTACGAACAGCATGACCAACGTGATGGATTCGGCGGTAGTCGACATGCCGGTCTGCCAACGATTGGGGAAACCGGCTATCGACATCGATACGAGGAACGCCAACATCACGATCGCCATGGTCGCCGCGACACTGGACCGAGACGTGAAGCCGCCGACCCACTGCAGGATCCGGCTGACGCGTCGCATCGCAACGTTGCTTTCGATTGTGTTCATAGACCCTGACGATCGTTGGAGGTAGATGATGACTGTTGCCCAACTCCGTTCACGCGGCAACCCGGGCGGGGCGTCTGGCACCGGTATGAGACTTGGCTACGGTGAACGAAGCGGAGCTTGGGCACGAATGACGACTAGGTGGTCAGATCAGTGGGCGAGGGGTGTCCCAGCGGGGGAGTCGCCGACGAAGTGCGCACAGCATGGCCCATCGGTATGACGCCGCACAGCGGCGTCGACGTCGCCGGACGGCCAACGCGTGTCGACGCCGGCTTGTGGGGAATTCCGTCGTTTTCGCATGATGCTCCTCGTGGAATCTTTGATCTACGGATACTGAGCAGTCAACTCCACAAGGACCGCGACACCACTGTACACTAGAAATGGATGACACGAAATAAAGTTCAGGATGATGTGGCCCCGACACTGATTTCGGATGCGCCGTGGAGTTTCTTGACCAAGCACGCACGAGTCCTGCTCGATGTGGCCAAGAACCCTGAAGTCCGACTTTGTGACATCGCGCGTTCAGTCGACCTCACGGAACGTCGCGTCCAGGGGATTCTCACCGATCTCATAAGTTCGGGCTACGTGATTCGAGCGAAGAGTGGCCGACGAAACCGTTACGAGGTTCGCAGTCAGCTCCCGATACCTGATTTCGTTGATCGCGTCCGCGCGATAGGCGACTTCGTCGCGTTGCTGGAAGACGATGATGCGTCGCCGACGTTACCCACCACGAATGCCCCGGCGCGGTTTTGAGACGCCACCACTAGAGTGACAACGAGGGAAGGATTTCCTCATCTATCGAGACGCCGGGTTCGGGTCGGACGATCCATTTGATTGTCACTCGTTCGGGCAAGACGACTCCATGCAAGATGGAGAAGAGCAATGCTGCTGCACCGTTTGTTTACAGGCATCAAGGCCGCGACGGCACCTACGGTCGAGCGACCACAACCCGAGCGAGTGGCGCCGCCGATTTACAGCGCGCTCCAGAGCGTGACCACAATCCTGGCGCTCGCCTCCCTGATGATTGCGCTCAAGCTACTCGGGCGGGTCGTAGCGGGCTCAAGTCCCCGATGATGGTCCCGTCTGGCGATCATCGTCAGGGAACCCGGGACGGGCGGGGCCGCGGTGACCGTCTCGCGAGTGCGGTCCCTGACTCCCTGTCAGGCACGGGGGCACAACTGGTCAATCAGGAGCCGCATCGTGACGCACCGGCCGAACTAACCGATCGAAAGAACACGCAGCAGTACCTAGCGAAGAGGACGGTATGACCGTGAGATCGAGTCAAGCGACATATGGAATATTGAGCAGCACCCCACCGACGCCGTGCGGAATCGCGACGTTTTCGGTGGCACTCGGAACGGCGCTTCGCCGGCGCGGCGCGACGGTGAATATGGTTCGCGTGCTCGATCGGCCCGAGGCACGCTCGCCTTCGGTGTTTCCCGTCTTGGCCGAGTTGGTCGCAACCGATCCGTCGACGGCCACGGCTTCGATCGAGGCACTGAATCGCTGCGACGTAGCGATAGTGCAGCACGAGTACGGCCTGTATGGGGGGACTGACGGATCGGACGTCCTTCGTGTCCTCGACGGCGTGCGCGTCCCCAAGCTCGTGGTACTGCACACGGTGTTGCCGAATCCAACAGCGCACCAACGGAACATTTTGAACGCAGTCATCGCCCAAGCCGATCAGATCGTGGTTATGACCCAAGCCGCCGCGTCGGCCTTGGAGGCGGTCAATGACGTCGGTCTCACCCCGGTCGAAGTGATTCCGCACGGCGCCACCGTGACCTCGATGGTCGCTAATCGGCAGATTGATGCGCCGCCTCTGTTGCTGACGTGGGGCTTGATCGGACCCGGCAAGGGCATCGAGTGGGTGATTGATGCGATGGCCGGCCTCCGAGACCTCACTCCAACACCGCAGTATCTCGTGATGGGTCGCACCCACCCGAAGGTGCTCGCGAACGAGGGTGACGCCTATCGACACATGTTGGAGAAGCGTGTGAGGGCTAACGGAGTCGGCGACCTCGTTCGATTCGATAACGCCTACTACGATCTCGACTACCTGACCTCGGTAATCACCAGCGCCGACGCGGTGATCCTGCCGTACGACTCGTCCGACCAAGCGACGTCGGGCGTGTTGGTCGACGCCATCGCGGCCGGTCGACCAGTGATCGCCACGTCGTTCCCGCACTCGCGTGAACTGCTCGGCACGGGCGCAGGGATCATCGTCAACCACCGTGACCCCGCCTCCATCCATGACGCGATCCGACGAGTCGTGACCGAACCGGCGTTGGCTTCCTCGATGGCCCGTGAAGCCCGCAGTCTGGCGCCGGGGTTGAGCTGGGACGCGGTGGCGGAGCAGTACGTTCGTACCGCTCGCCCGTTCCTCCAACGAGCGAACGCTGACGCATGACAACTGTCCCGTCACCGAACTTCTCTCATTTGCTCGCGATGACGGGTCCGTTCGGTACGTTCGAGCACGCGGACCACGACGTCGCTCGTGTTGAGCATGGGTACTGCACAGACGACGTCGCCCGTGTGCTGCTGGTGGTGGTACGCGAGCCACTCGTCACGGGGGCATTACTTCGACTCGCCGAGTCTTCGATGGAATTTCTCCGGCTCGCTCAGGCACCCAGCGGTGAATTCACAAATCGGCGACTGGCTAGTGGCGCCTGGTGGGGTGAACCGTCAACGGAGGACTGTTGGGGCCGCGCGATGTGGGCGTTGGGAACGACGGTCGCTCGGTCGCCGAGCCCTCGTCTCGTGAATGAAGCGCGCCAACTGTTCGAGCGTGGTGCGAAGGCTCGGTCGTCGTGGCCGCGTTCCATGGCGTGGGCCGTGATTGGCGCGGTCGAGTTGCTGCACGTCGAATCGGGCAACCGCGGTGCGCACGAGTTGCTGATGGCGGGGCTCGGCGTGCTCGATCGAGGAGAGGTGTCGCGAGACTGGCAGTGGCCGGAGGAGCGGCTCACCTACGCCAACGCAGCGTTGGCCGAAGCGGTGATCGCCGCTGGCTCCTGGCTCGGAGACGAGCGAGTGCTTGGGGTGGGCTTGCGTCAGTTAAATTGGTTGCTCGCTATGGAAACCCGATCTGGACATCTTTCTGTGACCCCCGCCGGTGGGAGGGGTCCCCACGACGCTTCGCGCCTGTTCGACCAACAGCCCATTGAGGTTGCAGCCATCGCCGACGCGTGCGTCCGGGCCTACGATGTCACCGGAGACCGACAGTGGTTGACCGGGTTAGACCGAGCGGTCGCCTGGTTCATGGGTGACAACGATGCCGGTGCGGAGATGTTCGAGGCGACCCGTGGCGGCGGGTATGACGGATTGACACGCCACGGCCCCAATCTGAACGAAGGGACGGAGTCCACGGTGGCGCTGCTCAGTACATTGCAGCACGCCCGTCGATTTGCACTGAGTTTCACATGAGGGACATGGGGCTTGCGACAAGGCAGCCGAATCGGTTGCGACTGAATCCTTCGCGTGTCGTTTCACGACTGTTTGTTCCGGGTCAAGAGCTGGTCGGCGGCAGTGAGTCACGTGCGTCGAGCACAGTCGAACGCGTGCTGGCGCTCAGCGAAACCGAGGTTGAAGGTGAGCTCGCCGAGCTCTTGACGCGATTCGAACATCGCCACCAGAACTTGACGGAGGTCTTCGACGCGCACGCGGATCGAGTGATCGACTACGTCGCCGACGCGGTCTCGCTGAATCGGCGTCGCCTGCTGGGGGCGGCCTTCACGCACGAATACGCGATCGAAGGCGCCGCCATCTGTAATCCGAGTCTCGTCGTGCACCCGAATCAATCGGGAATGGGAGAAGATGAGCTTCGAGTCGTGCTTAGCTACCGGGCGATCGGCGAGGGTCACCGTTCATCGATCGTCTTTCGAACGGGCGTGATCGACGCGACTGGTCAGCTCACGATCAACGATGCCCACCCCTTCCCAGTGGTAGCCACGACGTCGTCGTCGCCGTTGCGACGCACGTCGTTCCACGCGTTGCTACGCGATGTCGGCAACGACGGCGAGACTGCGGCGACAGTGCTTGACTCCCTCGACGAGACGTTCGACTTCTCAGATCTCATGGCCGCAATCGCGAAGCTCGAATCGCAGAGTGATACTCGGCTCAACGTCTCGGAGGTTGCTCGTCTCCTCCACTTGTTTGCGGCGAGTTTCTATCGGGCCCAGTTCGAGGACACGATCGACCTCTCGAGACGGGTCCTTTGGCCGACGGCACCGAACGAGTCCAGCGGGATGGAGGACGCCCGATTCGTCCGGTTCGAAGGCGACGGCGATGGCGAGGTCATCTACTACGCGACGTATACGGCGTTTGACGGTCTGTCGGTCACTCAACAGTTACTTGAGACGAAAGATTTCATCGCCTTCGTCTCGTCGCCACTCGCTGGTCACGCGGCGCAGAACAAAGGCCTCGCCATTTTCCCTCGCAAGGTGAATGGTCAATACGTCGCCCTTTCGCGCCACGATCGTGAATCCAACGCAGTCGCATTCTCGACCGACGTGCACGAGTGGGAAGACACGGTGACAGCGCATCGCCCTCGACTCCCGTGGGAGATTCTGCAACTGGGGAACTGCGGGTCACCGATCGAGTTGGAAGAGGGTTGGCTCGTCATCTATCACGGCGTTGGTCCGATGCGAACTTACGGTATCGGTGCATTGTTACTGGACCATGATGACCCGAGCAAGGTCATCGCGCAATTGCCGCGGCCCTTGCTGATCCCGGCCGACGATGAACAGGACGGCTACGTACCGAACGTGGTCTATTCGTGCGGGTCGTTGGTCCATCGCGGCGTCCTCTACATGCCGTATGGCATTGCCGATCAGTCGATTGGCTTCGCCACGTTCAAGGTCGAGGATCTGCTCGCGGCCTTTGAACCAGCGGTCGAGCACGCTGAAGTGGCGTTCTAACCTTTATCGTTCCCCGGTGTCATCGTCCTTGATCAACGCACTCGATTCGGGTGCAGTTCACGGGGCAGTTTCGAAGGCGACTTGCACGTATGCCCAGAGCGATTCGCGGGTACGGTATGTGTGTCCTTGGCGACCCAGCGTGACGAGACGAAGGTCTGACGGACCTTGCGACTGGACGTTGGCGCCGTCTCGGACGACGTGAAGTGAGGCGAAAGGGACGCCGATGGAGGTCGCGTGCTGGTGACGGCGTCAGTGCCAACTTGGTTGATTCGACGCGAGATGGGTGATTCCATTGTGAAGAACGGCGGATCGAGGTGACGAGGGAGTCATTGATCGTGACGACTCTGGTGGAGTTGGCGGACAATCTGGTCGATGACTACGACGTGATCGACGTCCTGACCTTGCTGAGCAGCAGATGCGTCGAGGCGGTCGATGTGGACGCAGCCGGTGTGCTCCTGGCATCGCCCGATGGTGACCTGCGCTTTGTGGCGTCCTCGAGTGAATCGACTCATCTGCTCGAGCTCTTTGAAGTTCAATCCGGCGTCGGTCCGAGTGTCGAGTGTTTCCGTAGCGGAGAGCCGATCGCGAATCTGTCGCTCCAGGACTCAAGCAGTCGCTGGCCGCTCTTCTCTCAGCGAGCAATCGATCTGGGTTTCCGCGCCGTCCACTGTTTACCGATGCGACTTCGGGGCCGGACCCTTGGCGTCCTCAATCTGCTTCGCGCCGACGACGGACGGGTGACCGACGAGGACATCGTCGTCGCGCAGGGACTCGCCGATATTGCGACGATTGCCATTGTGCAGCGCGAGACAACGATGAACGCTCAACGAGTCAACGATCAGTTGAACATCGCGCTCAACAGTCGGATCATCATCGAACAGGCGAAGGGGATGATCTCCCAAGCAGTGCGCTGTGACGTGGACGTTGCCTTTGGCCAACTCCGAAATCACGCCCGCTCACGCAATCTCCGACTCACCGATGTTGCCTCGTCGATCGTCACAGGGTCAATGCGCATCGTTGAACTGTGAACCTGGGTTTGGCCGAGTAGCGGATGAGTTCGAGCGAACCGAGCCCTTAGAGTGCCACGGTGGTGTGCGAAGCGAGATGCGTTGTGAAATCCAATCGCTGGCGACCGCCACGTCGCGGTTAGGTCGATCCAGTCTCGGTGCATTCGTGGTCAGGACCGATCGGATGCACGATCGTGCGGTACTGGCAGGCGTTGCGTCGGGCACATGCTCGGGTCGCGCGAGGGAACGAAAGGTTCGCAATCGGTAGGTCGCGTAGCGCGAAATGCCGTGGGCGAGCAAAGGCGACGCAAGGCGTCTCGATTGCGCAGTGTCTCGATCGTGCTGCGACGCCACCCAGCCATGACGCCTGGGGGCCTGACCCTCACGAATTCGAGCCAACCGCTCAGGTTGTCTCGGTGGCACTCGGAATCACAGATCATGTCCCTTCCATCACCAACCGCCCATGTCCCTGAGGCGGACAAGACGAGAAGACCCGCGACAGCACGAACAATTCACAACCCGTGCGCTTGCCGACAGTGTTCAACGTCATCATTGGCGGGCAACTTGGCCATTTCGGTGATGGCGTCGATGGCGGGTGTTCGGATTCGCTGGACACGGCGGCATTCGTCGATCATCGAGGCCAGTGACGGTATCGGGGAGACGAGTAGGGCGAACCCGTCCGTCGAAGGATGAGTACGAGCGCGACTGTTCGTGCTGATCGGCGAGAAGTCCGCGGTACGCCGTTGTCAAGGCTGATGAAAGAACCATTCGCTAGGGGGATGCAGTGCAATCGCCGCGCGCGGCGCCACGTTATTTGCAGGCTGGACTCGTACTTTGGGGTCAAGCGAAATCATCGCATCGCCTGCCGGTCAAATAACACGGTCTCACTGATAAAATTGGTTCCAGAATCACACGACGGCATTACCTTCGAATCACGCAAGTAGCGACGTCGTGTATGGGAGGAAATATGCATGAGTACTATGACGATGTCATTTGCAATAGTCACCGGATCGGTCGCTACGGTAATGGGTTGGGCTTCAGGCGCGTTCAGCGGTAGCTCGCATTATTCCCCACTCTCAATAGTCCTGATCATCATTGGAATAGTTGGTCTCGTGGCGGGTATCGGTGAGTTGATTGTCTACCAGGTGGCCAAGAAGCGTGAACTGCATTCGATGATCACAGAGGCGAATAAGTCAGAGCAAGATACGAGTACGAAGGCGGAGTCGCTTCGTTAGCCCAGACGTGGGTAGTAGTGGGCGTGGTCATCGCCGCGATAATCACAACGCGGCGATGACACGCTCGGTCATCATGAAAAGTGTGATGGTGCACCATAATCGTGGTACTAGACCTTGGTTGAACGCAGTATCTATGGTGAACGATTGTCCTAGTTATTAATAAAAAAAGTGTAATCTAGTGGTATAATAGGGCGCAGGAAGTCCAGACCTTGCTTCTCATGATCTCAACACGTCGTTGAGTGGAAATGGAAAGTAGTTGAAATGGGACTTCCCGGAATGGTTTTTAGCTCTATCGCGGTAGCCGCGGGTGCGATTATGTATTGGGCCATCACCTATCAGGGTCATGGTTTTCGCTTCTCAACAATTGGAGTAATTCTCATGATTGTTGGAGCTTTCGGTTTTGTGGCGTCAGCCGTAGTGTTCGGCGTTTCTCGTGGATCGATCGGTTCGAATCGGCATTCGCTGGACCGCCAGGTCACTGACACGAGTGGGAATACGAGTTCGGTTCATGAAGAAACGAAATAGCGCACGCGAAGAGAGGTTGGCGGCGGTTCGTAGGTTCCTGAGGCACGGAAGGCTCGGGGCTCTCACGAATTGGGTCGGCGACGAGGACGTGACCACGTACGCGCCTCGCGGGAGTTACTGATCGTGAGGATTCGATCGAGTACTGTGATCGTTCTGTTGTTGGTGGTCATCATCTACCTGATGGTGCGCTGATTGAATGACGGGTGACGGGGCGGCGCGGCGACACGTCGGCGCGCCGGCCCCCCGCATTAACTCCGTTTCGCTCGAATCTCAGTGGCCACGTCGCGTGAAGCGCGAAGAGCGCCTGTTGGAGACGTGGCCCAGAACAGGGCGCAGTGCCAGTTGAGCGCAGGATCACGCTCGCCGTGACGCGGGCAAAAACCCTATGACGTCAAAGGGGTGACCACGGAATGACCGTCTTCGAGCTCACGCCGAGGACGGGTCCGTCTCGTCAAGCCCACCGCGGAGGTGCTCGATGACGTCAGCCGCGAAGTAGGTCGTACGGCCTTTGAGCAGCGTGCGGATCTCGTTGAGGCAGTCGCCACTGGTCACGATGGGGGGTTCGATCTCTCCGGAGGCGCGGACCTGGCCGAGCCCGCAGGTGGCCATGAGCCCGTTGCAGAGGCATGTCGAATCGACGGTGGGCTCGAGTTCGCCCCCTTTTCGTAGGTAGGCCTTGACTGGCTCGGCCGCGCAGCGGTACCCGATGGAGCCATCGTCGGTGAGATACGCCTCGCGAAGATACCCGAGATCGCATCGGCGCACTCGATTCTCGTACACCTCTCGTTCCGAGATCGAACCCTCGACGTCGACCACCTTGAAGGGGTAACCCGTCGAGGAGGCGCGAATTGAGGTGCGCACATCGATGGTGCCGGCTTGGACGCTGGCGATCACCTGGGCACGGAGCGACTCGTCCATACCGGACTCGTCGCAGTAGGCGAAGAGCGTTCCGACCTGGACGCCGGTGGCCCCCAAATCGCGGGCGGCGCGTACGTGCTCGGGCGTGGTGACGCCACCGCCGATCCAGAACGGTCGATCGAGATTGCTGAGTGCTTCGAAGTCGACGTCGTCTCGGGGACCATAGATTGGCGCGTCGTTGGCGTCCAGAGTCAGCGGACCCCGTGGCGGTGCGTTGTGGCCACCGGCGATTGGTCGTTCGACCACGAAACCGTCTACCGGTCCCTCGCTGCGTTTGATGAGTGCGTTCGCCAGGACGTTTGACGAGATGATCCCGACGAACTTGGGTCGGTTCAACTCGCTCGCGCCGTCGAGGTACGGTGTCGGGTCGAAGTGGAGGGTTGGCGAGTCCTCAGTTGACGCATTGGCCAACGCCAGCTTGGTGTCAACGCTTAGTCCGTGTCGGAGCCGTTCCAAGACGCCGGGGATGTGCGTGGGCACACCGGCGCCCATCATGACGTAGTCGACGCCGGCAATCATCGCGCCGCAGAGCAACGCCACTGTCGGGATCTGGACTTTCGTCAGGAGATTGATCCCTACAATCCCACTGTGCCCGGCCTTGGCCATCGCTACCTCGGCGAAGGCGGCCAACACGAGCAGGTCGGTTGAGTGCCGTTTCGAACGATGGGTCAACATGAGAAGGTTCTGGTAAGGGCCGTTCGCGCGTCGCCGAACCGCCGTGAACTGACGGACCACGTCGTCAACGATTGATCGGACGGGAAATCGATCGAGCACCGACCGCAGCGCGTCGTCGACGCCGAATTTCTGGAGTCGACGCGCGAAGACCGCGTCGATCGCGGTTCCCGAGACGACCCCGAGCTGGCCAGCGGTGGAGACGCTCCTGGCCAAGCGCCAGTCCGATACGGCGATCCCCATCCCACCTTGGATCAGCCACGGCAATCGCTTCGTCATGGGGAGGGCGGTCTCGTTCATGTGACCCGTCCTTGCCGCGAGACGAACGTCTCAATCTGGCCTCAATCCATTGTATGACGCCAAACGGGGCTTGAAGAAAATTCAGCGCGTATATCGCGAAGTTTCCCAGCCGTCGTGACTCGGTCTAAACGGCTGGGCCCCCTCCTACCTGATTACTGGCGGTGAGGCAACGACGTTTTCTCACTACCATGGGGCCAGAGACGGGGAAGCGCGTTCGTACCGACGTCGTGGTTTGTGCGAGGGTGACGCGTCACCCGCCTCGAGAGGAGGCACGATGCGTAGCGCAGTCTTCGTCCGCGGCGCGGTTGGATTGGTCCTGCTAATGGCGGCGAATATCGCTGGCGGCTCGGCGGGCGCGAGCACCCCACAACCGCACATCGTGGTAACGCCCGCGGTCGGTCTGCGCAATGGCGAGATCGTCAAGGTGCGAGGCACCGGCTTCAAGCCGAAGGATTCGGTCTTCGTCGTCGAGTGCCTGGCGACCGCGAAGGGACAGGCTCAATGCAACATCTCGACCGTCGTAGCAGTGACGATCACCGCGAAGGGTCTCCTGCCACTGACCAAGTTCAAGGTGAGGACCGGCAAGGTCGGATCGGGTACGTGCGGGACGACGGTGAAGAACCTCCGTGCGTGTGCGGTGAGCGTCGGCAACATGAAAGGCAAGGATTCGACGTCGGCACTGATCACGTTCCGTAGAACGACTCGCTAGTGCGTCAGTTTCGTAGTCACGAATCTGAGCGCTCCGGGCGCCGTTGGGGGAGTTATCGAGTTGGAGTGAGAACGGGGGAGCGTGATGGTGTGGCGTAGCGACGATCCGGTAGTGGCGACCGATGGGTCTGCCGTTGTCGCATTGCGACCGCCATTGACCTCGGCGCTTTCGCATCTGAGTTTTGTCGCGTTGATGTCGGTG
This sequence comes from Actinomycetes bacterium, assembly GCA_021837305.1. Classification (GTDB taxonomy): domain Bacteria; phylum Actinomycetota; class Acidimicrobiia; order Acidimicrobiales; family RAAP-2; genus RAAP-2. The sequence continues at coordinate 11,287 of JAKBGV010000006.1, forward strand.
CTGTTCTTGACCTTTCTCGACAACACCGTTGTCAGCCCGGTTCTCACCAATGTCCAGTCGGAGCTCCACGCCGGGGTTCCCCAACTGCAGTGGGTGGTGGGTGGCTACGCGTTGGCCTTCGCGAGCCTGATGCTGGTGAGCGGCTCACTGGGCGATCTCCTTGGACGAAAGACCGTCATGCTGGTCGGCGTCGGCGTCTTCATTGCGGGTTCGGTCGTCAGTGCACTGGCCAAGGACCCGACGGTCCTCATCATCGGTCGGGTCATTATGGGCGTGGGGGCCGCCGGATCCGAGCCGGGGACGCTCTCGATGATTCGTCACGTCTACCCGGAGCGGCAACGTCGTGCGCGCGCGCTCGGTGCGTGGGCGGCCGTGTCCGGCTTAGCGCTGGCCGCAGGCCCGGTTATCGGCGGGGTGCTCGTCGGACTCTGGTCGTGGCGCGCCATCTTCTGGTTCAACGTCCTCTTCGGTGGTGCGGCGCTCATCATCGCCCTGGTGGCATTGCCCAACAATGCACCCGAGCTACACGCGCCGCTCGATGTGGTCGGCTTCGCGCTCAGCACGGTCGCCCTCGCCACAGCTACGTTCGCCACAATTTGGGCGGAGTCGATCGGGTACGGGGCTACGTCGATCATCACGCTGTACGTGATTAGCTTCGTATCGATAATTGCCTTCGTCGTCGTTGAGTCTCGGGTGAAGAGTCCCATGTTGAACTTGCGGTACTTCGCGCGCCGGACGTTCCTCGGCGCCAACTTCGTCGCCTTCACGACATACTTCGCAATCTTCTCCATATTCTTCTTTGTCGCGTTGTACCTCGAGGTTGTCGTCGGAGTCGGTGCGTACCGGCTGGCGCTTGACTTCTTGCCGCTACTGGCGGGGATGGTGGCGGCTTCCCTCTTCAGTGGCCGATGGGTGGCCCGTGCGGGTTCGCGTACGCCGATGATGGTGGGCAGCATCCTCGCCGCGGCGGGCGTCTTTCTCACCAACTTGGTCATCGGGACGCACGTGGGACTGGGGACCCTGGGGTGGACCATGGGGCTCGCGGGGATCGGCTTCGGGATTGTCGTGGTACCGGTGACGTCTGACGCCCTCCAGGCGCTGCCCGCCGCGCATTCGGGAATGGCCGCGTCGACGGTCAACACGGCCCGTGAGCTTGGCGCCGTCGCGGGTGTGGCGATCCTCGGCTCGATCGTGAACGGGCAGTTGACCGTTCACCTCACCCAGCGACTCATCCAGATCGGGGTACCCGCCTCGTACCAGGCCGAGATCATCGCCGCGCTGACGACGGGGACGATCGGCGCGAAGGCCAAGCAGTACCGCGGTGGCGGCGCGGCGATCCAGGCGATCATCAACAAGGTCGTGGATGCGGCCTACGGCGCTTTCACCAACGGCCTACACATCGCGTTGCTGGTGGCGAGCGCATTGATGGTCCTGTCGGCGATCACCGCGCTCCTCGGGGGGACCGGCGTGAAGGCGAGACTCGCTCGCCGGGACGTGGACGTCCTCGAGTAATTCGGTAAACTTCGTCGACTCATGGGCCTCAGTCATCGAATACCGGCGACCCCGTGGCGGGCATCGTCGACGTGGGGTGTGCGACCTCGGATGATCGCGCCGCTCTTCGTTGGCCTCGTGTTGTTCGGCCTCGGCGAGGGCCTACTCGTGCTCTCGCACCTGGGCGCGACGCCGTGGACCGTGTTCGCCCAGGGCGTCGCCCGGCACGCCGGAATCTCGCTCGGGTGGGCGACGGCTCTCATCAGTGTCGTCGTGCTCGGCGCGTGGTGGCCCTTGCGCGAACGCCCGGGCTTTGGAACCCTGGCGAACCTCGTGGTGATCGCCGCTGTCTTGGATCTGACGGCGACGACGATCCCGCCGCCGAGCGCGGTGTACGCACGTTCGCTCTTCGTCCTCGCCGCGGTGCTCGCGATCGGCATGGGCAGCGCGCTCTACCTCACGACGGGACTCGGTCCGGGACCGCGTGACGGCTTGATGACGAGCCTGCACCGTCGACTCGGGATCAGCGTGGTGTACATCCGGGTCTCGCTGGAGGTGTCGGTGCTCGCGATCGGTTGGCTCATGGGTGGCACCGTCGGCGTCGGGACGGCCGTCTTCGCCGCGTCCATCGGGTTCTCCATCGGGGCCTGTCTGCGCGGGCTCGAGTGGATTCTCGCGAGGTCGATGTGATCGCCGGGGACCAGCTCGTCACGTTCCTCGTCGCGTCCTTCGCGATCATCATCGTGCCCGGACCCAGTGTGTTGTTCACCCTCGCGCGGGGGGTGGCGTGGGGCCGTGCGGTGGCCGTCCTGTCGGTCTTGGGCAACTCGATCGGAACCTTGTTGCTATCGGTTGTCGTCGCGCTCGGCCTCGGACCGTTGCTCGCCCATTCGCGAACGTTCTCAACCGTCTTGCAATTGGTGGGCGGGTGTTATCTCGGTTGGCTCGGGTTTGACGCCCTTCGCCACCGTCAGGAGCACGCGCGAGCCATGACCGAGCGCGAAGCGCAACGGCCACACCCGAGACAGATCGTCCGTCAGGGGTTCACGGTCGGCGTCTTGAATCCGAAGACCCTGATCTTCTTCGCCGCGGTGTTCCCGCACTTCGTGGAGCCCACGAAGGGCAGCGTAACGGTGCAACTACTTATCCTTGGACTCATCTTCAGCGTCATGGCCTTCGCGAGTGACTCGACCTGGGGCATCATCGCGGGGACGGCGCGCGAATGGTTAGCGGGCTCGCCGTCGCGACTCGTCGCCCTGCGGGTCATCGGAGGTTGCGTGATGATCGTGCTCGGCGCACTAATCCTCGTCAGTGCCGTTCAAGGGTAGGGGACCCCGCGCTGGTTCCTACACTCGTTCCAATGGAGCGACGATGACGATGCACGCGGGCCGCGCGGGAATGCGGTCGTTGCAACGAGATCGGTCACTGCTCGACCACCGGATCACGCGAGGCACCCTGCGCCGCGTGATCGTGTTCGCTCGGCCGTATCGCCGGGTGCTGGCGGTCTTCCTCACCGCAGTGGTCCTCGAGGCCGTGGTCAGTTCGGTCTCGCCCCTGGTGCTGCGAGCCATCTTCGACATCGGGATCGCCCAACGGCGCGAAGGGGTAATCATCGGACTCGCAGTCCTGGCCGCCGGGCTCGCCATCGTGGACGCCATCCTCTCGCTCGGCGAGCGGCGCATCTCGGCGATGGTGGGTGAGGGTCTGATCTACGACCTGCGCGCGCGGGTCTACGGTCACATCCAACGGATGCCCATCGCGTTCTTCTCGCGCACCCAGACGGGTGCCTTGATCAGTCGGTTGAACAACGACGTCATCGGCGCCCAGCAAGCCTTCACGGACCTCTTCTCGAACGTCGTCGGAAACGTCGTGCTCGTCACCTTGATCCTTATCACGATGTTCTTTCTGAGTTGGCAGATAACACTGGTCGCACTGGTCCTATTGCCGGTGTTCCTGATCCCGGCCCGCCTCGTCGGGCGCCGGTTGGGCGCGTTGTTCCATCGCGGGATGGAGCTCAACGCCGAGATGAACATGGTCATGTCCGAGCGCTTCAACGTCGCCGGCGCGATGGTGGTCAAGTTGTTCGGGCGTCCATCCGACGAGCTCACGACATTTCAGCACCGCGCCGGTGAAGTGCGTGACATGGGGGTGCGCCAGGCGACGTACCAACGGTTCTTCTTCGTCGCGCTTGGCTTGACGGCGTCACTCGCCACCGCCTTCGCCTACGGGTACGGAGGGGTCGCTGTCTTACACGGGACCTTGGCGATCGGCACGGTGGTGGCGCTCACGATGTACGTGACGCGTCTCTATGGCCCGCTCACCCAGCTGTCGAACCTCAACATCGACTACGTGTCGGCGATGGTGAGCTTCGAGCGCCTCTTCGAGGTCCTCGACCTCGAACCGATGATCCTCGAGAGTCCCGACGCGGTCGCGATCCCCGATGGGCCGGTGACCCTTCGCTTCGAGCACGTCTCGTTCTCCTACCCCGGTGCTGACGAGGTGTCACTCGCATCCCTGGAGGCGGTCGCCACCCTGGACGCCACGCCCCGCACCCCGGTCCTGCACGACGTCAGCTTTGACGTGTCGCCGGGCACCATGACGGCCCTGGTTGGACCGAGCGGCGCGGGCAAGACGACGATCTCACTGTTGGTGTCTCGGCTGTACGACGTGGACGAGGGTCACATCAGCATTAATGGACTCGACTTGCGTGACGCGACTGTGGCGTCGCTGAACGCGACCGTGGGTGTGGTGACCCAGGATCCGCACCTCTTCCATGACACCTTGCGCGCGAACCTGCTGTTCGCACGACCCGAGGCGAGCGCCGACGAGATTGAGGTGGCGCTGCGCTCGGCCCAGATCTGGAACCTCGTCGCCAACCTGCCCCAAGGTCTCGACACGGTCGTGGGCGAGCGGGGCTATCGACTCTCGGGTGGTGAGAAGCAGCGCGTGGCGTTAGCCCGACTGCTCCTCAAGTCGCCACGGCTGGTGGTGCTCGACGAGGCGACGGCGCACCTGGACTCAGAGAGTGAGGCCGCGGTGCAGCGGGCCCTTGACTCGACGATGGCGTCACGTACGTCGCTCGTCATCGCGCACCGTCTCTCTACGGTTCGTAACGCCGACCAGATCCTGGTCGTGGAAGCGGGAACCATAGTGGAGCGCGGGACCCACCACGAGTTGCTCGAATATGGACACCTCTACCGGGTGCTCTACGAGACGCAGTTCGCGGACCAAGCGGGTTAACCCATCGCGTGGGCGCCGCCGTCGACGTGGATGATCGAGGCGGTGGTGAGGCGCATCAACGGCGAGAGCAGCGCGACGGTGGTGTCGGCGACCGCACTGGAGTCGTGGACGTCCCAGCCGAGTGGGGCGCGCTCGCCCCAGGTGTCCTCAAAGTGCGCGAAACCCGGAATGGACTTGGCCGCGACCGTGCGGATCGGACCCGCGGCGACCATGTTCACCCGAATGCGGTCAGCGCCGACTTCGCGAGCGAGGTAGCGGCCAAGGGATTCGAGGCCGGCCTTCATGACCCCCATCCAGTCGTAGAGGGGGTAGGCGCGCGAGGCGTCGAAATCGAGTGACACCACCGATGCGCCGCCGTGGGCGGTGCTCGCCTGCAACAGCGGACGGAAGGCGCCGACCAGGGTGGCCAGGGAATACGTGGAGATGTGCATAGCGGTGGCGACATCTTCGAAGGGGGCGGTGAACATGCCCATGCCCAGGCACGACGGCGGGGCGTACCCGATTGCGTGCACCAAACCGTCGAGTCGACCGAAGCGCTCGCTCACCGCGTCGACGGCGGCGCGTACCTGGGCGGGTTCGGTCACGTCGAGTTCGACGACCTCGCCCACGTCACCGAGCTTTCGAACCGTGCGCTTGGTCAGCGACAGGCCCCGTCCCGCACCGGTGAGGATCACCGACGCCCCCTCGGCCAGCGCACGCTCGGCAATGCGAAAGGCGAGGGAATCGTCAGTCAGCACGCCGGTGATCAGTATTCGGTGATTCGTGAGCAGGGCCATCTTGTTAGCGTAGTTCCAGCACTTCGAAGGACGGTGATGATGAACGGCACGATCGGGATTATCGGTGGTACGGGACCGGCGGGCCGTGGGGTCGCCGTGCGGCTGGCCAAGGCCGGCTACGCGGTCTCGATCGGCTCGCGCGATGCCGCGCGGGCGAGCGAGGTCGTTGGCGCCATGGGGGTACCGACGGAGGGCTCGATACGGGGCGTCGCCAACGACGACGCGGCCGCAGCGGATGTGGTGATCGTGGCCACACCTTGGGATTCGGCGGTGGCGACGCTCAAAGCGCTGCGCGAGCCGTTGGCCAACAAGGTGGTCATCTCGATGGTGAACGCGTTGGTGCGTGAGGGTCGAGAGCTCGTGCCGGTTTACCCGTCGCGCGGCTCGATGGCCAGCCAGCTCGCCTCGACCCTTCCGTCGAGTCGGATCGTGGGGGCCTTCCACCATCTTCCCGCCGCCCAGATGGAGGATCTCGAGAGTGGACTCGACGCGGACGTGGTGATCTTTGGGGATGATGCGCCCGCGCGTGAACTCGTCGAGGGCCTCGTCAACGAGATGCCGGGTCTGCGCGGTGTGATCGCGGGCACGATGTCACTCGCCGGTGCGGTGGAGGCGTTCACGGCGGTGTGCGTCTCGATCAACATCCGCCACAAGGCCCACTCGTACGTCAAACTCGAAGGGCTCACGAACTGATGCGGCTCTACGACACGGCGCGCCGAGGGGTCTTTCCTCTCGAGGTTGGTCCTACTGTGACCATGTACAGCTGCGGGATCACCCCCTACGACGCCGCCCACCTCGGTCACGCCTACGTCTATCTGACCTTCGACGTCTTGCAGCGGCGCATGCGCGACGCCGGCTACGACACGCGCTGCGTGCGCAACGTCACCGACGTCGACGATGACATCTTGCGCAAGTCGCGCGAGCTCGGCGTGCACTACCTAGACCTGGCGGCCGAGGAGATGGCCATCTTCGAACGCGACATGCAACTCTTGAACCTGTTGCCGTGTTTCACCGAGCCGCGCGCGACGGGGGCGATCCCCGAGATCCTCACCCTGATCGGCGAGACCTTCGACCAGGGGTTGGCCTACGAGGTCGACGGCTGGGTCTTCTTCGAGGTCGCGAAGTTCCCCCGCTTCGGACAGGTGAGCCACGAAACGCGCGCCTCGATGCTGGAACTGGCCGCGCAGCACGGGGGTCGGCCCGACGACCTTCGCAAACGTGATCCCCTCGACTTCGTCTTGTGGCAACCGTCGCTGGGAGACGAGCCCGCGTGGGAGTCGCGATGGGGGGCGGGCCGGCCCGGCTGGCACATCGAGTGCTCGGCGTTGTGCCTACGGGACCTCGGCGAGACGGTCGATGTCCACGGTGGCGGGCGCGACCTGGCGTTCCCGCACCATGAATGTGAAGCCGCGCAGTCCGAGTCGGTCACCGGTGCACCCTTCGTGAAGCACTGGCTCCACGTGGGGCTGGTGGGGCTGGACGGGACGAAGATGTCCAAGTCACTTGGCAATCTCGTGTTCGTGTCGGACCTGGTCCGCCGCGCCGACCCGAGTTCGGTCCGACTGGCCCTGCTCGACCAGCACTACCGCACGGACTGGGAGTGGCGCGACGAGCTCCTGCTGCGCGCCCAGTCCCGCCTGGCGACCTGGGAGTCGACGTTGACCGCCGGGCGGCCCAGCGCGCTGATCGACGACGTCCGCGCAGCCCTGGACGACGACCTGAACACGCCCGCCGCGCTCAGTCTCATCGACGACGCGGCGCACGCCGGCTACAACGTCGCCCCGGCCGCCACTTTGCTCGGCGTTACGCTGTAGTCAAAGAGAGGGAGTCATGTCGGAGATTTCGGTCCAACTACCCGATGGGTCAACGCGCACGCTGCCCGAGGGGACGAACGGCGCGGGTCTCGCCACCGGCATCGGTCGACGCCTCGCCAAGGACGCCCTCGCCGTGCAGGTCAACGGCGAGCTGACGGATCTCTCAACGCCCCTGGTCGATGGCGCGGACGTCGCCATCGTGACGCCCGCGAGCGACCTCGGACGCGAGATCCTGCGACACTCAACCGCCCACGTGCTCGCCCAAGCCGTCACCCGTCTCTGGCCCGGTGCGCACTACGCCATCGGACCGGCGATCGAGAACGGTTTCTACTACGACTTCGAGCTGCCCGGTGACGTCCACTTCACGGACGACGACCTGGTGGTCATCGAGGCGATGATGCGCACGATCATGGCCGAAGACCAGCCCTTCACCCGCGCGGAGTACTCGATCGAGGATGGTCTCGAGCTCTTCAAGGACCAGCCCTTCAAGGTCGAGATCATCCGCGGGGTGGCGACGGGAACCGCCGCTGAGGAGGACCTGGACGAGGTGGCGAGCCAGTCAGTGGTCTCGGCCTACGCGAACGCCGGCGGGTTCGTGGACCTCTGCCGCGGCCCCCACGTCCCGTCCACGGGTCGCCTCGGCCACTTCAAGCTGATGCGCGTCGCGGGCGCCTACTGGCGAGGCGATGAGAACCGTCCCCAGTTGCAGCGGATCTACGGGACGGCGTGGGAGTCCGACGCCGCCCTGGCCGCGCACCTCCACCAGCTCGAGGAGGCCGAGAAGCGCGATCACCGGCGCCTGGCCACCGACCTCGACCTGCTCAGCTTCCCCTCCGAGCTCGGAGGTGGCCTCGCGGTCTGGCACCCACGTGGTGGCATCATCCGTAAGGAGATGGAGGACTACTCGAGGGCGCGACACCTCGAGGGTGGCTACCAGTTCGTCGTCACGCCACATCTAACCAATAAGCGGCTCTACGAGACCTCGGGGCACCTCAGCTTCTATAAGGACGGCATGTACCCGCCGATGGAGCTCGACAACGGCACCTACTACATGAAGCCGATGAACTGCCCTATGCACTGCCTGATCTACAAGAGCCGGGCGCGCAGCTACCGCGAGTTGCCCCTGCGCTTGTTCGAGCTGGGCACCGTGTACCGCTATGAACGCGCGGGTACCCTGCACGGCCTCATGCGGATCCGCGGCTTCACCCAGGACGACAGTCACATCTACTGCACCGAGGAGCAGCTCCAGGACGAGATCGCCTCCCTGCTTGAGTTCGTCATGAGCGTGTTGCGAGCGTTCGGGTTCACCGAGTTCACCGCGAACCTTTCCACGAAGGACCCGAAGAAGTACGTCGGCACCGACGAGATCTGGGAGAAGAGCACCGACGCGTTGCGTCTGGCGCTCGAGAAGTTCGGGTTGCCGTTCCAGATCAAGAAGGGCGACGCCGCGTTCTACGGGCCCAAGATCGACATCGACGTCCGAGACGCGATTGGACGCACCTGGCAGCTGAGCACGATCCAGTGCGACTTCAACCACCCGGAGCGTTTCGACCTCGAGTACGTGGGAGCCGACAACCAACGGCACCGGCCGATCATGTTGCACCGTGCCCTGTTCGGCTCGATCGAGCGGTTCTTCGGCGTGCTCCTCGAGCACTACGCCGGGAATCTGCCGACGTGGCTCGCGCCCGAGCAGGTTCGAGTCCTCGGCGTGCGCGACGACCACGACGACTACGCGCGCGTTGTGGTGAGCGAGTTGCGCGCCCAAGGCGTTCGCGCGTCGCTCGAAGAGGCGACCGAGCCCCTCGGGGCGCGCATCCGGCGCGCCAAACTGGAGAAGGTTCCCTACATCCTCGTCGTCGGCGATGAGGATGTCCGCGCGCGCACCGTCGGGGTCAACGCCCGAGGGTCCAACGACCCCGACCGGGCGGTCGTCCTGGGCGACTTCGTGGGGGCGCTCGTCGGACAGATCGCCGCTCACGGCGCACCCGAGGACGAGTAAGTGCCGCTCGAACGCTTCTCGGCGGCGTGGCGTGAGGGTTACGTCAGCGGCGACGACGTGGTGGCCAACGCCCGCGAGGACGTCGCGTGCGTTTTCTGCGTACTGGCGGCCCAACCGGTCGACGAGTCCACCGGCGTGCTGTGGCGCGGGAACCACACGTTCGTGGTGCTCAACGCCTTCCCGTACGGATCGGGCCACGTGCTCGTACTGCCGCTACGACACGTCGCGGGCCTAGTCGAGCTGGGCGATGAGGAGTACCTGGAATTCAGCCTGACGATCCGGCGCACCGCGCGAGCCCTCGACGGCGCTTACGGCGCCGAGGGGATGAACGTCGGGATGAACCTCGGTGTCGCCGCCGGGGCCGGAATCCCCAAGCATCTGCACGCGCACGTACTGCCGCGCTGGAACGGCGACACGAACTTCATGACCACGATTGGCGAGGTCCGGGTGCTTCCGGAATCCCTCGTGTCGACCTGGAATAAGGTCCGTCCGTACCTGGAAACCGAGGCGTGAGCGTCGCCGCCGATAGAATTGCGGAGACGATCCGGGGGATCAATGTTCGATGGCAATTTCCGTAAGTCGGTTGACGCCACCACGGCACCCGTGGGTCAATGGCTCGTCCGCCGAGGCGTCTCGGCGGATGTCCTCACCGGGTCGGGTCTCGCCTTCGCGGCGCTGACCGCGTGGTCGATTGGCGTCGGGTACCACTACCTCGCAATCGTGCTGTTGGCGCTGACCGGTTTCCACGACATGCTCGACGGTGCCGTGGCCAAAGCGTCACACCGCGCGAGCCAACGGGGGAGCTTCTTCGACTCGGTGATCGATCGAGTCTCAGACGCGCTCTTGATGGGTGGCGTCGCGTACTACTTGACCGCGCACGACCACGGACAGCTCGTCCTGCTGCCGTTCGCGATCATGACCACGACGTTCCTCATCTCCTACCAACGTTCCAAGGCTGAGAGTCTGGGGCTGTCGGCCAAGGGCGGGCTCATGGAGCGTGCCGAGCGGATGATCCTGTTGGGCGTGGCCCTGCTCGCGACACAGATCTTCGTGCCCGTCCTGTGGCTGATGCTGGTCTTGACCGCAATGACGGCGGGTGGTCGGTTCCTGCGGGTGTGGCGGGTCGCCGCGCGACCCGAACCGTTGCACCGCCCCGTCACTCGTCCGCACCGCAACGTCGGTCGAACGAGACGGGCGTTGACTCGCGCGTCGCGTCATTGACCGTGGCCGGGCGGGTCCGCGTCGCGGTCTTCAGGTCGCTGGGAGCGCTCATCGAAGGGGTGCCGGAGTCGGTCGCGGTGGCGGTCGCGCGACGTATCGCTCGCTCCTTGGGTATAGCCGACGCCCGAAGGAACCTCGCGGTCAACCTCGCGCACGCCCTCGACACGACGCCCGAGGCGGACGGTCCGCTCATCGAGCGTTTCGTCGACCGTGCACTAGCGAGTTACGGACAGTACTGGGCTGAGAGTGCGAAACTGCCGGCACTCTCGGCGACGACGATCTCGGACCGGTTCCAGATCGCTGAAGGACGTGGCCACCTCGACGCGGCGCGCGACCTGGGCCACGGCGTCGTCGTGGCACTGCCCCACGTCGGAAGCTGGGAGTGGGGTGGTGCGTTCCTCGCCCAGATCGGAATGCCGATGACCGCGGTAGCCGAAGCCCTCGAGCCGCCCGCGCTCTTCGAGTGGTTTAAGGCCAAGCGTGAGAGCATCGGGATCACCATCGAACCGCTCGACGCGCACGCGGGTACGGTGCTGCTCGACACCCTGCACCGCGGCGGTGTCGTCGGCTTGCTCTGCGATCGCGACCTCGTCGGCAACGGCGTTCCCGTGGACTTTTTCGGTGAGCGGGTTACGCTCCCCGCGGGCCCGGCCACATTGGCGCTTCGCACCGGTGCGACCCTGGTCGCGGCGGCCTGCTACGCCGGTCCGGGCCGTGACCACTACGCGGTCGTCACGCCCCCCATCGCGGCTGAGCGACTCGGACGACTGCGTGACGACGTGGCGCGGGTGACCCAGTCGATCGCCGACGAGCTGGAGGGACTGATCCGTCGCGCCCCCGAGCAGTGGCACGTGCTCCAGCCACGGTTCGACCCGCAGTGACGCGTCGAACCGTCGTACTCGTCTGCCCCTACGCGCTGAGCGTCTTCGGCGGGGTCCAGGAGCAGGCATTGGCCATGAGTCGGGAACTCGATCGCCGTGGGTACGACGTGGACCTGATCGCGCCGGACTGCACCGATCGGCGTGCGTACGATACCCCCGCGAGGATTCATCGGTTCGGGCGACTGTTGTCGGTTCCAGCCAATGGTTCGCGCGCTCCTTTGACGATCTCGCCCTGGGCGTCACGCCAGGTGAGGACGCTGATCGCGCGTCGCCGGCCCTACGTCGTGCACTACCACGAGCCGTTCGCACCGTTACTCGGGTGGTGGGCGCTGCGAGCGCACGCGGCTCCGTCGGTGGGGACCCTGCATCGCAGCGGGGACGGACCAGCGACCCGACTCACCGTTCCGTTGCTGCGCTCGCTCGCGCGTCATCTCGACGTGAGCGTCGCGGTGAGTCCCGCGGCCGCCGAGACGATGGGCCGGGCCGCCGGTCTCGCGCCCGACGTCCTGTTCAATGGCTTTGAGATGGAACGGTTCATCGAGTTCCCGCGCACGGTTCCCGACGAGGTCACGGTCCTCGTGGTCGGTCGATTGGAAGCGCGCAAGGGGATCGCGACCGCCATTGACGCGCTGCGCCACCACAACGCGACCGCCACGCGACCCTGGCGACTCGTCATCCTCGGCGATGGTCCCGAACGCGCGCGGCTGGAGTCGCTGGCCGCCGGTGCGAACTGCGTGTTCCTTGGGGCACCGAGCGACGAAGAGAAGCGGCGCTGGCTGCGACGGGCGTCAGTCGTCGTCGCGCCCTCGTTACGGGGTGAGAGTTTCGGACTCGTCCTGCTCGAAACCATGGCGAGTCAGGTGCCACTGGTCGCGAGCGACATCGAGGGCTATCGAGAGGCCGCGGGCGGTCACGCGGTACTCGTTGCCCCCGGTGACGCGCTCGCGCTCGAGGCGGGCATCACCCGAGCGCTCGAACGCGACGCCGAATCGCTCGCTGCTGGCTCGTCCCACGCGGCCGGGTGGTCGATGCGTCGGCTGATGGATAACTATGAGCAGCGTTACGAGCAGGCTCGGCGACGCTTCGAGGGCGCACGGTAGCCTGGGATGATGGCCACCAAGCAGAAGTCTCGCAACCGGCGTCCGTCGACGCGTGACCGCGGGCCACGCTACGTGGAACCCGTGCTCGACCCCAACTGGCAGAGCCCCTACGTCCCGTCGGCCGAGGAGCGTGAGGCGAACAGCGCCGCGGTTCGCCGCTACGCCTGGCATCGACGGATCCCTACGACCATCGGCGTGGCTGTCGTCGTGGTGGCGTTGCTCGTCGCGGTGGTGTTCTCGCCCTGGCTGGCGGTTCTCGGTGTCGTGATCGGCGCGCTCTACGGTTGGGACCTCTATCGGTCGTTCGACCGTCTCGAGCGCCTCGGCACCGGCGCGGGCGACAGTGTCGGTCAGTTGATGGGCGAGGGCGGCACCACCCACGACCGGCAGCGTCTCGCGACCGTCGTCGATCGGCTGTGTGCCACCTTCGGCGTCGATGGCGTCTCGGCGGTGATCATCGACGACGAGGGGTACAACGCGACTCTCATGCGCCGCGGTGGTGGTCTGGTGCTCTACGTGACGAGCGCGCTGTTGCGTGACTTCGAGCTGATCGAGCTCGAGGGCGTAGTGGCGCACTGCCTCGCGCGCCAGCGCCTCGGCTTGGTCGAACGCCAGTGCATCGCGGCCTCGGTCTCACTCGATGACTCCGCTCGGCGCGCGCTCGCCGGCGTCGGACAGTGCTACCGGGCCGATGAGGTGGCTGCGGCCGCGATCCGCTACCCGCTCGGCCTGGCGAACGCGCTGCACCGTTGCGCTGATCAGGAGGTGCGCGAGGGCTCGTACTTCGCCTCGCCAGCCTTCGCGGCCACGCGCTGGTCGTGGTTCAACCCCTTCGCCGATCGATCGACGTCGGATCTGGGCGACCTCGACGACCCGACGCTGCGGTCATTGGCCCTCGAAGAGTGGTGAGTGCGCCCGGTAGTCTGGGTGCATGACTCTTTCTTCTGACAGTTCGGTCGTCGGTTCAGCCCGCGTGAAGCGGGGCTTGGCGGACATGCTGCGTGGCGGCGTGATCATGGATGTGGTCAACCCCGAGCAGGCCAAGGTGGCCGAGGACGCGGGTGCGGTCGCGGTGATGGCCTTGGAGCGTGTGCCCTCGGACATCCGTCGTGACGGTGGCGTAGCGCGGATGAGTGACCCGCAGATGATCCAGGAGATCCAGGCGACGGTCACGATCCCGGTGATGGCCAAGGCCCGGATCGGCCACTTCGCCGAGGCCCAGATCCTCCAGGCGCTCGACGTCGATTACATCGACGAATCCGAGGTCCTCACCCCGGCCGACGAAGAGAACCACATCGACAAGTGGGGCTTCACGGTGCCCTTCGTCTGTGGCGCGACGAACCTCGGTGAGGCGTTACGTCGCATCGGCGAGGGTGCGTGCCTGATTCGCTCAAAGGGTGAGGCGGGAACGGGCAACGTGGTCGAGGCAGTGCGCCACTTGCGCACCATCAACGCCCAGATGCGCCGGTTGGCGTCAGCCGACGAGGCCGAGCTCTACCGACTCGCCAAGGACCTGCAGGCTCCGCTACCACTCGTACTCGAAGTCGCCCAAACGGGGGCGCTCCCGGTGCCGATGTTCTGCGCCGGTGGCATCTCCACGCCAGCGGACGCCTCGCTCGTCATGCAGTTGGGCGCCCAGGCGGTCTTCGTGGGCTCGGGAATCTTCAAGAGTGAAGACCCCGAGCGCATGGCGCGCGCGATCGTCGAGGCGACCACCCATTTCCAGGACGCGGCTGTCGTCGCCAAGGTTTCCACCGGACTCGGGGCCGCCATGCGCGGTGCCGAAGTGGCCACGCTCGAACAGCGCCTGGCCGAGCGCGGGTGGTAGCGGCGTCCGTCGGCGTCCTGGCGCTGCAGGGGGACGTGCGCGAGCACGTCGCGGTGCTGACTGGACTAGGCGCCGAAGTGATAGCGGTACGTACCGAGCAACAGCTGGCGGCGGTGGCGGGCCTCGTGATCCCGGGCGGCGAGTCGACGACGATCGCGCGGTTGCTCGAGACCTCGGGCATGCGCGCGCTGCTCGGCGAGCGACTACGCGACGGACTGCCTGTGCTCGGCACGTGCGCCGGACTAATCCTCTTGAGCCGCTCCATCGTCGACGGCCGCGACGACCAGTGGAGCTTCGCCACGATAGACGTAGACGTGCGCCGCAACGGATTCGGCCGCCAGATCGCCAGTTTCGAGACCACCGTCGATGTCGACGGCGTGGGGGAGGTGCCCGGGGTGTTCATCCGAGCGCCCAAGATCGAGTCGTGGTCTGAATCGGTCACGGTGCTCGCCACCCACGACCACGGCACGGGACCGACGCCGGTGCTCGTTCGCCAGGGCGCGGCGTGGGGCTGTTCGTTCCATCCCGAACTGACCAACAACAGCGCTATCCACGAGCTCTTCCTCGCCACGATCTGAATCCGTGTCGAGTGGGCGTTGACGGGGCGTTGACCCGGACTTCGCTCGTTCTCCGGTAGCATTGCAACGCCCAACGGGGCAGGAGGAACTATGTCCGGCCATTCGAAGTGGGCGACGACCAAACACCGCAAGGGCGCTAAGGACAGCGCCCGCGCCAAAGTCTTCGCCAAGTTGATCCGTCAGGTGGAGGTCGCGGCGCGCGAGGGTGGCGGCGACGTGTCCGCCAACGCGAGCCTGCGCACCATGTTCCAGAAGGCGCGCGAGGCGTCGGTGCCCATCGACACGATCGAGCGCGCAATCAAACGAGGCACGGGTGAATTGGAGGGTGCTCGCTACGAGGCGGTCACCTACGAGGGCTACGCGCCCGGCGGCATTGCGGTCATCGTCGAGACGTTGACCGACAACCGCAACCGCACGAGCGCCGAGATCAAGCACCTGTTCTCTAAGAACGGCGGGTCGATCGCTGAACCCGGCGCAGTGTCCTGGCAGTTCGACCGCAAGGGCATCATCGAGGTCAAGGGCCCCGTCGACGAGGACCAGATGCTCGAGTGGGTGCTCGAGGCCGGCGGCGAGAACTTCACGACCGCGGCGGACTCCGCGACGGTGATCACCGAGCCCCACGAGGTCGGCAAGGTCCGAGACGCGCTGGAGGGCTTTGGGTTGAGGGTCACGAGTGCCGATCTCACCCTGGTGCCCCAGACGATGATCGAGGTCGCCGAGGAGTCCGAGGCGAAGAAGATCCTGCGACTCGTGGACGCCATCGACGATCACGACGACGTCCAGAATGTGTACGCGAACTTCGATATCCCCGACGAGATTCTGGCGACCTTCGACGAATAGTCACTCGAACGGTTCCACGCTCACCCGGACGGTGCCGATACAATCGAACATATGTTCGTATTAGGCATCGACCCGGGGCTGACTCGGTGCGGCTTCGGCCTCGTGGACGGCTCGCTGCGCGGGCCAGAGTCGTTTCGCGCGGTACGAGCCGGGGTCATCGAGACCAAGGCGAGTGATCGTGTCGAGCTGCGCCTGGGCCAACTGCTCGTCGAGTTGAGTGCACTCATCGACGAACTGCGCCCCGATGCGGTCGCCGTCGAGCGGGTGTTCTTCCAGCGCAACGCCCGCACCGCCATCCCGGTCGCCCAGGCGAGTGGTGTGGCCGTGGCGCTCGCCGGGTCCCGCAATCTCGAGGTCCGCCAGTTCACCGCCCAGGAGGCGAAACTCGCCGTCACGGGCTATGGCGCGGCGGACAAGCTGCAGGTCCAGGGCATGGTCGCGCGACTGTGCGGGCTGCGCGCCATCCCCCAGCCCGCCGACGCGGCGGACGCACTGGCCCTCGCGATCACCTACTTCACGACCTGTCGCACGGAGCTGCGCCTGAGCGGGACCGCGTCGTGATCGGCTTTCTCAGCGGACGAGTCCTCGCGAACCTCGACTCGGGAGCGACCATCGTCGAGGTCGCCGGGGTCGGCTACGAGGTGCACGTCGCGACGAGCGAACCGCTCGGCGTCGATAGTTCGGTGGACCTCGCGGTGTACACCGTCGTTCGCGCCGACGCCATCGTGCTCTACGGGTTCACGAGCTTCGAGGAGCGGGCATTCTTCGCCCAGCTCCTCGCGACACCGGGGGTCGGGCCCTCGACGGCGTTGGCCGCGCTTCGCACCATGCCGATGAACGTGCTCGCCCAGGCGATTGAGTCTGGGGACCACAAGACGGTCGCCTCGATTCCTGGCATCGGCACCAAGACGGCGAATCGCATCGTGCTTGAACTGCACGGCAAGCTCACCATTGAGAGCCCGGTGGTCGTTCCGGCGGGCTCGGTCCCCGACGCGATCGAGCAGGCACTGCGACGTCTCGGCTACGGCCCCGGCGAGATCCGCGAGCTCCACGGCGTCGAGTTGCCCGAGGACGAGAGCGCGGCGTTACGCGTGGCGCTCGGGTATCTGGGGCGCACGTGAGCCGCCGCGATATCGACCTCGAGAGCGAGGAGCCGCTCGTCAGGGGTGGCGCCGATGAGCCCGAACGACGCAGCGAGGCGTCACTGCGCCCGACCTCACTGGGCGGTTTCGTCGGACAGCGTGACCTTGTCGGGCACTTGGAGATTGTGCTCGGATCGGCGCGCTCGCGCGGCCAGGTGGTCGATCACCTCCTCTTCGCCGGCCCGCCGGGGCTCGGAAAGACCTCCCTCGCCTCGATCGTCGCCAATGAGATGGGCTCGGGGCTTCGGATCACCTCAGGACCGGTGCTGACGCGACCGGGTGACCTGGCCGCCCTGCTCACCGACCTGCACGACGGTGACGTGCTCTTCATCGACGAGATCCACCGGCTCAATCGATCGGTGGAGGAGGTGTTGTACCCAGCGATGGAAGATCGGCGCCTCGACGTCCTCATCGGACGGGGACCATCGGCTCGGTCGATCCGACTCGACCTGCCGAACTTCACGCTGATTGGTGCGACGACCCGGACGGGCCTCGTCGCGGCGCCGCTGCGGGACCGCTTCGGCTTCGTCGGTCAGCTCGACCTCTACGACGACGACGAGCTGACCACGATCGTCCAGCGGTCGGCTGGGCTCCTCGCGATCGAGATCAGCGCGGAAGCCGCGCTGGCCATCGCCTCACGGAGCCGCGGGACACCACGGATCGCGAACCGGCTGCTGCGGCGCGTTCGCGACTTCGCCGCGGTGAACGAGATCGCCGTCATCGACGAGGTGGTGGCGGTCGAGGCGTTGACGCTCTTTGGCATCGATGACCTGGGACTTGACAAGCTCGACCGGCGAATCCTGAGCCTCCTGTGTCGCCAATTCAGCGCTCAACCGGTGGGCCTGGTGACCTTGAGTCACGCCTGCGGCGAGGAGGCGATGACCATCGAAGACGCCTACGAGCCCTATCTGCTGCGCGCGGGCCTGCTGATCCGTACCCCGCGGGGACGCCTCGCCACCGACCGTGCGTACACACACCTGGGTCTTCGTCCACCGGGTGGGGGATTGGTCTAAACGTCGGGCCTGCGTGGGCTAGGGTTTCTGGGGTCTAGTTCCGGAGGAAAGCCACATGTTTGCAGCTTCGAGCGGCGGCTCGTCGATTTTGATTATCTACTTGGTGGTCTTCGGGGCGCTCTATTTCTTCTACCTGCGCCCACGCAACAAGAAGCAGAAGCAAGCGCGGCTGGCCGCTCGCAAGGTCGAAGTCGGCGAGCGGGCCCAGACCATCGGCGGATTCATCGGCACCGTGGTGCGCAATGACGCGGACATCATCGTGTTGCGTAGTGCGAGCGGGGTGGAGCTTGAGTTTGTGCCGTCGGCAATTGCGCGACGCTTCGATCCGGCTCCCGTGCCGAGCGACGAGCCGACCACCGAAGGTGACGAGCAATAATGGCCGGAACCGTCGGTTCTCGACGATCGCTGCTCGTCAGCTTGCTGCTGACGATCGTGATCGCCTTCGGAGCGTTGATCACGACACTGTCTTTCGGGTGGGGACCAAAACTCGGTCTCGACCTCGCCGGCGGGCTCTCGGTCGTGTACAAACCGGCCACACCGACCTCGACGGCCAATATGCAAGAGGTCGTCACAATCCTCAACAATCGGGTGAACGGACTCGGCGTCTCGGGCGCACAGGTGAACCTGCAGGGTAAGGACGTCGTCGTGAGTGTGCCCGGGGTCACCGACGCCCGCACGGTGTTAAAGGCCGTCGGCCAGACGGCGCAGTTGCTGTTCCGACCGGTGCTCTGCCAGACCGGTCCGGCCTCGAAGCACGCCAAGCCCGTGCAGGTAGTTCCCAGTTGTGGTTCGAACTACCTCATGACGGCGGCCAACCTCGCCGTGAACACCAGCACGGGGTCACCCACCAACAACATCGGTCTCGACCCGAAATACGCCAATATCGCCTCGACCTCGTCCCAGAACGACAACAAGAACCAGACCGTCATCCTGCCGGCACTGGGCACCAATAGTGTGCGCTACGTGCTCGGGCCGGCCCAGCTCACCGGTCAGGCGGTAAAGACCGCCATCGCCCAGCAAGACCAGGTTGGCGCCTGGGTCGTCAACTACACCCTCACCGGAGCGGGTAGCCCCGAGTGGGACCGGGTCGCTCAGGCCAACTTCCACGCCGAACTCGCCATCGAGCTCGATGGCGTGGTCCAATCGGCGCCCCTGATCCAGCCCAACCAGGCAAGTTTCACCTCGTTCAACGGACAGGGCCAGATTTCCGGCTCCTTCACCGAGTCCTCGGCGAAGAACCTCGCGCTCGCCATGCAGTTCGGTGCGCTGCCGGTACGGCTCGTCGCGCTGACCACTCAGACGGTCTCGCCGACCCTGGGACACAGCGCGCTCGTCGCCGGTCTTGGTGCGGGTCTCGTGGGACTCGGCCTCGTGCTGCTCTACACGATCGTCTACTACCGCCTGCTCGGTCTCGTGATTGTGCTCGGACTCGGGGTCACCGGCGCCCTGCTGTGGGCCATCATCGCCGCGCTCGGCCATACGGCCTTCGCGCCGAGCTTCACGTTGGCTGGTGTCACCGGATTGATTGTGTCCATCGGCATCACGGTGGACAGTTACATCGTGTACTTCGAGCGATTAAAAGACGAGGCCCGAGCTGGCCGGTCCATTCGGACCTCGGTGGACCGCGGGTTCCGTTCAGCCTGGCGAACGGTGCTCGCCGCCGACACCGTCAGTCTGCTCGCGGCGCTCCTGCTCTACCTGATCGCCGTCGGTGACGTGCGCGGCTTCGCCTTCTTCCTGGGCTTGTCGACGTTGCTCGACATCGGCATCACGTGGTACTTCACCCGGCCCCTCGTGATCCTGTTGGGTCGACGGAGCACCGACGAGACGAGTGCGTTGTCCATGGCCGCTGGTCTCGCAATGGGGGCATCTAATGAGTAGCGCCACAGCAACGACCACAGTCTCGACGCCGGGACGACTGAGTCGGGTCTATCGCGGCTTGACGAAGTTCGACTTCGTCGGACGGCGCAAGATCTGGTTCAGCGTCTCGATTGCGATCATCGTCCTCGGTATCGCTTCCTTGTCGATCCGCGGCTTCAACCTCGGCATCGACTTCAAGGGCGGCAGCTCGTGGGAAGTGCTCGCGCCGAACACCTCGATCAGCGCAGTCACCTCGGCGGTGGAGCACGCGGGGCTACCCCAGCCGGTCGTGGAGAAGTTGGGCTCGGACACCTACCAGGTCTCGGCTGATATCAACTCACTCTCGAGCACCCAGCAGAACGCCGTGACCAACAAGGTGATCAGCGCCATGGCACGGATTGCGAAGGTCAGCACGAACCAGGTGTCCACGAGCAATGTGGGGCCAACGTGGGGTGGTCAGATCACCCGTCGCGCCCTCGAGGCGTTGCTGGTGTTCTTCGTCGCGGTCATCATCTACATCAGTGTGCGTTTCGAACCCAAGATGGCCCTCGCGGCCTTCGTGGCGATGATTCACGACCTCTTGATCACGATCGGGGTCTACTCCCTCTTCGGGTTCCAGATCACGCCGGACACGGTGATCGCGGTGCTCACCATCCTCGGGTACTCGCTCTATGACACGGTCGTGGTCTTTGACCGCGTACGCGACAACACCGGCTCGGTGTTAAAGGGCGGCGAGCTCACGTACAGCGACATGGTGAACCTCTCGATGAACCAGACGCTGGCGCGCTCGATCAACACCTCGCTCGTGGCGATCCTGCCCGTGCTGTCGGTGTTGATCGTCGGTGCGTACATCCTCGGTGCGACGACGTTGCAGAACTACGGGCTCGCCCTGACCGTCGGGCTCATCAGTGGCGCCTACTCGTCAATCTTCATCGCGAGCCCGCTGCTCGCGATCCTGAAGGAGCGCGAGCCGCGCTACGTGGACCTGGCGGCCCGGGTCGCCTCGCGATCGGATCACCACATCTTCAGCCCCGCCGAAGCGGCGAAGCTGTCCAATGACGGCACACAGCGCTCGACGCGTGCGGCGAGTGCGACCAAGTCCGCGGGGGTCCAAGCCCGAGCGCGCAAGCAGAAGCGGCGCTAATCGACCGGTAGGCTGACGCCATGGTGAGCTTGACGTCACGACTGCCGACGGACGCCGCCCTGGTCAGTTCGGTCGATCGGGTGGTGGCGCGCTTCCGCGAGCACCACGCCGATGGCGATGTCGGGATCATCCGCCGGGCCGGCCTGGCGGCGATTGCCGCCCACGAGGGCCAGTTGCGACGCACCGGCGAGCCCTACGTCACCCACCCGATCGCGGTGGCGGGGATCGTGGCCGACCTGGGCCTCGACGCGCCGACGATCGCGGCGGCACTCTTGCACGACGCCGTCGAGGACACCGGCATGACGACGAGCTGGCTCGCTCGCGAGTTCGGCGAGCAGGTCGCGGCCGTCGTAGACGGGGTGACCAAGCTCGATCGCCTCGAGTTCGACTCCAAAGAGGCCCAGCAGGCCGCGACGATCCGCAAGATGTTCATCGCGATGGCCCGGGACTGGCGGGTGCTCATCATCAAACTCGCTGACCGTCTGCACAACATGCGCACGATCTCGGTCATGCCGATGCATCGTCAGCGGGCGATCGCCCAGGAGACTCTGGACGTGTACGCGCCCCTCGCGCACCGCCTCGGGGTCCAACAGGTCAAGTGGCAGCTCGAGGACCTGAGCTTCGCGACGTTGCACCCGAAGCGTTACGCCGAGATCGAGCAGATGGTCGCCGCGCGTCAGCCTGAACGTGAGGCATACCTGCACGAGGTGATGGACGCCCTGATGGCCAAGGTGGAGGGGTTCGGCATCCGGGCCGAGGTCCGCGGTCGCCCGAAGCACCTCTGGAGCATCTACGAGAAGATGGTCGTTGGCGGCAAGGAGTTCGACGAGATCTTCGACCTCGTGGGACTACGGGTCATCGTCGAGGAGGAGCGCGACTGTTGGGCGGTGCTGGGTGCGATCCACGCGCTCTGGTCGCCGGTCCAAGGACGTTTCAAGGACTACATCAACTCACCCAAGTTCAACCTCTACCAGTCGTTGCACACGACGGTGATCGGGCCGCGGGGCAAGTCGGTCGAGGTGCAGGTGCGCACCCAGGAGATGCACCGGCGCGCCGAGTTCGGCATCGCGGCGCACTGGGGCTACAAAGAAGGCGCGTCCACCAAGGAGATCGCCTGGATGCAGCGTCTCGCCGACGTCGAGCAGGAGGAGGACGACCCGATCGCCTTCCTCGAGGCCCTCAAGCTCGACCTCGGCAACGACGAGGTCTACGTCTTTACCCCCAAGGGGCGTGTGATCGCCCTGGTCGAGGGGGCGACCCCCATCGATTTCGCCTACGCGGTGCACACCGAGGTCGGCCACCACTGCGTGGGCGCCAAGGTTAACGGCCGCCTCGTGCCCCTTGACACGGTGCTGCACTCGGCCGACGTCGTCGAGATCGTCACGAGCAAGCACCAGTCCGCCGGGCCGTCGCGCGACTGGCTGAAGATCGTCAAGTCCTCTCGCGCCAAGTCCAAGATCCGCCAGTGGTTCCAGCGCGAGCGCCGCGAGGACGCGATCGAGGGCGGGCGCGAGGAGATGACCAAGGCCCTTCGCCGCGAGGGGCTGCCCATCGCGACCTCGCTCGCGTCGAGCGCCCTGGACGCGGTGATCGCGTCGCTCAACTTAGAGGACCTGGACGCCTTGTTCATGTCGATCGACAGTGGGCAGATCTCCGCGCTCGCGGTCGTCCAGCGCCTCGAGCGCGAACTGCACGGGGGCGAGGCCGAACAGCTGCCCATGACGGTCACGAAGATGCCCCGCAACAACCGGTCCGCGCGACGCACGGCGGGGGTCTACGTCGAGGGGCTCGACGACGTCATGATTCACCTGGCGCGCTGCTGCTCACCGGTGCCCGGCGACGCCATCATGGGCTTCATCACCCAGGGCCGGGGCGTGTCGGTGCATCGAGACGACTGCTCCAACGCCGTCGCGCTCGCGCACCGCCTCGGGGAGCGGATCATCGACGTCGAGTGGGACGGATCGGTCGGCGGTCAGTACCGGGCCGTCCTCGAGGTGCTCGCATTTGATCGCTCGAGGTTGCTGCTGGACGTGTCCAAGGTCGTCGCCGAGTACCACCTCAACATCATCTCGAGTAGTTCCACTACCTCGGGCGCGCGCATCGTGCGCATGGTCTTTGACGTGGAGCTGGTCGACCCGACGCACCTGTCGAGCCTGCTCAGCGCGCTGAAGGCGGTTGACGGGGTCTTCGACGCCTTCCGCCAGATACCCGGACAGAATAAGGGAACATGAACGAACCGCCAGCGCAGTTTCGTGCCCCGGTGGGCACCCACGACGTCCTCGCACCGCAGTCCGCGCTCTGGGAGGGCCTGATTGGGACCTTCGCGACGCTCGCGTACCGCTACGGCTTCTCCCTCGTGCTTAACCCCCTCTTCGAGGACGTCGGCGTGTTCAACCGCGGTATCGGCGAGGCGAGCGAGGTGGCGACGAAGGAGATGTACGTCTTCACGGACCGGGGGAACCGGACCCTCGCGCTGCGCCCCGAGGGCACGGCGTCGGTGGTGCGGGCCTTCGTCCAACACCAGCCGCCCACACCGTGGAAGGCGTGGTACGTCACACCGGCGTTCCGTTACGAGCGGCCCCAGGCCGGACGGTACCGCCAGCACCACCAGCTCGGGGTGGAGGCGCTCGGGACCGACGACCCGGCGGCCGACGTCGAGGTGATCGCGCTCGCCTGGCGGTTTTACGAAGCGATCGGGCTTCGTCGGGTCCGGCTTCTCGTCAACTCGATGGGCCACGACGAGTGTCGTGGGCGCTACGTCGAGTTGCTCAAGGCACACCTCGCGGCGAACGAGTCGGCGCTCTGTGACGAGCACCGCGAGACGTGGTCGATGAACCCGTTACGCGTGCTCGATTGCAAGCGCGCGGCCTGCCGGGCGGTCACCGAGGCTGGGCCGATGCTGCCCGGCCACCTCTGCGCGGACTGTCGAGCCCACTTCGAGCGGGTCGCCGACGGGCTGAAGGGACTCGGGATCGCGTCGACCCTCGAGCCGCGCCTGGTTCGGGGTTTCGACTATTACACCCGCACGACCTTCGAGTTCGTCGCCGACGCTCTCGACAGCGCCCAGAACGCGATCGGCGGTGGTGGGCGTTACGACAAGTTGGCCGAGCAGCTCGGCGGTCCCGCGACGAGCGGCATCGGTTTTGGTAGCGGGATCGAACGGCTGCTGCTCGCGCGTGAAGCGGAGGGCGCGCTCGAGCCGCTGCTCGATCGAACCCCCGACGTGTTCGTGGTCGATACGACTGGCACCGACGTCGCGACGCGATACGCGGACGCGCTGCGACTCGCGGGTCTCGCCGTGCAGCGGGCCTACGACAACCGCTCGATGAAGGCCCAGATGAAGGTGGCGGACCGCTCCGGGGCCCGCTTCGCGGTACTGGTGGGACCAGCAGAGCTCGCCGCGGCCCAGGTT
Organism: Actinomycetes bacterium; assembly: GCA_021837305.1. Taxonomy (GTDB): domain Bacteria; phylum Actinomycetota; class Acidimicrobiia; order Acidimicrobiales; family RAAP-2; genus RAAP-2. The sequence continues at coordinate 35,626 of JAKBGV010000006.1, forward strand.
ACGATTAGGGACCTGCGTAGCGAGGACCATGACCAGACCCAGCGCAGCGTGGCGCACGACGAGCTCGTTGCGACCATGCTCGATCTAGTGAAGAAGTGACCATGACAGTGACCCGTAGTGAAGCCACGAGCATGCGCGACGCCCTCTGCGCCTCGGTTGACGAGGCGATGATCGGCCAGCGCGTTACCGTGTGCGGCTGGGTCGCCAAACGACGCGAACACGGCGAGCACCTGGCCTTCGTGGACGTACGCGACCGCTCAGGTGTTGTCCAGGCGGTCGTCGAGGGTTCCGTGGACGTGCGCAGTGAGTACGTCGTACGCGTCACGGGCACGGTGACGCGCCGACCCGAGGGGACGGTGAATGAGCGTCTCGCGACGGGACGGGTCGAGTTGAGCGACTGCGTCGTCGAGGTCCTCTCGGCGGCCGAGCCACCACCGTTCCAACTCGACGAACGCGCGGCCATCGACGAGCAGGTCCGACTCCGGTTCCGATTCCTCGACCTGCGTCGTGACGCGATGCAGCGCAACCTGCGACTCCGTGCGAGCGTGAACCGCGCGCTACGCCTCGCTATGGATGATCAGGGATTCTGCGAGGTCGAGACGCCGTTGCTGTGGGCCCCGACCCCCGAGGGTGCCCGGGAGTTCGTGGTGCCCTCGCGCCTGCACCCCGGCGAATTCTACGTCCTACCCCAGAGCCCCCAGATCGCCAAGCAGCTCCTCATGGTCGGTGGTTTTGACCGCTACTACCAGATCGCGCGCTGTCTGCGCGACGAGGACCTGCGCGCGGACCGCCAATTCGAGTTCACCCAGCTCGACATCGAGGCGAGTTTCGTCACCCAAGAGGACATCATGGGCTTCGTCTCGCGCGCGGTGCTCGACGCCGCCGAAGTCGCCACCGGTGTTCGCCCGAGCACCATCGACTCGATGACCTGGGCCGAGGCGCTCGAGCGCTACGGGACCGACAAGCCCGACCTGCGTTTCGAGATGACGCTCCAGGACCTCTCGACGGCCTTCGCGTCGACCTCGGTGAAGGCTTTTTCCGCGCCGACGGTGAAGGCAATTCGCGTCGCGGGCGGCGCCTCGTTCGCTCGCAGCCGCCTCGACCAGCTCACCGAACAGGCGAAGTCGCTCGGGGCGAAGGGGCTCGCCTGGTTCCGCGTGACGAGCGAGGGACTCGATTCGCCGCTCGAGCGCTTTCTCAACGACGACGAACGTCTCGCTATCAGGGCGGTCGACGGGGCGAGCGAGGGCGACCTGATTCTCGTCGTCGCCGACGAGCACGACGTGGCCTGTCACGTGCTCGGGACGCTTCGCGTGGCCATCGGCGCACCGCCGGTGAGCGAGGGCCCGCACCGGTACCTCTGGGTCACCGAATTCCCGATGTTCGAGGGTGTGGACGAGGACGGCAACCTGATGGCCGCCCACCACCCCTTCACGATGCCCCACGCCGACGACCTGGACCGCATCGAGACCGATCCACTTCACGTGCGTTCCCAGGCTTACGACCTGGTCCTCAACGGCTGGGAACTCGGCAGCGGCTCAGTACGCATCCACCGCGCAGACATCCAGTCGCGGATTTTCTCCGCCCTCGGGATCTCCGACGAGGAGGCGGCGAGCCGGTTCGGCTTCCTGCTCGGCGCTTTCAAGTACGGCGCGCCGCCCCACGCCGGGTTCGCCTTCGGAATCGACCGGTTAGTGGCGATCTTCGCCGGCGAGGAGAACATCCGTGAGGTGATCGCCTACCCGAAGACCCAGTCCGGGGCCGACCTCATGACGGGGGCACCTAAGGCCATCGGCGAACGCCAGTTGCGCGACCTGCACCTGCGCCCGGCACCGAAGGGTTCGTGACGTCACTCTTCGAGGACGCCGCGAACGAACGCCGTCGGCGTTCGGCGCCACTCGCCGAGCTGCTGCGGCCGCGCTCGCTCGACGAGGTCGTTGGTCAGGCGCACCTGGTCGGGACGGCGGGGCCGATTCGGGCCATGGTGGCGGCTCGGCGGTTGAGTTCGATGATCCTCTGGGGTCCAGCCGGCACCGGCAAGACGACGATCGCCCGCCTCGTCGCCGAGGGGGCGGGCTATGAGATGGAGAGCCTGTCCGCCGTCACGAGTGGGGTGCGCGACGTGCGCGACGCCCTCGAGCGGGCTCGGGCGCGTCTGGGCGAGCACGACCGTGCCACCGTCTTATTCATCGACGAGGTGCACCGCTTCAACAAGGCCCAGCAGGACCTGTTGTTGCCCGCGACCGAAGTGGGCGACGTCGTGTTGATCGGCGCAACAACCGAGAACCCGTACTTCGAGGTGAACGCCGCGCTGCTCAGCCGTTCGACCCTGTGGCGTCTGGTGCGCCTGGGCGCGAACGACCTGCGCGTGCTCGTGGAACGCGGCGCGCGACTGCGCGAGGTCACGGTGAGCGAGGCCGCCCTCGAGGCGCTCGTCGAGTCGGGCGACGGTGACGCGCGAAGCGTGCTGACGACCCTCGACACAGCCGCGGTACTCGCACGTGCCGACGCGGGTCCCGTCGAGGTCGAGCACGTGGTGCGCGCCCGTGACGGCCGGGTCTACCACCAGTCACGCGATACGCACTACGACCAGGTGAGCGCCTTGATCAAGTCGGTGCGCGGCTCGGACCCCGACGCGGCCCTCTACTGGCTGGTCACCCTGCTCGAAAGCGGCGAGAGCGCGCGGTTCATCGCCCGGCGCCTCGTGATCCTCGCGAGCGAGGACGTGGGGCTCGCCGATCCGAGCGCCCTGCTCACGGCCCAGGCGGGTGCCAGCGCGATCGAGCTCGTCGGGTTGCCTGAGGCGCGACTCACGCTGGCCCACGTGACTCTCGCTCTCGCCCTCGCGCCCAAGAGCAACAGCGTGACCAGGGCGCTTGGTCAGGCGACTGAGGCGGTGCGCCGCGCCGGCGCCGACGTGCCCGATCACCTGCGTGACGCCCACTACCGCGGGGCCGCGAGCGAGGGATTCGGCCTCGAGTACCGCTACCCGCACGACGACCCGTCGGGCTGGGTCGACCAGCAGTACCTTCCGGACCCCCTGGTGGGTACGGCCTTCTTTGAGCCGTCACGGCACGGCGAGGAGGCGGGATTGGCGTGTGACTGGCGTGCGCGCACCGCGCGCCAGGACCCGGGAACAACGGGGCCACCAGTAGAGTAAGGGCCGTGGAAGCCGCCGAACTCCGATCGATCTTTTTGTCCTATTTCGCTGAGCGGGGCCACACCGTGGTGCCGTCGGCGAGCCTGATACCCCACGACCCCTCGCTGCTGTTCACGATCGCCGGCATGGTCCCCTTCAAGCCCTACTTCCTCGAAGAGGAGACCCCGCCCTATGACCGGGCCGTCTCGATCCAGAAGTGCTTCCGGGCTCCGGACATCGACATCATCGGCACCACCCAGCGTCACCTCACGTTCTTCGAGATGATGGGCAACTTCTCCTTCGGGGACTACTTCAAGGACCGGGCCATCGAATTCGCCTGGGGCCTGATCACCGAGGGCTTCGGACTGGACCCGGACCGGCTCTGGGTGACGGTTCACCTGTCCGACGACGAGGCCGAGGCCATCTGGCGTGACGTCATCGGAGTGCGGCCCGAACGAATCCAGCGCCTTGACGAGGACAACTTCTGGGGGATGGGCGACACGGGGCCCTGTGGTCCGTGTTCGGAGATCTTCTACGACAAGGGTCCGTCCTTCGGCGCCGACGGTGGACCGGCCTTCGGTGGCGACGACCGCTTCATCGAGTTCTGGAACCTCGTGTTCATGCAGTACGAACGGGGTCCGGGCGGCTCACTCACCGACCTTCCGACGAAGAACATCGACACGGGTGCGGGCTTCGAACGCGTGCTGTCGATCCTGAACGGGGTGGAGTCGGTCTTTGCGACCGACCTCTTCGCGCCCCTGCTCGAGACCGCGTCGCGGGCCGTCGGGGTACCGCTCGGACGCTCGGAGTCCACCGACGTGGCGATTCGCCGGATCGCCGAGCACGGTCGGGCGATGACGATGCTCGTGGCCGACGGGGTCCTGCCGACCAACGAGGGCCGCGGCTACGTGCTGCGGCGTATCATCCGTCGGGCCATTCTCGCCGCCCGTCGGTCGGGTTCGGACGTACCGCTCGTGGCGTCGCTCGTGGACGCCACGATCGAGAAGATGGGCGAGGCCTACCCGGTCCTCGTAAAGGACCGTGAACTCATCATTGAGATCCTCGAGCGCGAGGAGGTTGGCTTCGGCCGCACGCTGCGTACCGGCATGTCCCTGCTCGACGAGGCCGAGGCGGCGGTGCGCGCCTCGGGCGGCACCGTCATCTCGGGCGACGTGGCGTTCCGCCTACACGACACCCACGGGTTCCCGATCGAGCTCACCGACGAGATCGCCGCCGAATCGGGACTGGTCGTCGACCACGAGGGCTTCAGCGCGGCGATGACGGCCCAGCGAGAACGGGCCCGTTCAGCGGCGAAGACCCTGCGCTTGGCCGACGACTCCCAGTACCGAGACCTCGTCGAGCGCCATGGCGCGTCTGAGTTCGTGGGTCGAGACGTGTCGCGCTACAGCGTCGAGTCCGAGGTGGTCGCGATCTTGAGCGGGGAGAACTTCAGCGAACTCTTCCTCGACGTGACGCCGTTCTACGCCGAGTCGGGTGGTCAGGTGGGCGATACCGGCGTGATAGTGACCGAGACGGGTCGTTTCGACGTGCGCGACACCCAGTCGGTCGCGGGCGGCCTGATCGCGCACCGAGGTCGGCTCCACGGCGAGATGCTGCCCGGTCAGCTGGCTGTGGCGACGATCGACCCGGAGCGTCGTGACGCGACCCGACGTAACCACACGGCGACGCACCTGTTGCACGCCGGGCTGCGCACGGTGCTCGGTGACCACGTGCGCCAGCAGGGATCCTACGTCGGACCCGATCGGCTGCGTTTCGACTTTTCCCACGGCGCCGCGCTTGTCGACGAGGATCTCGAGGCCATCCTCACCATGGTCAACGGCGACGTCGTGCACAACGAGGACGTCGACACGATCCAAACGAGCAAGCAAGAGGCCGAGACGATGGGGGCGATCGCCTTCTTCGGGGACAAATACGGTGACCAGGTCCGCGTGGTTCGCGCGGGCTCGCACAGCCTCGAGTTCTGCGGCGGCACGCACGTCGACCGTCTCGGCGACATCGGCCAGGTCCAGGTCCTCGGCGAGTCCTCGATCGGCGCCAACACCCGTCGGATCGAGGCGGTCAGCGGACTCGGCGCCCTGCGACGCACCCAGGAGCTGGAGCGGGTGGTCTCGAGCGTGGCGGGGATCTTGAAGACGGCCCAGGACGACGTGGTACCCGCGCTCAGTCGACTGCTCGAGCGTCAGCGCGACCTCGAGCGCGAGGTCGGGAGCCTGCGCCAGGCCCAGCTCATGGCGCTCGCCGATCAGTTACACGCGGCGACGCCGTCGCCGATCGTGGCCGCGCGCGTCGACGGGTTGACCGGTGAGCAGTTGCGACTGCTGGCCCAGGAGGTCCAGCGTCGCGGACATCGGCTCAGTGTCGTCGCGGGGTTGGCCGACGGCAAGGTCGCCATCGCCGTGGCGACCGACGAGTCTCTCGACGCCGTCAAGGTGGTCAAGGAGCTGGCACCGATGGTCGGTGGTGGGGGAGGCGGTTCGAGTCGCGTGGCACTGGCCGGGGGTCGTGATCCGTCCGGCATTGACAAGGTGGTCGCCGCCGCGTCGGCGATGTAACGCCGTGGGACGCATTCTCGGACTCGATCCCGGCTCGAAGCGCTGCGGCGTGGCGATCAGCGACTCGGCACGCACGATGGCCTTCCCGCGTCCGGCCTTGGCCGTGGATGACTCGTTACTCGTGCTTGTCGGCCAGCTCGTGGACGACGAGTCCGTCGACCTGGTCGTGGTCGGTCGTCCCGTGGCGCTGTCGGGTCGCGAGACGGCGAGCACGGTCATGGCCGACGGGATGTTCCACGAATTGCGTGCGGCGTTGCACCACGCGACGGTCATCCAGTGGGACGAGCGCCTGACCACTCACGAAGCGACGAGGGGGCTGCACGCCGCGGGTCACCGCTCAGCCGATCACCGTGATCGGGTCGACAGCGCGGCAGCGGTCGTGCTGCTTCAGCACTATCTCGACGGTCTTCGTGCTCAGTAGGGCGCTGCGATGGGTGATCGCGAGCATTCTCGGCGTCTGCATCGTCGCCACGGGTTGGTACCTGCTCCAGGCCTACCCGCTCGGCGGGCCTGGACGACTGGTGAGCGTCACCGTGCAACCGGGGGACTCACTCGCGGCTATCGCCGGGAAACTGCATAGCAAAGGGGTGATCGCCAGCCCGCTCGCCTTTCGCCTCGACCTCATCCTCGGCGCGCCGACCGTCTACCCCGGGACGTACCGGTTCCACCAGAACTCGTCCTTCGCCGCGGTGAAGGGCGTCTTATCGTCCCCAGTGATCACGGTGGTGCCCGGTCTCACGCTGCACGAGGTCGCCCTGCAGGTCGCCGCGCGCGAGGGGGCGACCTACGCCGACCACTTCGTCACCGACGCGACGGCGGCCGCCGCGGCGAGCCCCTTTCATCCCGACGGCTCCCTCGAGGGGCTGATCGGTCCGGGCCAGTACCGGATTACGCCCCAGACGACGCCGAAGGGTCTCCTCGGGGAGATGACGACCGCCTTCGCGGCACAGGCCGCGGCGCTCGGGCTCAGGCCGAGTACGACGCGCAACGGCCTGAGCGCCTACCAGCTGATCATCGCGGCGTCGATCGTCGACAAGGAGGGTTACTACCCTCGGAATATGCCCAAGGTCGCCCGCGTGATCTTCAACCGTCTCGCCCGGGGCGGCCCGCTGCAGATGGACGCGACGGTGCTCTACGCACTAGGACTGGACGGGGGCACGGTCACCCACGCGATGCTGCAGACCAGGTCGCCCTACAACACCTATCTGGTCGCCGGGCTCACGCCGACGCCGATCTGCACCGTCTCCTCGGACGCCATCAAGGCCGTGCTCAGCCCGCCGCCGGGGCCGTGGCTGTACTTCACCGTCATAGACCGCTCCGGCACCGAGGCCTTCGCGACGACCTTTGCCCAGCAGCTGGCCAATGAGCGCCGCGCGGTGACGAACGGGTTCGGGTGAGCTGGCGGCTCGGGGTGATCGGCTCACCGATCGCCCACTCCCTCTCGCCCCAGCTGCACGAGGCGGGGCTCGCCATCGCCGGGGTCGCGGGGACCTCGACGCGCATCGAGGTGGCGAGCGGTGATCTCGCGCGCGTGGCCGCACTGCTCGCCGACTACGACGCGCTCTCGGTGACCATGCCCCTCAAGGCCCAGGTGGTCGGGCTCTGTGACGGGCTCGACGAGGCCGCGGCGCGCGTAGGGGCTGTGAACTCGTTGCTCGTGCGCGATGGGCGTGTCGAGGGTGCGAATACCGACGGTCTCGGGTTCGTCGACTCGCTCGAGGGCGAACTCGGGTTCCGCGTTGAGGGACGGGTCGTCGCCCTGTGGGGCGCTGGGGGCGCGGCTCGCGCAATCGTCGACGCGCTGGCCGGTGCCGGCGCGCGTCGCGTCGACGTGGTCGGACGCACTGAGTCGTCGGTGCGGGCTCTCACGGCGGCCTACGACGTCGTCCACGAAGGCGTCAGTGGTGATGAACCCGCCGATCTCGTGATCAACACCACACCGGTCAGCGGCCGGGTCGTCGCTGCGCCCGTCGCCACGAAGCCCGCTGCGGTGGCCGTGGATATAACGTATGAGCCACGGATCTCGCCCTGGTTGGCGCAGTATGAAGAGAGTGGTTGTCGAGTGGTGAACGGTCTTGCGATGTTGGCGTATCAGGCCGCCCGTCAGCTCTCGTGGTGGTTGGAGGTGCCCATCGACGGGGCGACCTTGCTCGAGGCGATCCGGTGAGCGACACTCTCAACGCCATCACGACGCGCATGCGGAGCCGTGAGGCGATGGACCGGGGCCTCTTCGTGGGCCTCATCGTGCTGGGTCTCGTCGGCGTGGTCATGATCTACTCCGCGACGCGCACCGCGCTCGTGAACGCCGGCTACAACCCGCACTACTACCTCGAACGCCAGGGGATCTTCGTGGTGGTGGGCATCGTCGTCATGTGGGCGATCTCGCGAATCGACTATCGGCGACTCGAGATCCTCGCCACGCCCCTCTACGTGATTTCGCTGTTCGCGCTCGCGGGGGTGTTCGTCGCCGGTCAGAGTGCCCTCGGCGCACAGCGGTGGTACAACCTCGGATTCATCCAGTTCCAGCCGAGCGAGTTCACGGTGCTCGTCATCATTCTCGCGGTCGCGACGTACACCCAGCGGCGCGCCGACGGTCTGACGATGTACGACGTGCTGCGGATCCTCGTGATGGGTGGCACGCCGTTGCTGCTGATCGTGCTCCAGCCGGACCTCGGCACCGCGATCATCATCGTCTTGGTGGTCGCGGCGATGATGGTGATCGCCGGGGTTCCACCGCGGTTCATGACCTTCCTCGCGATCATCGGCTCGGTGGGAGTCGCCGGGGCGGTCTACTTCGACCTGCTGCACAAGTACCAGGTCGACCGCTTCGTCTCGTTCCTCAACCAGAACTCGACCAACCCGGCGCTCGCGCCGCTGATCTACGAGGTCTCCAACGCGAAGAGCGCGATCGGGTCGGGTGGTCTGCACGGCGCCGGACTCTTCCAGGGTCTCCAGACGGTGCTCGGCTACGTCCCCGAGCAGCGCACTGACTTCATCTTCACCGCGATCGGTGAGCAGTTGGGCTTCATAGGTTCGGTCGCGATCGTGCTGCTGCTCGCCTTCGTGGCCTTTCGCATGTTCCGGATCGGGCGCACGGCCAAGGACACCATGGGTCGCGTCCTCGGTCTGGGTGTGTTCATCTTCTTCGCCTTCAGTTGCTTTGAGAACATCGGGATGACGATGGGTATCATGCCGGTGACGGGCATCCCGCTGCCGCTGCTCAGCTACGGCGGATCCGCCGTGCTCGTGTTCTACAGCGCGGGCGGGCTGGTGCTGTCGGTGTCGAGGCGGAGGGGTGGGTCATGAGTGACGAGATCGAGGCGGTCGGTGACGAATCGACATCGACGCCCTACGTCAAACCGGCCGACCGACTCGTCGAGACGTTCCGGATCGTGCACGTCGAGTCGATACTCTTCGACCTCGGCGACACGTCACCCGTCGTGCACCTCATGGAGGCTGAAGCTCCGTACCGCAATGTCTCGATCCCCATGGCCCTCGTGGACGCGACGGCGCTGCATGCGGCGCTGTACAATCGCGCGGGTCGCCGCCCGAGCACCCACGAGCTGTTCTCGACGGTGCTCGCGCGGCTTCAGACCGACGTCATCGCCGCCAAGATTGTGCGCCACGAGGCTGGAATCTTCTACGCCGAACTCGACCTGATGACCCCGCGCGGCCGCGAGGTGGTGGACTGTCGCACGAGCGACGCATTGATTGTGGCCTTGCGTCAGACGGTCGTGGCACCAATCCTGTGCCTCGAGAGCATCCTCGAATCGTTTAACGACGCTTGAACTCGACGCGGCGAATCGCCCCGCCGCGTAGGTCGAGGTTGTTCTCGTGGGAGATCCGCAAGAGCAGCGCGACGATGATGTAGTTGGCCACGAGCGAACTACCGCCGTAGGCCATGAACGGCAGTGTGATGCCGGTGAAAGGCAGGAGCCGTAGGACCCCGGCCATGATGAAGAAGGCCTGGAGCCCGACGACGGCCGTGAGTGCGGTGCTGGCGAGGCGCACGTAGTCCGAGTGGGCGCGTTGGGCGATGCGGAATCCCTCCCCAACGAAGAGCACGAACAGGCTCAGCACGACGATGACGCCGAGCAGACCGAGTTCCTCGCCGATAGCCGCGATGATCATGTCCGACGTGATCTCGGGGATCGTCCCGGACTGGCCGAGTCCGAGACCCGTTCCCGTGACGCCGCCCGCGGCGAGGGAGAACCAGCCGTAGGCGAGCTGGTGGGAGAAGGCGAAGTTCTTCGCCGACCACGGGTCGATCCAGAGGCTCACGCGCACAGACACCTGGGTGAAGTACTTGGCCGCGACCAACGCCCCACCGGCAAACAGCGCGATGCTGATCGCGACGTAGGTCTTCAGTCCCGTCGTCACCCAGAGCATCGCGACGAAGAGGGCGAAGAGCAGCATGGCGAAGCCGATGTCGTTCTCCGCGCCGAGGATCACCATGGCGAAACCCCACGCCGCGAGGATGGGTAGCAGGGTCCGCGGTGGAACGATGAGGCGTCGGCCGATCCGCTGGGTCGGGGTGGACAGCAGGTCACGGTTGGCGGCGAAGTAGGAGGCGAAGAAGAACGCGAGGAGGATCTTGGCGACCTCGACCGGCTGGAAGGTGATCGGCCCAAGGCCAATCCACAGGCGAGCGCCGCCCACGCTGATCCCGAGCCCCGGCACGAGGGGCAGCAGCAGAAGCCCGATGGCGCCCACGAGCGAGAGGTAGCGGTAGCGGTCGAGGTCGCGAACGTGGCGAACCAGCGCGAGGGTAAGGGCGAGCCCGATGGCACTGACGAGAAACCAGAGCGACTGGTAGGCCGCCTGGTGGGGGTCCCAGCGCGCGATCTCGACGTAGCCAATCCCGTTGAGCAGCGTCGCGATGGGTAGGAGCACCTGGGAGGACTGGGGCGCGTAGATGCGGATCGCGACGTGCATCATGAGCGAGATGGCCACCATCGCCACGAGGAAGAGCCACAGGTCAGGCGGCAGGTGCCCGACCGCGCCGAGCCAGGCGAGCACGTAGAACGACGCGGAGATGATCCAGGCCAAGACCATGAGTCCGAGCTCGGTCGAGCGTCGGGCGCGTTCGCCATCTCCGGACTCGGGAGGCGTCGGGGGCGTCAGAGCGCGCATCTGCTTCGCCATCCTCTTAGAGTAGTCGTAGGAAGGGCGAAAATACTGAGAGAGGCGGGGCCCGTGAGTTTCGACGTTCAGGCGTTCGGCCCCGAACGATTCTCGAGTCGCGAGCTCTCGCGCCTGGAGTTCGGCGCGAGGCTACTCGACCTCGCCGAGGACCAGCGCCTGCCCATCTTGGAGCGCTGCAAGTTCGTCGCGATCTTCGCCGACATGATCGACGAGTTCTTTCAGGT
>JAKBGV010000050.1 GCA_021837305.1 Actinomycetes bacterium
GTCTGGCGAGTGATGGACTACTCGTACGACAGCGCGGCCGGGGCACGTCGCTCACCCAACCCATACTCGAACAGCCGCTCCACTCCCTCTACAGCCTGGCGTCGTCGATTCGCTCCCAGGGGATCGAGGAGCGCAGCGAGGTGCGCGCCGTGGCCCACACCACCGCCCCCGCTGAGGTGGCCCGTGAGCTGGGGGTCGCCGTGGACAGCGCGGTGGTCTTCCTCGAACGGTTGCGCTTCGCGGGTGCCGAGCCGATCGCCTGGGACCGGTCGTGGCTGCCCGCACCGCTCGCCGACGTGCTCCTTAAGGTGGACCTCACGCACGGCAGCGTCTATGAGGTCCTGGCGACGCACGGGGCGGTGCGCGTCACCGGTGGCTGGGAGCGGATCCGTCCGCTCGTCCCTTCGGCACAGGAGCGCGAACTGCTCGGTCTGGGCGAAGGCGTCGCCGCCTTCGCCATCGAACGACTGGTGCTGGCCGGGGAGACACCCGTCGAGTGGCGCCGCAGCCTGATCCGCGGGGACCGCTACAGCCTGCTCGCGCAGTGGCCCGCCGGTACGACGTCGCCCATCGTCGCGGGGGTGACGCCACTGCCACGACCCCGTCCTCCGAAGTCGACGTGACACAGGAGGACTCGTCGGTGTCGACGATGGTGTGCTCGAGGGTCTCGACGAGTGTCGTCTCGCGTGAGGTGCGTATTACGTTGTTTCCCGTGCGACGAACTCGTGGACGGACCCACCAGTCGGTTACATCCCGAGCTCGAGGCGACGTGATGAGAGGACGGCGGCGTGTACACCCTGCCTAGTTTCAAGCTCGACGACGACGATGCGTGGTCGATGGTGAATGAGGCGGGCGCCGGGTTCTACGTGCGCCCGAGGACGTCGGGCCTGCTCAGCGTGTTCGCGCCCATCGTGGTGGGCGATGATCGCCGCACCATCTCGACGCACGTCGCACGGGCGAATGATTGGTGGCGCGACGCGGACGGCGACGAGGTCCTCGTCCTCGTGCTCGCCGCGAGTACGTACGTCTCGCCGCGCCACTACCCGAGCCGCCTGACGTCGCCGGAGGTCGTGCCGACGTGGAACTACGTCGCGGCCGAGATCCGCGGCACGGTGCGCGTACACGATGACGCCACGTGGACCCGTACGCAGGCCGAAGGCCAGACGGAGCATTTCGAGTCCTCCGCCGAGGCGCCGTGGCACGTGCGTGACGCCCCCGACGAGTTCATCGAGCGCCAGGTGCGCGCGATCGTGGGGGTCTCGGTGGTCGTCACCTCGATCGAGGGTAAGGCCAAGCTCTCCCAGAACCGACCCGAGGTCGACCACCACGAGGTCCGTCGCGCGTTGGCCGAGGGGAGCCTCACCGAACGCGAGGTCGCACGGTGGATGGGTGATGACTGAGCCGTTGCTCGTACGCCGGTGCGCGGTGCGCGACGCCGCAGTCTTGCGGGCGCTACGCCTCGAGGCGCTGCGTGACACGCCCGACGCCTTCGGCGCGACGTTCGATGACGCGAGCACGTGGCCGGACCGGCGTTGGGCCACCATGGCGGCCGATTGGAACTTCTACCTCGGCTACCACGACGGCCAACCGGCCGGCATCGCCTCGGGTGGGTGGAGCGAGCGCTACCCGGCCACGCACTGGCTCTACGGGATGTTCGTCACGCCCAACGCGCGCGGCACTGGACTCGCCGGCGCACTGGTGGACGCCGTGGCCGGCTGGGCGCGCGCCCAGGGTGGTGACAGGCTCTACCTGCACGTCACCTCGACGGTGGCGCGAGCGCGTCGGTTCTACGAGAAGGTCGGATTTGTGGCGACGGGCGAGTTGATTACCATGGACCGAGACCCCTCCCTGCAGCTGATCACCATGGTGAAACATCTTGAGTCCTGAAGCCCCCCAGTTCCGTGTCGAGCGTGTGAACGCGGTCGCCTTACACGCGGTGCGTCGCCGCGTGCTGCGCGGCGACGACCCGGCCATCTCCGTGGTCGACCCCCGCGACGACGACGAGACGGCGTTGCACGTGGCGGGCCTGCTCGGCGAGCGGCTCGTCGTGACGTCGTCGTACTACCCGTCGACGTCGCCCGTGCACCCCGAACGCGTGACCTACCAGTTGCGCTACATGGCGACCGACTTCGACGTGCAGGGACGCGGCTACGGCGCGCGCGTCGCTGAGACGGCCGAGGCGATCCTGCGTGAGCGCGGCGTCGAGGAGATCTGGGCCAACGGCCGTGACACGGCGCTCGGCTTCTACCGTGCGACCGGTTGGAAGACGGTGCCGGGCTCGGAGCACCTGAGCCCCGAGACCCAGCTGCCGCACACGGTGATCTACAAGAGCCTGCTCGACGACGCGGACCCGTCCTAGCCGTGCGACGCTCTCTCATCGCGCTCCTGGTCTTCGCTGTGCTCGCCGTGACGGCGCTGGCCTACCGGCATCAGACGTCCACCAACGGCGGTTCGACCACGTCCACGTCGGCGCCCGCGACGACCACGACGGTCTCGCCCGACATCGCGCCCTTGACCGGCCTCGCGGACCCCTCGGGACAGGCGGCTCACCGGCCAGCTCTGACCGTCAAGATCGAGAACACGCCCGAGGCGATGCCCCAGTGGGGACTCGACCAGGCCGACGTGGTCTACGAGGAGATCGTGAATGGCGGCATCACTCGCCTCGCCGCGATCTTCAACTCCCACGCGCCCGCCAAGATCGGTCCGGTGCGCTCGGTGCGCCCGACCGATGAGCAGATCGTCTTCCCCCTCGGGGGGATCTTCGCCTTCTCCGGGGGCGCGCCCTACGCCCTGGCGGCGATCGCCAAAGCGCCCGTGACCTTGGTCCAGGAGTCCAACGCCGGCGCCGCGATGTTCCGCGACCCCAACCGACTCGCCCCGCACAACCTCTACGCCGTCGGACCATCGCTCTTCACCTTCAAGGGTGCGCCGGTGCCGCCGAAGCCCCTCTTCACCTACCGCGCGCCGTCCACGAGCGTTCACGGGCCCGCGGTCGCGTCGCTCACCGTGCCGTTCCCGAGCATCTACGCCGTCACGTGGACCTGGGACGCGAAGACCGCGTCGTGGGACCGCACCCTCTTCGGTCAGCCCGTGATCACGGGGACCGGGGTCCGCGTGTCGCCGGTCAACGTGCTCGTGATGTGGGTCGACTACGTCAACGGTGTCGGGACGTTCACGTCGTACGCGAACCTCCTGGGCTCGGGTCCGGTCACGCTGTTCAGCGCGGGCAAGGAGGTCCAGGGCACGTGGTCACGGGGCCCGTCGCTGAGCGACCCGATCGTCTACAAGAGTGTCTCGGGTAAGCCCTTGGCGCTCACCCCCGGGCAGACCTGGGTCGAGCTGTTGAACACGGGGGCCGTGCTCAGCGTGCAGCACTGACCGGGTTCGGTGCCACGTCAACGACGTAAGGTGAGTCTCGCTATGACCAACGACCATGACGACTTCATCGAGCGGGTGATCGACGGGCCCGACGGACGCCGTCTCGAGGTCGCCTCGATCGGGCCGCCGACGGGTCGAACCGTCGTCTTGCACCACGGCACACCGGGCACGGGGTCGCTGGTGCGGCTCCTTTCTGACGTGGCCGAGGCGTTCAACCTGTTCGTCGTGGGCGTGAGTCGACCCGGGTACGGCGCGTCGACGCGACGGGCGGGCCGGGCGGTGGGTTCGGTCGTCGAGGACGTCCACGCCGCACTCGACGCCCTCGGGCGCGACCGCTACCTCGCGGTCGGCTGGTCGGGCGGTGGGCCGCACGCGCTCGCCTGCGCGGCACTCGGCGCCCCGCGCTGTCTCGCGGCGTGGTCGCTCGCCGGTGTGGCCCCGGTAGACGCCGGGTTCGACTGGACCGAGGGGATGGGACCGGAGAACCTCGAGGAGTTCGCGCTGGCCCGCGAGGCGGGTCCGGCGTACGAAGCCTTCATGGCCGAGACCGCAGCGGCCTTCGCGGCGGCGACGCCGGCGAGCGTGATCCCGCTCTTCGGTGGACTGCTGTCCCCGGTCGACCGGGCGGCACTCGACGGTGAGGACGTCCGGGCTCTGATGGCCGCTTCCATGCGCGAGGCCTTCGCCACGGGGTGGCGGGGCTTCTACGACGACGACCGCGCGATGCTCGAGCCGTGGGGCTTTGACCTCGCGACGATCGCGGTGCCCGTGGCGATCTGGTACGGCGAGCACGACCTGATGGTCCCGCCGACCCACGGCCGGTGGCTGGGCGAAACCATCCCCGGCGCGACCACGTCCTACTTCGCCGACGACGGACACGTCTCGCTCGTGCTCAAGCACGGTCGCGACCTCGCCACGGCGCTCAACGACCCCTCGTACGCCGGGGCCGACCACGCCACTAACCAGTAAGGACCGCCATGCGCATCGGAAATCTCTACGGACCAGACGCCACCTTCCTCGGGGTGCCCGCGGCCGATCCCGAGGACCGCTCGACGTGGGGCGACGCGCACGCCGCGATCATCGGGGCGCCCTTCGATGGGGGGACCTCGCACCGCTCGGGCTGTCGCTTCGGCCCCCAGGCCATCCGCATCACCGACTACCTGCCCCACGACGGGTCGCGGCCGAGCCTGGCGCTCGGCGTCGACCCGCTCGTCGAGCTGGGTGTGGTGGACCTCGGTGACGTCGAGATGCCCTCGGGGGACACCGAGACGTCGCTGCAGCGACTCGAGGACCGGGTGGCCGCGGTCGCGGCCGCGGGCGTGCTGCCGGTCGTGCTCGGCGGCGACCACACCATCGCGCTGCCCGACGTGACCGCCCTCGCGCGCCACGTCGGCTGGGGCCGGGTCTCGGTCATCCACTTCGACGCGCACGCCGACACCGGCGACACCCAGATGGGCTCGCTCTACGGCCACGGCACCCCGATGCGCCGACTCATCGAGTCCGGGGCCTGTCGCGGTGACCGGTTCATCCAGATCGGGCTGCGCGGCTACTGGCCGGAGCCCGAGACGCTCGACTGGATGGCCGACCAGCAGATGCGCAGCTTCGAGATGGGCGAGATCGTGGCCCGGGGCCTTGACGCCGTGCTCGACGAAGCCCTCGAGCTGGCGCGCACCGACTGCGACGCGATTTTCCTATCGGTCGACGTCGACGTCGTGGACCCCGGCTCGGCGCCGGGCACCGGCACGCCCGAACCCGGCGGGCTGACGAGCCGCCAGCTGCTCGACGCCGTGCGCCGCATCGCCATGGAGGGCCCCCTCGGCGGGCTCGACGTCGTCGAGGTCTCGCCGCCCTACGACCACGCGGAGATCACCGCGTACCTCGGCAACCGCGTCGTGCTCGAGGCGCTCGGGGGCGTCGCCTGGGCCGCGGCCCAGCGCCGCGGCGCCGTCGTGCGTGACCCGAGCGACCCGCTGTTAAAGGGCCGTTAGTCCCGCATCGTCTCGAGGATGCGGCGCACGAGGGCCTCGTCGGTGTCAGGGTGCAGGAACGCGAAGCGGGCGATCGTCTCACCCTCCCACTTGGTCGGGGTGACGAAGGCGATCTGGTCGCGCAGCAGTTGCAGGCTCCACTCGTTGTAGCGCTCGTCGCTCCACCCGGGTCGACGGAACATCACGACCGACAGGCTGCTCGGGCGCACCATCTCGACGTGGTCGTACTCGCCGATGATCGACTCGGTGCGTCGCGCGAGGTCGATCGACGCCTGGATCGCGGACTCGAACGCGGCCGTGCCGTAGGTGACCAGCGAGTACCAGAACGGCAGGCCGCGCGCGCGCCGGGAGAGGTGGATCGCGAAGTCCGAGGGGTTCCACTCGTAGTGCTCGTCGTCGGTGTTGTGCAGGATGTCGAGGTAGCTCGCCTGCTGGGCCAGCACCTTGCGCGCGACGGTGGGGTTGCGATAGATCAGGGCCGCACAGTCGAGTGGCGCGAAGAGCCACTTGTGGGGGTCCACGACGAAGCTGTCGGCGTGGCGCAGTCCCGCAAAGAGGTGGCCGTCAGTCGCCGACATCATGGCCGCGCCGCCGTAGGCGCCATCCACGTGGAACCAGAGGTTGTGCTCGCGCGCGTAGGTGCCAAGTCCCTCGAGGTCGTCGACGATGCCGGCGTTGGTGGTCCCCGACGTCGCCACGACGCCGATCACGGTCTCGGGGTGCGGGTCCGCCGCGAGCGCCTCGATCAGCGCCTCCCGGGTGAAGCGGTGGTCGTCGGTCTTCACGAGTAGCGCGTCCACGCCGATCACGTGCAGCGCCTTGCCGACGCTCGAATGGGCGTCGGCGGAGATGGCGTAGCGCACCGCGCGCGGGTCGAGCTCGGGGTGAAGGGTGCGCCCGACGTCGCGCCCGACGGTGAGTCCGGCGAGGTTGCCCATGGAGCCGCCCGAGACGAAGGCGCCGCCGGACCCCTCGGGCATGCCTGCGCGACCGGCCAGGTATTCGAGCGCCTGGTTCTCGGCGACGACGACGCCGGCCGACTCGAGCCAGCTGGTGCCGTTCAGCCCCGAACAAGCGACCACCATGTCAAAGAGCAGCGAGTTCTTGGTCGGCGCGTTGGGGATGAAGGCGAGGTAGGTGGGCACGTCGCTGGAGACGACGGCCGGGGCGAGAGCCCGCTCGAAGAAGTCGAGCACCTCGAGTGGCGCGCGGCCCTCGGCGGTGATCATGGTCGCGAGCTCGTCCATGGGCAACGGGGCGAGCCCGCCGAAGTCGAGCGGGACGGGGTCCATGGCGAGCCGGTCACGGCAGTAGTCGAGAATGGCGTTGGTCGCCTCAGCGTCGTATTCAAACATCGGATGTCCCATAACTCGTTACCTTTCGAATGAGGCCCTTGCTATCGTAGACACCCGGGCCGACCCGTCGAGGTGGGCCGGTCGAACCGGTCGGTAGCATATGGCATGAGCACGACGACGATCGGTTTCCTCGGCCCGGAGGGATCGTTCTCGCACGAGGCCGTCACCACGCTCGAAAGCGGTCGGGCGGTCGCGGTCGCCACGATCGGCGACCTGCTCGCCGACGTCGCGGGTGGTCGGCTCGACCGGGCGCTGCTGCCCATCGAGAACGGGATCGAGGGCACCGTCTCGGCGACGATCGACGGGCTGGTCTTCGACTACGACCTCTACATCGAGCGCGAGGTCGTGCGTCCGATCCACCTGCACCTCCTGGCGCGCCCGGGCGTCTCGCTCGCCTCGGTCACCACGGTGTACAGCTACGTGCACGCCCTCGCCCAGGTCCGCGGATTCCTCGCTGGCATACCGCGCGCCGCCGTCGTCCAGTCCACGTCGACCTCGGAGGCGGCGCGGCTCGTCTCCCAGTCCGACGAGCCGTGGGCCGCCGTCGGCTCGGCGATGGCCGGCGAGCTGTTCGGCCTCGAGTCGCTCGCCCCGGACATCGAGGACCACCCGGGCAACGCCACGCGCTTCGTCGTCGTGGGCCGCGACGCCATCGCGGCGCCCACCGGACATGACCGCACGACCATCGTGTGCTTCCAGGACAACGACCGGCCCGGCTCGCTCTACGGGATCCTCGGGCGCTTCGCCGCGCGAGACATCAACCTGACCAAACTCGAGAGCCGACCGACCAAGCTCGGCCTCGGTGACTACTGCTTCGTGATCGAGTTCGAGGGTCACGTCGACGACGACATCGTGGCCGACTGCCTGGTCGACCTCCAGGTCCACCTGGCGCGCGTGAAGTTCCTCGGCTCCTACCCGGTGACCGGGGAGGCCGCGTCGAACAAGCGCGCCGAGATCGACGACGCCCGTCGCGCGGCGCGCGACTGGATGGAATCGCTGCGCGCCCGGGTGCGGCCCACCGACTGAAGCCAGGCTGGCCGGCGCGGCGTCGCGGTCGTGCATCACCGACCCGACGAGTCGCGGCGCGCGACTGGATGGAACTTGGCCACACGCGGTTGACACGCCACGTGATGGGCCGCGTTCGCGATGAGGTGGAACTGTGCGAGCGCGGGGCACCGAAGCGCTGACGCGCCCGGCGTCCCAGTAACCCCGTGAAATCACTGACGTGTTGCGAAACGGTGATGTACTCTTCGGTCAATAGGTTCAAAGGGGGGGCATGACGCACTCGCTCACAAAGCCCTGTTCCACGAAGCGTGCGGTCTTGCGCGGGATCGGTCCCACGATCGCCACGATCATCATCCTAGGAGCGGGCGTTCTCGTGCCCCTCTCCAAGTCGCCGGCGGGGGCGTCCACCGGTGGCGCGATCACGGTGGTCTGTGGCAAGCAGTCACGGGCCGTCGGCAATTTCTTCGTGTCCTGTGAGGGGTCGGCGAGCAAACTGGTGACGGTTTCGGTGTCGCTTCAGCCGTGCGCCTCGGTCGCGACGTGCACGGTCAGGGAACTCCAGTCCGTCGTGGCCCTGAAGGGTCCCGCTACGACCGGTGAGTACATATTCACGGGCGGATCCGTTGCCCAGTTGGGGTTGCAGCGTACGGCGGTCACTACCGGGACGACGAGTCCTAGCGGGTCAACGGGTGCGGCCGGATCGACCGGCGTCAGCACGGCGACGACACCGGCGTCGACGCTGCCGGGGCACGGTGCGTCCACCACTGCGACACCGACGTTCAGGTCGATTGACTTCCGCTACAGCCTGTCGGCTCCGGGCAAGCCGACGGTGGTCCTCACCGTCACGGTCGCAACGGCCGCCCACTTCGGGCTCACCAATCCCGTCTTGTCTATTCAAGACGACAAGAACGTCGCCGATGGCGCCGCCAAGAGCCAACCGGTAGAGTGATCGGCCCCGACCGTGCTGCGGAGATCTCAACCGAGTGGTGAGCCACGCGCTGGCGCTGTCCGAGACCGAGGCCGCGTCGAGTAAGCGCGCCGAGGTCGACGACGCCCGTCGCGCGGCGCGACTGGATGGAATCGCAGCGCCCGCGTTCGCCTACTCGCCTGATCGAGGCGCGTCGACCTCGCCCTCGATGTCGAGGTGGGGCAGGATCCGGTCCAGCCAACTCGGCAGCCACCAGTTCCGCTGGCCGAGGAGGAACATGGTCGAGGGCACGAGCAGGAGTCGCACGATCGTGGCGTCGATCAACACCGCGGCCGACAGCCCGACGGCGAGCTGCTTCACGACGACCAGGTTCGACGTCACGAAAGACAGGAAGACGCTGATCATGATCATCGCCGCGGCGCTGATGACCCGGCCGGTGCTCGCGAGGCCCCCCGCGACGGCGTCGTGGTTGTCGTGGCTGACCTCCCAGAGCTCCTTCACCCGCGACAATAAGAACACCTCGTAGTCCATCGAGAGTCCAAAGACGATGGCGAACATCATCATCGGCACGTAGGACTCGATCGGGATGTTCTCGTTCACGCCGATCAGACCGCGTCCCCAACCCCACTGGAAGACGGCGACCACGACGCCGTAGGCGGCCCCGATGCTGAGCAAGTTCAACGCCGCTGCCGTGAGCGCCAGCACCAGGCTACGAAAGGCCGTCATGATGAGGAGGAACGCGAGGAGGATGACGAGCCCCACGATCAACGGTGTGCGCGAGCGCACCACGCCGTCGAACTGCAGTTGGGACGCGGTGGGCCCCGTGACGTACGCGCGGTAGGGAGTGCCGGCCAACGCTCGGGGCAGGGTGGTCTGGGTCAGTCCCGTGAAGAGAGTGGAGGTCGCGGCGAGCTGGGGGTCGCTCGCCGGGATGACGGTGGCGATGAGGAGTCGCCCGTCGGGGCTGGGCGCGAAGGGTGAGACCCGAGCCACGTCGGCGCTCGCGGTGAGGTCGCGCTCGAGGCGGTGCGCCAGCGTCGACGACGCGCTGAGCCCTCCGGCCACGACCACCGTCAGCGGCCCGTTCGCGCCCGGCCCGAAACCCTTGGCGATGAGGTCATAGGCCCGCCGGTCGGTGAAGCTCGTCGGGTCGGCGCTGTCGCCAACGTGGCCGAACTGCAGCGAGAAGAGGGGGATCGCGATCACGGCGAGGGCGCCGACGCCGAGTACCAGGTAGCGCCACGGGTGGCGTCCGATCGCCGCGGCGTAGCGGTGCCATCCGTCGCTCGACGAACCGGATTCGGCGACCGGGGTGCGCAGCGACCACCGGTCGATCCGTCGCCCCGCGAGGGCGAGGCCCGCCGGGACGAGGGTGACGGCCCCGAGGGCCGCGGTGAGGATCGAGAAGACCGCGCCGAGGCCGAGCTGGCCGATGAAGGTCATCCCCGACCCGTACAGCCCGAGCATGGCGACGGCGACGGTGCTCGCCGCGACCAAGACCGCTCGTCCACTGCTCGCCGTGACGAATCCCGCGGCGTCGACCGGGTCGGCCCCGTCCATCATCAGTTGGCGGAACCGGGTGGTCAGGAAGACGGCGTAGTCGATACCCACGCCGAGCCCGATCA
>JAKBGV010000051.1 GCA_021837305.1 Actinomycetes bacterium
GAACGGGTCGAGGTCAGCGAGGTCAACGCCGGCGAAGGCCCGGTGGACGGGGAACCCCTCACCCTCGAGACCGCGCGGCGCGGTCGTGATCGAGGTCACCCGTCGGGGACGGTCGCTCACCAGGGGCGCGACGAGACGCGGGAGTTCCAAGGGGTTTTCGACGGTAATGGCGGGCATGGGCGGATTCTATGGGTGCGACTGGGCCCGTTGGCCGTGGGCGGCGCCGGCGACGCCGAGGGCGATCAGCCCGGTCAACACGAGGGCCAGCGTCCCTGGTCCGGCGTTGAGGCCACCGCGGGCGTGACTGACGCCGACCCAGTCCGCGAACGAGGCGCCGAGGGGACGTGTGAGCACGTAGGCCGTCCAGAACGTGGCGACGGGGTGGCGCCGCGCGAGGCCGAAGTAGAGCCCCGGGGCGATGAACAACACGAGGAACAACACCCCCGAATCCCGGTAACCGAGTCCGACGACGTAGGCGGCGTAGTCGCCGGCGGCCGTGCCGAGGGCGAAGGTCGTGGTGATCGCGGCCCAGTAGAAGAGCTCACGGCGGGTCGTGTCGATGGTGTGGATAGAGAGCGTCCGCTCGACCCGGTACCAGAGGCTGAAGACCGCCGCGAGGGTGAGCGCGAACGTGATCGTCGAGACGACGTAGGGCACGCCGAGGGCGACGTGCGCGACGTCGGCGCACATCGTGCCAAAGACGCTCACCATCACCACGGCGCTCCAGTAGGTCACGACGAGATAGCGCGGGCTGCGCAGTTGTAGCCAGAGCACCCCAGCGAAGACGGCGGCACCGGCGAGCACGGCGAGCTCGGGGTTGAAGCGGTGGACGAGGAAGTCCGACGTCGACTCGCCCATCGCCGTCGTCAACAACTTGACGTACCAGAACCGGAGGTCGACCTCGGGCACCTTGACGGCGCGGAAGCGACGACGAAGCCGCAGGCCCACTCAGTGCGACTCGGGTTGATCCAGGAAGTTGGTCGCGTCCACGGTGATGAAGAGCGCTTCAGCGTCAGCGACGCGGACGTCGCCCGCGGAGACCGTGGCGCCGATGGTGAGCTTTCGACCGTCGCGGCGCTCGAGCCACGCGCGCGCCTCGACCGCCTCACCAATGGGCGCCGCCGCGCGGTAGGTGACGACGAGCCGGGCCGTCAACGCGAACAGGCCGTGCAGGCCGAGCACGAAGCCCATCGTCTCGTCGATCAGGGTGGCGATGATGCCGCCGTGGCTCCGTCCCGGGGCGCCCTCGAAGGCCTTGCCGATGACGGCCTCCATCACGGCGACGTCACCGTCGCGCCAGTGCCGTGCGCCCAGGCCCATCGGGTTCGCACCGCCGGCGACGACCGAGTCGCTCACGAGGTACTCGTGCAGGTAGGTCACGGTGTCGAGGCGCTGGGCCGTGAAGGCCTCGACGAGGTCGGGGTCGATCGAGACGGTCCGCGCGCCGCCCGACTCGACCCGGGCGAGCAACGCGTCCACGTCAGCGACGAGTCGGTCCAACTCGTCGTCGCTCAACTCACGGTCGACGAAGGCGTGGCCGAGAGCGCGCAATCGCGTCGCGACCGCAACGCGTCGTTCGTCGTTGGTCACGACCCGGTGTAGTAGCGGTCTGCCGTGGCGAGCGCTCGGTCGAGGCGGGCGAGGCCGTCGCGTAGGTCCGCCTCGCCGATGATGCACGGCGGCACGACGTGGAGCCGGTTGAAGTTCGCGAAGATCAGCAACCCTTCGTTGCGACAGGCCGCGATGACCTCGTTCATCGCTGGTGAGCTCGATCCGTAAGGCGCCAGTGGCTCGCGCGTCGCTCGGTCGCTCACCAACTCGACCGCGTGCATGACGCCGATGCCGCGAACCTCGCCGACGCTCGGGTGGCGTTGGGCGATGGCGGCCAACTCGGGGGCGATGATCTCGTTGCCCACGCGCGCCGCGTGCTCGATCACGCCGTCACGCTCCATCACCTCCATCGTCGCCACGGCTGCGGCGCAGGCGAGCGGGTGACCCGAGTACGTGAGCCCGCCCGGGTAGACGCGGTCGTCGAAGGAGTGGCTGATGGCCTCGTTGACGACGACGCCGCCGAGGGGGACGTACCCCGAGTTCACGCCCTTGGCGAAGGTGACGAGGTCCGGTCGCACGTCGTAGTTCTGGTAGGCGAACCAGGCACCCGTGCGGCCGAATCCGGCCATAACCTCGTCGGCGATGAACACGATGCCGTAGCGGTCGCAGATCTCGCGCACGCCCGCGAGGTAGCCGGGCGGTGGCAACAGGACACCCGCCGTGCCGGGGACCGTCTCGAGGATCACCGCCGCGATGGTGGACGGACCCTCGAAGCGGATCGTCTCGTCGAGGCTCGCGAGCGCGCGTTCGGCCTCTTGCTCGGGGGTCGTCGAGTGGTACGACGACCGGTAGAGGTACGGGCCGAAGAAGTGCACGACGCCCGACGACCCCTGCTCGTTCGGCCAGCGGCGTGGATCGCCGGTCAGCGTGATCGACGTCGAGGTCGCACCGTGGTAGCTGCGATACGCCGCGACGACCTTGAAGCGACCCGTGTGCAGGCGCGCCATACGCACGGCGTGCTCGACGGACTCGGTGCCGCCGTTAGTGAAGAAGACCTTGGCCGCGCCGTCAAAGGAG
Source organism: Actinomycetes bacterium (assembly GCA_021837305.1). GTDB lineage: Bacteria > Actinomycetota > Acidimicrobiia > Acidimicrobiales > RAAP-2 > RAAP-2. The sequence continues at coordinate 2,629 of JAKBGV010000051.1, forward strand.
TGGTCGAGGATCATTTCGGCGGCGCGGTACCGTGACTCGTACCCGTGCTGGGGGGCGATCGTGCAGAGTGTCGCGGCTTGGGCCTGGATGGCCGCGACCACGTCGGGGTGTTGGTGGCCCAGATTGGTGTTGACCAGTTGGGACGAGAAGTCGAGGTACGAGGTGCCGTCCTCGAGGGTCACGGTGACCCCCGAAGCGCTACGAACCATCAGCGGATTGATGGAGGCTTGCGCCGACCACGAATGGAAGACGGACGCCCGTTCGCGCTCGACGCTGCTCAGTGTGGATCGGTCCTCGGCCATGATTATCGTCCTCGTCGCTCTCGCTACGACGCTAACGCACGGACAGCTCGTCGCGCGAGGTGGCGTCGGTCCTGGGGCGTGCCGCGACGTCGCGACGGGGGCGAGCGACGCGCCATTCACGGTGGCTCGGGCGCGAACTCTTATCGGCGGCTTATTGCCCATTGCGTGATCCCTCACCTGGGCCCGGCACGCTGGGTGCGGATCGATTTCGCCGACGATGAGGAGACACCGTGTACCGTTCGACCGCCAAGCGACTGAAGCGAGCGAGCCTGTGGGCGCTGACCGCGATGGCGGCACTCGGCGGTGGTGTGGCGACGGCCACGCTCTCCTCGTCCCCTTCAGCCACGGTCGCGTCCGTGGCGGTCGCGAAGTCGACCGCACCCATTGCGACGCTGAGTACTGGCGCGACGACCTCGACCGGGTCCGCCCGCGCCACTGAGGCGTCAGTGGTGACCGCGACGTCGGTGACACAGGGCTCGGTGGTCGCGCTCTCCTCGACTTCGCTCACCGTTCGCTACCGATCCGGGGCCGCTGCAACCTACGCGTTGACTCCGGCGACGGTCGTACTGCGCGGGCACAACCGTGTCGGCGTATCGAGCCTCAAGGTCGGCGACGCGGTCTTCGTCGTACCCCTGGCGTCACGAACGACGACGGCCGCGACGATTGGCGTGTTGCCCACGGCGGGTGGTGGTGAACGCGATGCGGCGACCGAAGACTGAGGGCTGCTCATGGCGTGTCGTCCACGCAGGGTTCGAAATCGACGAGGCCACCCTCGCACCACTTCTCAAACGATGAGCTGGAGGACGGCGCAGGCGACGATGGCGACGATGAAGACGGTTACGAGTGAGGCCTTGAATCGCATGGCGATGGCCCCCGCGCCGACGCCAGCGAGCACGGGCCAGTCCACGCCGTAGTGACCATTGGCGTCAACGAGGCCGGTCATGATCAAGGCGGCGAGCATCGCCGGGGGAAGTAGATACGCCGTTCGCTGGACCCGAGGGTGGTTGAGGACGGACCGGGGCAGGGAGACTCCGGCGAGCTTGAGGCCGTAACTACCGAGGGATGTCAGCACCACCATGATCCAGAGCGACATCACGAAGCCTCCTGAACACGTGGGGACCGCGACGGTGTCGCACCGACGACTACCGCCACCACTGCCGCGGCGAGGATCGGCACCCCCGGAGGGGTGAGTGGGATGAGCACGAGGGTCACTAGCGCCGCCACGATCGCCACGGTGGCGGCCCCGTCGCGTGAGAGCTGGGGCCAGAGGAGGGCGAGGAAGATCGCCGGAGCGGCGGCGGACAGACCGAAGGCGGCAGTGTTGATGCCGCTGCCGATGAGCGCTCCGGCCAACGTCCCCACGGTCCAGAGCGAGTACAGGCTTACGCCCGTCGCCCAGAAGGCGTAGCGACCGGCTCGCGAGTCGCGCTGGGCGACGGCCATCGCGGTGGTCTCGTCGATGACGAAGTGGGCGGTCCAGAGTCGCTGCAAACCCCGAGGTTGCACGACCTGGGTCACGGGTACGCCGTAGAACATGTTTCGCGTACCCAGTAGGAGGGCCGCGGACAATCCCGCGAGGGGCGAGCCACCGGCGGCGATAACACCCACGAAGGCGAACTGCGACGCACCGGTATAGGCGACGACGCTCATGAGGAGGGCCTGGAAAACGGTGAGGCCGGATGCGATGGCGATTGCCCCAAACGTGACGCCGAAGGCGCCCGCGTAGACGCCGATTCCCACGGCCGCGCGCGTGATCGCGGCTCGCTCGGGGAAGTCGGCACCCGTTACTCGTGCGTCACGGTCGCGAGGTGGAAAGCGCGTGGTCTCACTCATGTGCACAATATTACGTTGTAATTAGCGCATAGAAATAGCGAATATAACGGTGTATCCGGTAACGCGTGCAATAATAAAGCGTATGGATGAGATTGACAGCAAGATAATTGCAGAACTACAACGTGACGGTCGCCTGTCGAATGTCGAGCTCGCCGAGCGCATCGGCCTCACCCCGGCGCCGTGTCTGCGACGTGTCAAGCGCCTGGAGGGCGATGGGGTGATTCTCGGCTACAGCGCACGGATCAGCCCCACGGCGATCGGACTCGGCTTTGAGGTGCTGGTGTTCGTTGACCTCACGCACAAGGACCGTGCCACGTTCGAGGCCTTCGAGGCGGGGGTCGCGCGCTTCGATGAGGTCATCGACGTGCGTCGGATGTTCGGGCTGCCCGACTACATCTTGCGTGTCGCCACCGACAGCATCGAAAGCTACGAGGCGTTCATCTCCTCACGCCTCGGCGACGTGCCCGGTGTGGACAAGCTCGACTCGCACATGACGATGAAGCTCGTCAAGTCGTCCGCCGATGGTCGCTGAAGGAGTTCGGTGTACGGCACGGCGTTGGCGTACGACTCGACTTGGCGCGAGGTCAGCTCATGACCGGTAGACGCGTCCCCTTGGCGGCTGCTCGTTTCGCGCTCGACAAAGCGCTGTCACGTACCCCACTTGCACCTCGACGCCCCTGGTTCAGCGCGTTGGGTTTCGGCCGTGGGGTGCTGCTCGCGGAGGCGTCGACCGCCACCACGTGGCAATCAACCCTGGTGTCCACCGATTCGGTGGGTCGACCTCGAAGGGTACGCGTTGCCAGTTGGCGACGTTGTTGAAGAAGGTCCGGCCTGTTTCATGACCCACCCGTCGCCCTTCGTCGTTGCGAGAGAACGTCCTTTCGTACGCGGCGAGCGCGGACAATGGGACAAAACTCCTCGTCCATGGGGATATGTCCAGCACGACAACGATGGTGCGTCGCGCCTGCTTCTCGCCGTGTCGCGAAGGTCCGTCGTGCTGGGATACGACGTGAGTGTGCTGAAAGTACGAACGCAAGGTCGTGTGGACGAAGGGGCGCGTCGAGGTGACGGCGCGACCTTCTGTGACGAGGTGGTCCAACAACGCTCGAGGATGTCCGGGCGTGCTCACCTGATTGATGCGGTCGGGGGTACTGCCGCATTGTCTAGCGTGCTGTCGTTGACGAAGATCGATGTGCCAGCCCTCCGTGCGTTGACGTACGGCATCGGAGCCGACCGTGATCGATCGGTGCGCACCGGGTCGGGATGTGGCGATGAATGAATCGCGGGCTGCTCACACGTTGCGCTGGCTCGATGCCACTGAAGCCGAAGGCCGTCGAGACGAACTCGTCGCACTCACGATGCGATCGAAAGCCTCCTGGGGCTATCACGACGACTTCATGGCTCGTTTCGGTGCAACCTCGGTTACACGTAATCTCGTTGACGCCGGACGCGACTGCGTCGTCGCCTTCGACGGCCATCGTGCCGTGGGTTTCGCGGTGCTCGACGACGAGAAGGAGCGCGCCTGGCTCGAGGACCTGTGGGTGGAGCCCGGGTACTTTGGACGTGGTGTCGGTCGAGCGCTCGTCGGGGCCTGTGTCAAGCGATCGCGCGAATGGGGTCGGCGGGCCCTCGAGCTCGAATCCGATCCGCACGCCGAGGGTTTCTGCACTCGCCTCGGCGCCGTGCGCTTCGGCGAACGTGCCTCGGCGGTCGCGCCCGATCGGAACTTACCCCTCATGCGTCTCGACCTTGATCGCTACGTGTCAGTGGTTCCCATCCCGTATTCCGGTGGGTGGTAAGACTCGGAGCGACGATTGGGGTGGCCATGCGATACGGACTCTTCCTTCCTCCCTTCGACGGTCTCGCCGACGCCGCGCGCATGGGTGAGCTCGCGGTACAGGCGGAGCAGTCGGGTTGGGACGGGTTCTTCGTCTGGGACCACCTGCGCTATGCGGCCCCCGTTCGCGAGATCGCCGATGCCTACGCCTGCCTCGCGGTGATGGCGGTGCGGACCTCGCGGATCGTGGTCGGCCCGATGGTGACTCCGCTGATTCGTCGTCGACCCCAGGTGGTGGCTCGTCAGGCCGTCACGCTCGATCGTCTCTCAGGCGGGCGTCTCGTCATGGGCTTCGGTCTCGGGGACGACTACCCCGAAGGCGATCTCGCCTGCTTTGGTGAGTTGACCGACCTCGCATCGCGCGCTCGCGCCCTCGACGAGGGCCTGGAGGTTTTTGCTGGTCTAGTGCGTGGCGACGTCGTAGCCGTCGACGGGGAGTTCGTGACGGCTCGGGACGTCGCGTATCGACCCACCGCCCTGCGCCCGTCAGGGATTCCGACGTGGACCGCCGGTCGTTGGCCCCACCTCGGTCCCATCCGACGCGCCGCCCGCCACGACGGGATGATGGTCATCCAGATCACCGAGCCCACGCAGGTCGAGGAGTTGAGGATCCGCCTGGGTGAAGCTGGCGCTGACGTGGATCACTTCGACATCGCTGTTTGGGGTGAACGCGATGAGCGTCTCGTCCACCGGGCTGATGAGCGCTACGAGGAGTGGGCCCGTGCGGGTGTGACGTGGTTCCTCACCGGTCCGGGACCCTTCGATCTCGACTTCGCGGACGTGCGCGACTACGTGGCGGCCGGCCCACCTCGGTCGTAGGCGACGACCACCCTGGTCGCTGTGTTCACCGCGCGTCCACAAGGACGTCGTATCTCACACAAAATCCAGCTCAGACGGTAGTGCGCCGGTAGTGCGTGGTTCCTCGTGGGATCGAACGACGTCGCCTCATCGCTAACTCCTGGCGCACGATGGCCGAGGTTGAGTTGTCACTGACTTCGGTGTGCTTCTGAGGCGGTGACGCCGACATAAGTCGCACTCGGTGGCAGCGTCGATCTCCCCGGTCGTCGTCCAGTCCCGACACCCACGATTGGGTACCGTGAGTGTCGGGACTGGGCTCACTCGATCACGGAACACCGGGTGAGAAACGGGTCGCCCCATCGGGCGAGACCCGCGATCTCCTCGCGTCGAGATTCCTGAGACGCCGCGACAGCCAATCGCAATGCCATCGATGGGGGACGTTCCGGAGACCATCGTGCTCTGACTGCTGCCGTCCAGGTCGGTCATACCGATGGTTCCGTAATTGACGTCGGACCAGTACAGAAGGGAACTACTGATGGCTACCCCAGAGAAGATGGGTAACGGCGATGCGTTTGCGCTCGTCAAGACGACGGTGTGGGCGTTGCAGCCGTCGAAGTTCGCCTGCGTGATAGTGGGGTTCACGTTGATATCGTGACCCGACCAGTACCGGTTGGAGGCGTCGGCGGCCAGACTGAACACTTGGATGTCCGGATCGATCACGCTGGCGCTCGTATCGTCCAGGTTGACCTTCATGATGCCCCACGGCGCAGTGGGGTTAGCGGAGTCGTAGCACTGAGTCCAGTAGAGGGAGTCGCCGTTTACCGCGACGCCGCTGCCGCCACGAATCGCCGCGGCCGAGTCCGAGTCCTGCAAGGGACCTGTGCAGGGCTTTGCAGCGACGGCTCGGGCGCTCGTGGGTGCGGTTGACTCAGCGACGTAGAGTGGCCGGCGTGGCGGGGTCGATGATGACAGCGAGGCCCCGGGTGACGATCGGGGCGACCACCCACGACGTGGCGAGTGTCCCAGACCCCGTGGTCGGCACAGTGCGGTCATGACACACCTTCGCCTAATCCTCACCGTAGTAGCCAGCTCGCTCGTGCTCGCGGTAACCCTGGGCACGGGGGCCGGGGCCAGTTCAGGCCCCGCTCCCCTGATCAACCCCCCGCACAACCTTCCCATGCAGGTGAATCCCCAGTGGTCCCGCGACTGCGCGGCCGACGTCACCGGACCGGTCTGCACCAGTCACCTGCTCGCAACCATCAACGTAGAGCACGCCCAGTTGCACGAGCCACGCATCTACCTGCCCACGAACTGGCAGAGCCTGACGCGGGACCAGCAGGTCTTCGTCGTGGTCAACCTCGAGCGCATGAGCAACCGCTACCCGCCCTACCTCGGCCTCAACGCGGCCCTGACCCGTGGCGCGACGGTCGCCGCGGACCAGAACCGTGACGTAAGGTTCCCCATCGCCGGGTTCAAGGCGGCGATCTCGGTGGGTGGCCCGGCGTACGGCGGGGCCTGGGCGTCGACCGATACGCCCCTGCTCGCGGACTATATTTGGATGTACGACGACGGCTGGGGTGGGTCGAGCAACCCGACCACGAACCTCGATTGCCACTCGGCGCGGTCGGTGGGCTGCTGGGGGCACCGCGACTCACTGCTGGGGTGGATCCCGGGCCTGCACTTCGGGGTCGGGTTGACGTGCACGACCTGCGAGGTCGGCGTGGGTTACTCGTCGGCCGGTAGCGGGTCCCTGACGGTGGCCATCTTGCGTCCGGCGACGGGGATTCCGCCCATGACCTTCACCTGGGCGCACGAGCTGCACTACTTCACCCACCCGCTGCCCACGTACTGGACGGCGCCGCCAACCACGACGACAACCAGCACGACGACGACGACTACGACGTCGCCAGCAACGACCACTAGCACTACGACGACGGTCACCTCGAACGTGCCGTAAAGCCGCGCAGCTCGGGCGAGGCTCGAGCTCCCGCCAGCTGACTCGCCGTTACGCCGGCGGCGGGTCCACGGGTCCGGTGTCGCGTGACGGTTCAGCTATCCAGCAGGCGGGATGGTGCGCGGTCAGCCGGGCCCGGTGGTCGACCGTGTCGGGTGCGACGTCGACCCCGTCGGGCGAGGTTGAACTACACGGGAATTTGTTCGCCACCCGTTTGTTGGATTTGGGCCCGAATGAACGGATCGAATCATGCCAACGTCGTATTGGCCTTCCTGCCAAAGTGTGAGTGCCTCATCGAGCCACACTCTCGATGACCGATTAGATCCGTGCTGCTCTGGTTGAGCAGCCGGACGATCGAGAGTGCTCGCGAGGCGAGTTCAGCCAGTTGACCAGGAATGTCTGGTTTCCAGGCCCTTGTCCAAACGGCTAGGGGACCTTTGTCCAAATCCTTCCTTGGTGGGGGATTTGCATAAAGGGCGTAGTACCTGATCAACCCGGGCGCGCATCTACAACACAGATCTTCCAAACCCCGGCATGGCGCTGGCTAGTCACCATAAGGTTCGGCGTTTAGTGGAGATTCTGGTGTTTTTAGGCTACAACCGCTGTGATTC
>JAKBGV010000052.1 GCA_021837305.1 Actinomycetes bacterium
GTCATCGACGCCGGCGACGGCATCGCGGTCGCGATCCGCATCGAGAGCCACAACCACCCCTCGGCGATCGAGCCCTACCAGGGCGCGGCGACCGGCGTCGGTGGGATCCTGCGCGACGTCTTCACGATGGGCGCGCGACCTCTCGCGGTGATGGACCCGCTCTTCTTTGGCAACCTCGACGACGCGCGCCAGCGCTGGCTGGTCGAGGGTGTGGTCTCGGGCATCTCGGGCTACGGCAACTCGGTGGGCGTGCCGACGATCGGTGGCGAGCTCACCTTCGATCCGACCTACGCCGGCAACCCGCTCGTGAACGTGCTCTGCGCGGGGGCGTTGCCGGTGGAGCGGCTCGTGCTCGGCATCGCGTCGGGCCCGGGCAACCTCGCGGTCCTGCTCGGGTCCACGACCGGTCGTGACGGGATCGGTGGGGTCTCGGTGCTCGCCTCGGCGGGATTCTCGGAGTCGGCCGACGACGCCGCCAAGCGACCGAGCGTCCAGGTCGGCGACCCCTACGAGGAGAAGCGGCTCATCGAGGCCTGCCTCGAGCTGCTCGACCGCGGGCTCGCGGTCGGCATCCAAGACCTCGGCGGCGCGGGACTGGTGTGCGCGACGAGCGAGACCGCGGCGCGCGGCGGCGTGGGCATGGACGTGGACGTGAACGCCGTGCCCCTGCGCGAGGCCGGTATGGAGCCCTACGAGGTCATGACCTCGGAGAGCCAGGAGCGCATGCTCGCCATCGTGACCCCCGAGAACTGGCCCGCCGTCGAGGCGCTGTGCGTGCGTTGGGAGGTCCGCGCGAGCGTCGTCGGCCACGTGGTCGCCCCCGAGGTGACCCCCGACGGGCGAAGCGTGGGGATGCTGCGCGTGCGCGACGGCTTCGACGGACCGGTCCTCGCCGAGGTGCCCGCGAAGTCACTGGCCGACGAGGCCCCCCTCTACGACCGGCCGCGCCAGCGCCCGGCCGACCTCGATGTGACCTGGGCCGACGACCCGAGCGACGACGCGATCACCGACCCGACCGGCGACCTGCTCGAGCTGCTCGTCGACCCGGCGTGGGTCTATCGCCAGTACGACTCACAGCTGTTCTTGAACACGGTCGTCGGGCCCGGACGCGACGCGGCGTTGCTGCGCCTGGCCGGCCCCGGGCTGCCCGCGTCCAAGCGCGGCCTCGCGCTCACGACTGACTCCAACCCGCGCTGGTGCGCGCTCGACCCGAGGCTCGGGGTCGCCCTGACCGTGGCCGAGGGCGTCGCGAACCTCGCCTGCGTGGGCGCGACCGCCAAGGCCGTCGTCAACTGCCTCAACTTCGGCAACCCCGAGCACCCCGAAGTGATGTGGCAGCTCTCCGAGACCGTCGACGGGCTCGCCGAGGCCTGCCGCGCCTTCTCCCTGCCGGTGATCGGCGGCAATGTCTCGCTCTACAACGAGAGCGACGGCGCCGACATCGACCCGACCCCGGTGATCGGCTTGCTCGGACTCGTGGAGACCCTCGTCGCGCCGCCGCCGGGCTGGGCCTGGCGCGCCGGCGACGCGGTCCTGCTCCTCGGCGAACGTCGTGCCACGGGTGAGCGGCCCCAGCCGCTCGCGGGCGGTCGGTGGGCGACCCAGCACGGGCGGCGCGGTGGGCGACCACCGCACATTGACTACGAGAAGGCGGCCGCCACGGCGGCCTTCGTCGCCGGTGAGGTTTCGGCGATCTGCGCCGGTGGACCGGCGCACCTCTCGGCGGTCCATGACGTCGCGGGCGGTGGGCTCGCCGTCGCCCTCGCCGAGATCGCCTCAGCGACAGCGGTCGGGGTGCGCGCCGAGGACGTCCAGGCGCCCGAGCTCTTCAGCGAGTTCCCGGGCCGCTACGTGGTCGCGACCGGCGATCCCGAGGGTCTGCTCGCACGCGCCCGCGCGGCCGGCGTCGCGGCCGAGGTGCTCGGTGTCGCCGGTGGCGAGCGGTTCCACGTGGGACCGATCGACGTCGCCGTCGAGCTCGTCGCGCGAAGGCGCAGCGACGCACTGATCGACGCGCTCGACCGGCGTCCCTGACGACGCGCGCTGTCCGACCGTCCACGCGACTCGCGTCGCGAGTTGGTTGATGAACGCAGTGGGACGTCGAATCTGACGGCCAACGTTCGGTGGTGACGTGGTGTCGCCGGGTTCCTCGGTGATACAACGAGTGCGCAGAAAGGGCGAATGTGCGCGTCATGGCGACGCGGTCATCGCCGCTGGAGGCGGTGGTGCTGACCCGCTCGCACGTGTTGTCTCGAGGTCCAATCTCGAACCTCGAGCGCCGCGACGTCGAGTGTTCAGTCCATCAGACTCGACCAGAGCGGAGGACATCGCCGGCCAGTGTTCGGTCGTGACGTGGCGGCGCTCGTCGTGATCGGTGTCCCGGCACCGTCGCAACGTGCGCGGCGATGTCACTCCCAGTCCCGCGGAACCGGCGGGACCCCGTGACTGCGTCAGGCGTCAGTGAAGTCGGTCATCGAGATGTAGGTCATGACCTGGCCGACGTTCGCCAAGGCGGCGAGCTTGTCGGCGTGGAAGTGCTCGTACGCCTCGAGACTCGGGACCTCGACGCGCAGGAGGTAGTCGAAGTTACCGGTGACGTGGTGGCATTCGACGACCTCGTCGATCTTGCGTGCACCATCCTGGAAGCGTTGGATGTGCTCTCGCTGATGGCGGACGAGACGCACGGCGACGAAGGCGGTGAGACCACGGCCGTCGGCCGTGGGATCGATGATCGCCCGATAGCCACGGATGACCGACTGGTCCTCGAGTCGGTGCAGTCGTCGCGAACAGGCCGATGCGGACAGTCCCGTCGCGTTCGCCATCTCAGCAACCGTGGCTCGTCCGTCGCGTCGCAAGAGATCGAGTATCACGCGGTCAGCGGTATCGAGGGTCCCAACGGTTGACATACTCTTGCATTGTAGTGACCCGAAACACATGAAATGTGCGTATATAGTGGAAATAGACGCGATTACGTGTGATTATCTGGACGGTGAGGCATGCTGTGTGCATGTCTGAACACGAACTCGCGCCGGCGACGGCAGCTATTCACACCAAGCGTCCGGTGCTAGGCGCTCGACCGATCTCCTCGCCAATCTTCCAAACGACCACGTTCGCGCTGCCGTCGGCTGCCGAACTCTCGCGCGCGGCCGTCGAGGTATCGTCGCCGGGTTTCTACACGCGCCACGGGAACCCGAACCACGCCGAGTTGGGCGACGCAGTGGCGACGCTCGAGGGCGCCGAGCGAGGTCTCGTCTTTGCTTCGGGGATGGCAACGCTCACCACGGCGGTGCTCGCGCTCGTTCGTTCGGGCGATCACGTCGTGGCCCAACGGAGTATGTACGGAGGATCACTGAGCCTCATCCAGACGCTGCTGACTCGCCTCGGGGTCAACTACACGCTCGTGGACCAGAGCGACCTGAGCGCGTGGGCGAATGCCTGCACCTCGGCGACGCGGCTGATGCTCATCGAGTCGCCGAGTAACCCGCGTCTCGAGATCACCGATATCGCCGGGGTCGCCTCGATTGCGCGCGAGCGCGGCATCGTGACGCTGGCGGACAACACATTCGCGACACCGGTGAACCAACGACCAATCGACCTCGGCGTCGACCTCGTCTGGCACAGCGCAACGAAGTATCTCGCTGGTCACTCGGACGCCTCGGCCGGCGTCATCGTCGGTCCCGGCACCTTAATCGAGACGATCTGGAACATATCGCTCACGGTTGGAGCGGTGTTGGGTCCGTTCGACGCGTGGCTCGTGACACGAGGGATACGGTCGCTCCACCTTCGTCTCGAACGTCATAACGCCACTGGTGCAGCCGTCGCCGAGTACCTCCGTCGACGCGCCGAGGTCTCCGTCGTCCACTACCCAGGTCTCGTCACGCATCCATCGCACGACATAGCCGCGCGTCAGATGAGCGGATTCGGTGGTGTCCTCAGCTTTGAGTTACGCGGTGGTTTCGCCGCGGCGGCGAGCGTGATCGAAGGCCTCGAACTCTTCCAACTCTCAGCGAGCCTTGGCAGCGTTGAGAGCCTCGCGGTGCACCCGGCGTCGATGTGGGGAGCTGTGCTCACGAACGAGGAGATCGTCGCGGCTGGCCTCCAGCCCGGTCTCGTGCGACTCTCCTGCGGGCTCGAGGACCCGTCTGACCTGATCGACGACCTCGACCGTTCGCTCAACCTACTCGTGCGCTAGCCACGCGCCTCGTCGCGACGGGTTCACCGAGTCCTGGCGTGATCACCGTCGTCAAAACGGTGCGCCCGGTTGCACGCCACCGGTCACGTCGCTCCGCCACCCCGGCCGATCGAGGCTCAGTTGACGAGAGCGTCGGCGTGTGCGGCGCGCAGCTCCTCGAGGACGTGGTCGGGCACGTGCAGATCGCCCGTGCGGCCTCGCCCTAGGGCGATGTCCTGCTTGTAGGAGCCGTGGTAGTCCGAGCCGCCCGTCGGGATGAGCCCTGCGTTGCGCGTGAGCCTGACCATGAGCGCTCGGGTCGACTCGTCGTTGCTGCCGTAGTAGGCCTCGATGCCGACGACGCCGCGCTCGCGAAGCGAGTCGAGCACCCGGGGCATCGTGCGCTCGGCGCTCGAGAGAGGGGCGTCGTCGAGGTAGTTGACGAGCGGGTGGGCGATCGAGACGACGACCCCAGAGTCGCGGGTCGACTCGATGAAGGACTCGATGGACATGCTCGCCTTGGGGATGTAGGCGCGCCCCCCGTCGCCGAGCCAGTCGGTGAAGAGCTGGTTCCAGGACGTCGCCGTGCGCGGCCCGACGATCTCGGGGTGCAGTTCGAACATCGCGCGCGCGAAGTGCGGCCGACCGATCGAGTGGACGTTGCCGGCCAGTTCGGTCAGGTACGCGAGGTCGAGCTTGGTGAAACCCCGCTCGACGAGGGCGTCGACGAGGGCGACGTTGCGCAGGTCCCGGTCGTGGCGTAGCTCGGCGAGACAGGCTTGGACGGGGTGGGCCGGGTTGGTCGGGACGAAGTACGCCAGCACGTGCACGTTGCGAGGCGCGGGCGGGGAACCGGGGCGGACCTTGGGGAACTCGTTGTCGCGAAGCGAGACCTCGACCCCGACTACGTAGTCGACCCCTTCGGCGGCGCACGCGAGCGCCATCTCCTCGTGGCCGAGGGTGCTGTCGTGGTCGGTGAGCGCGATCGCCGACAGGCCCACCTCGCGGGCGCGCCGAGCCAATTCCGCTGGTCGGTCGGATCCGTCGGAATAGGTCGAGTGCGTGTGCAAATCGATCACCCATGAAGCGTAGCGACAACGCCCGATGGTCTCGGGAGACTGTGCGAGACTGGGACGTGCAATTCCCCCAGACCCGTAGGATGGGCCGATCGTGAAGGAAGCGTGCGGAGTCGTCGGTGTCGTCGCGCCCGGTCGTGATGTCGCGTACGCGTGCTACGACGCGCTCTACGCCCTCCAGCACCGCGGCCAGGAGTCGGCGGGGATGGCGACCTTCCAGAACCACCAGATCACGGTCGTGAAGGACAACGGTCTCGTGAGCCACGTGTTCGCCGACACCACCCTGCGCGCGCTCGCCGGGTCCATGGTGATCGGCCACACGCGCTACTCGACCTCGGGGTCGGCGAACTGGACGGCCGCTCAGCCGGTCTACCGCTCGGCCGGCGAGTCGGGCTTCGCGCTCGCCCACAACGGCAACCTGACCAACACCGTCGCGCTCGCCGAGTCGGCGGGGCTGCACCTGACCACGATGCTCTCGGATTCAGACCTCGTCGCGGAACTGCTCGGCCACGCCGTGCTCGAGGGCGCGACCTTGCCCGAGGCCCTGCACGACGTGCTTCGTCGGGCCGAGGGCGCGTTCTCGATGGTCGTCCTCGAGGCCGGCGCCATCCACGCGGTGCGCGACCCCCACGGGTTCCGGCCGCTCTGCGTCGGACGCCTCGGTGAACCCGACGCCCCCGAGGGCTGGGTGGTCGCCTCCGAGACGCCCGCCCTGGACGTCGTCGGGGCGACCTTCGTGCGAGAGGTCGAGCCCGGCGAGATGGTCACGATCACCGAAAGCGGTATGACCTCGACGCGGTTGCTCGAACCGGCCGAGGGCCCGACCCGGCTCTGCATCTTCGAGTTCGTCTACTTCGCGCGCCCCGACGCCTACCTCATGGGCCACCAGGTCCACTCCGTGCGCCGGCGCATGGGCGAGCGACTCGCCACCTCTTCGCCGGTCGAGGCCGACCTCGTGATGGGCGTGCCCGACTCGGGCATCCCCGCCGCCGAGGGCTACGCCAAGGCGTCGGGCATCCCCTTCGGCTACGGGCTCGTGAAGAACCGCTACATCGGGCGCACCTTCATCACGCCCGACCAGGCCCAGCGCGCCGCGGGCGTGCGCCGCAAACTCAACCCGTTGCGCGACACGATCGAGGGCCAGCGCCTCGTGGTGGTGGACGACTCGATCGTGCGCGGCACGACGACGAGGGCACTCGTGCGCATGTTGCGCGAGGCCGGTGCGCGCGAGGTGCACCTGCGGATCTCCTCGCCGCCGTTCGTCTGGCCCTGCTACTACGGCATCGACACGCCGAACCGCGAGGAGCTGCTGGCCGCGACCCACACCCTCGAGGAGATGCGCGAGTTCATCGACGCTGACTCGCTCGCCTTCATCTCGATGGAGGACCTGCGCACCGCGGTCGAGGTCGGCGACGCGTGTTGTGACGCCTGCTTGACCGGTAACTACCCGGCGCCGACGCCCGTCGTCATCGGCCAGTCGCGAGCCCACTGGTGAGCCGGCTCCTCGATCTCGGGCCGAGCGGGCTGACCTACGCGGCGGCCGGGGTCTCGATCGACGCGGGCGACGACGCCGTGCGCCGGATCGCCGCCACCGTCGCGAGCACCAACCGGCCCGGGGTGCTCGGGGCCATCGGCGGGTTCGGCGGCCTCTTCCACCTCGACCGCGAGCGCTACTACGACCCGGTGCTCGTCGCCTCGGCCGACGGCGTGGGCACGAAGCTCGAGGTCGCCCGGCTGGTCGGACGCTACGACACGGTGGGTCTGGACCTCGTGGCGATGCTGGTGGACGACCTCGTGTGCGTCGGGGCCGAGCCCCTGTTCCTCCTCGACTACGTGGCCGTCGGGTCGCTCGACCCCGCTCGGCTCGAAGAGCTCGTCGGCGGGATCGCCACGGGCTGTCGGATCGCCGCGACCGCGCTGCTCGGCGGTGAGACGGCCGAGCACGGTGGCGTGATGCGCCCCGACGAGCTCGACGTCGCCGGCTTCGCGGTCGGGGTCGTCGAGCGCGGGGCCGAACTCGGTCCGTCGCGGGTGGAAACGGGCGACGCGATCGTCGGCTTCTGGTCCCCGGGCCTGCGCTCCAACGGCTACTCGCTCGCGCGCCGGGTCCTGCTCAACGACGCTGACGCCCTCGACCGCCCGGCCTACGACGGCGCGACGACGTCCCTCGGCGAGGAGCTGTTGCGCCCGTCGGTGATCTACGCGCCGGCCGCGCTGGCCGCACGCGACGCGTACCCGAGCGCGGTGCACGCCATCGCGCACATCACGGGCGGGGGCATCGTCGGCAACGTGGCGCGGGTCCTGCCCGCCGACCTCGACGCGGTCATCGACCTCGACGCCTTCGAGACGCCGGCGATCTTCTTCGAGATCCAACGGCGCGGCCCGGTCTCGGCCGAGGAGATGGTACGCGTGTTCAACTGCGGACTGGGCATGACGCTCGTCGTCGACCCCGAGGCCGCCGACGACGTAGTGTCGATCGCGAGCGACCTCGGGGTGTCGGCGTCGGTGGTCGGCCGGGTCGAACCCGGTTCGGGCGTGGTGCGCCTGCCGTGAGCGCCTACGAGCGTGTGCGCGCCCACCTGCTCGAGCACGCGGTGCGACGGGGCCAGTTCACGCTGAAGTCGGGCCGCAGCTCGACCTGGTTCATCGACTCCAAGCAGACCATCAGCGCCCCCGAGGTGATGGTGGACGTGGCGACGCTCTTGCTCGAGCGGATCCCGCCCGAGGCGACCGCCATCGGCGGGTTGACGATGGGCGCCGACGGCGCGAGCTACATCACGGCCGCGGTCGGGGCCACGCGGGGCCGGTTCCTGCGCGCCTTCTCGGTGCGCAAGGAGGTGAAGGACCACGGCGCCGGCGGACGGATCGCGGGGGCCCTCGAGCCCGGTGACCGCGTGGTGGTGACCGAGGACACCGTCACGCGCGGCACGAGCCTGCTCGAGGCCGCGCGGGCCATCCGCGACGCCGGAGGCGAGGTCGTCTTGCTGCTCGCGCTCGTCGACCGGGGCGGCACGGCCGCCTCGCTCGCCGCGGCCGAGGGGTGGCCATTCACCGCGGTCTTCACCGCGGCGGACCTCGGGTTCCCCTTCGAGGGCGCTTAGCCCGCCGCGAGCACCGCGAGCAGTCGCGTGCGCCACTCGTGCACGAGGCTCGCGCGGTCCTCGGGCGTGCGCCCGAGTCGCACGATGACCGCGTCGAGCGCGGGCACGACACTGATCAACTGGCCCTCGTAGCCGTGGGCCTCGTAGGTGTCGTACTCGTCGCCCGTGACCCACCACTGCCAGGCGTAGGCGAAGCCGGTCTCGGGGTCACGGCTGCGCGGGACCTGGGCGGTGGCGACCCACTCGGGCGAGAGCAGCCGGTGTTCGCCCCATCGCCCACCGCGCAGGTAGAGCAGGGCGAAGCGCGCGTAGTCCCGCGCCGTGGCGTGCAGGAAGCTCGAGGCGACGAAGACCCCCGACTCATCGAGCGTCGCCCGAGCGCTCGTCGCGCCGATGGGCTGGAAGAGCCGCTCGGCGAGGAAGCGGTGGTAGTCCTCGCCGCGCCCGACGACGTCGGCGACGAGGCGGCTGATGATGTTGGTGGTGCCGCTCGAGTAGTTGAAGGTGGTGTCCGGCTCGTGGGCGAGGGGACGGGCGGCCGCGTAGGCGCCCATGTCAGCCCGGCCCGGCCCGAAGAGCATCTCGATGACGTGGCTCGGCTGGTCGACGTCGTAGGACTCGACGAAGTCGAGGCCGTCGCGCATCGCGAGCAGGTCGGCGAGGGTGATCGCGCCGCGGGCGTCGTCGCGCCACGGCGCGACGGGCGCGGGCGCCGCGGGGTCGAGGCGGCCCTCGTCGACGAGTAGGCCGACGACGCCGTGGAGCACGGACTTGGCCATCGACCACGAGATGAGGGGCGTCGAGGGGCCGACGGGCTCGCCGTCGCCGGTGAAGGACGGGGTGGTGCCGCCGTAGCGCTCGGCGACGATCCGTCCGTGGGCGACCACGAGCACGGCGTTGGTCTCGGCGAGGTCGGCGTCGTCGAAGCCCTCGCTCACGACCGCGTCGAGGGCCGCGCGCCGGGGTCCCTCGGGCCACGTCGACGTCGGCCAGGGTGTGTCAGTGGGCTGGTCGCACCAGCGCGGGGTGATTGACGCGAAATCTGCCACGGTCCTCCGATGTGACACCGCCTCGATACGGTCGGGGCATGACTGAGACTACGCCGAGCGCCACCCGATTCATCTACCGTTCCGTTCGCGCGGCGCGGCGACCGTCGTGGTATCTCGTCGAGGTGCACCGCGACTCGCCGGTCGTGGCGAGCGTGGAACCGGTGTGGCGGGTCGTCGATTCGAAGGCGGTGACCGTCGCGCGCCGCGGCCAGGTCGACGTCGTAGTCCGCGGCCCCTGGGAGCACACGCCGAGCCGACGCCACCACCGGGCCCCGGTCGGGGACCGGTGACGACCGTGGTGGTCGAGACCGGCGTCGATCCGGTGACCTCGCGCTTTTCAGGCGCGCGCTCTACCAACTGAGCTACTCGACCAAACCTCGCCACCCG
>JAKBGV010000053.1 GCA_021837305.1 Actinomycetes bacterium
AGATGTCCTCGACCATCAACCACCCGAACGTCACGACGTCCTCCTCGAGCACGGTGCTCGGCATCCGGCGCACCGAGGACGGCCGGTTCCTCGCCGCCGTGAAGAAGCGTGCCACCTACGTGGACCCAGCCGCCTGCACCGGCTGCCAGGAGTGCGAACCCGTCTGCACGGTCGCCGTGCCCGACCAGTTCAATGCTGACCTCGTGCCGCGGCGCGCGGCCTTCCTCGCCTTCCCCCAGGCCGTCCCGAAGAAGGTGGTCATCGAGCGCGCCGGCACCTCGCCCTGCACCGACACCTGTCCGGCGGGGATCAAGGCCCACGGCTACGTCGCACTCATCCGAAACGGCCGCTACGAGGAGGCGTTCCAGCTCGTACTGGAAGCGACACCGCTCGTCGGCACCCTCGGGCGGGCCTGTTACGCGCCCTGTGAGAACGAGTGCACACGAGACGACCTCGAGGCGTCGATCCCTATCCGCCGACTCAAGCGCTTCGTCGCCGACCGCCACTACGACACGATGACCGGCCCCGGCGTCGAGGTGCCGGAGCCCAACGGCAAACGCGTCGCGATCGTCGGATCGGGACCGGCGGGCCTCACGGCCGCCTGGCAGCTCGCCCGGCTCGGCTACGGCGTCACCCTCTATGAGGCCTCGCCCGAGCCGGGCGGTTTTCTGCGCTACGCCATCCCGGCCTACCGGCTACCCCAGGACGTAGTCGAACACGACATCGCCAACGTCACCGCCCTCGGGGTCACGATCCAGACCAACACGACCATCACCGACCTCGAGGCGTTGCACGACGCGGGGTTCGACGCCGTGCTCGTGGCCACCGGGACGCCGCGCTCGACCGCCCTCGCGATCCCCGGTGAGGACCTCGAGGGTGTGCGCAGCGGGCTCGACTTCCTGCGCGACGTGCGACTCGGGAACCCTCCCCACTGGACCGATCGACGCGTGGTCGTCGTCGGGGGCGGGAACGTCGCGATGGACGCCGCGCGCACCGCGAGGCGCCTCGGGGCACAGCACACGACCGTCGTGTACCGGCGCGGGCCCGACGAGATGCCCGCCATGGCGAGCGAGGTGGACGACGCGAAACGAGAGGGCGTGGCCTTCACGTTCCTCACCGCGCCCGTCGAGGTGCTCGGCGACGAGTACGGCCGGGTCACGGGCCTACGCTGTCAGCGCATGTCGCTGGGCGCGCCCGACGCGTCGGGGCGCCGTCGTCCCGAGCCCGTCGAGGGCAGTTCCTTCGACATCGAGTGCGACGCGGTGATCGGTGCCATCGGCATGGTCCCCGACACCGCGAACTTCGCCGAGACCCTCGCCGTCGCGAGCGACCGTCGCATCGCGGTCAACCCGCAGACGCGTCAGAGCGAGGTGGCCCACCTGTTCGCCGCCGGGGACGTCGTCAACGGCGCCACCGACATCACCCGCGCGGTCGGCGAGGGCCGCCGCGCCGCACACATGATCGACCGCTACCTCACGGGACGGCCACTCGACGGGTTCGTCGCCCTCGACGACCGTCTGGTCGTCGTGGACAAGGCCGCCGTCCTCGCGCGCCAACAGCGCTATACGACGCGCGAGGTCACCCCCGAGACGTTGGCGCTGGTTGACGCCCCGAGCGACTTCGACGAAGTCGAGCGGGCGTTGAGCGAGGTCGAGGCACTCGCGGGCGCCGGCGGGTGCCTGGACTGCGGGGTCTGCTCGGAGTGCGGCGCGTGCGTGCGCGCCTGTCCAGCCGACGCGATCGACCTCAACGCCAAGGACCAGGTCATTGAGGTCGACGTCAGCGCGGTCGTGGTGTCGACCGGCTACAAGCTCTTCGCCGCGGACCTCAAGCCCGAGTACGGCTGGGGCCGCTACCCGAACGTGATCACGGGTATGCAGATGGACCGCTTGCTCGCGCCCACGCGCCCCTTCAACACCGTGCTTCGCCCGAGCGACGGCAAGGTCCCCGAGCGCATCGCCTACGTCTCGTGCACGGGCTCGCGCGACCGAACCGTCGACAATCCCCTCTGCTCCAAGTTGTGCTGCATGTACTCGGTCAAGCAGAACCAGCTGATCATGGGCACGCTGCCACTCGCCGACGTGACGATGCACTACATCGACATCCGCGCGGCCGGCAAGCGATACGACGAGTTCTACGAGCAGTCCCGCGCCATGGGCGCGTCCTACATCAAGGGCCGCGTCTCCAAGATCACCGAGAAGGACAACGGCGACCTGGTGCTGCGCTACGAGGACATCGAGAACGGTGGGGCGATCGTCGAGGCGGAGTACGACCTCGTCGTGCTCGCCGTCGGGGTCCAGCCCAACCGCGAGGTCGAGACGCTCTTCACCGACGAGCACCTGGACCTGAACGAGTACTACTACGTCGACGAGCCCGACGACGACCTCGACCCGGGCCGCACGAACATCCCGGGGGTCTTCGTCGCCGGAGCGGCCGCAGGGGCGAAGGACATCGTCGACTCGATCACTCACGCCGGGGCGGCCGTCTCCCAGGTCGCCGCCTACCTCGAGCGTCGCCGAAATGGCGACCCGATCGACCAGGAGCTAGCCACGATGGAGTTGTCACGATGAGCGAACGACGGATCGGTGTCTACATCTGCCACTGTGGCGGCAACATCTCGGACTACGTCGACGTGGCGGCAGTGCGCGACGCCGTCGCGGACCTGCCCGACGTCGTGCACGCCGAGACCTCGCTCTTCGCGTGCTCCGACGGCACCCAGCAGGACATGATCAAGATGATCAAGGACCAGAACCTCGACGGGCTCGTCGTCGCCTCGTGCTCGCCCAAACTGCACCTGTTCACCTTCCGCGGGGTCTCACGCCGAGCGGGGCTCAACCCCTTCGAATACACCCAGGCCAACATCCGCGAGCAGTGCTCGTGGGCCCACTCCGACGATCCTGAGGGCGCCACGACCAAGGCTATCGGACTAGTGAAAGGCGCCATCGCCAAGACCCGTGAATCGAGCGCGCTCGACGCGCTGGCCGTCCAGACCACCCCGGCGTCGCTGGTGGTGGGCGCGGGCATCGCGGGCCTACGCGCCGCCATCGGACTCGCCGACCTCGGTCTGCGGGTGTACCTCCTCGAGCAGTCGGCCACCGTCGGCGGCTGGGTCGGCCAATTCGGGCCGACGTTTCCTAACGACCGCGACGGGCGGGCGATGGTGGCCGAACTGCTCGAGCAGCTGGGTTCACGCCCGACCATAACGCTGCTCACCAACGCTGAGCTGACGGCCAAGTCCGGTAGTTTCGGCAACTACGAGGTGACGATCACCGTACGCGGCGAGCGCGAGTCCGAGGTGGTGGCCACGGTGGGCTCGATCGTCATCGCCACCGGGTTCGACACCTACGAGCCCGAGGTCGGCGAGTACGGCTACGGTATCGACGGCGTCGTCACCCTCGCGCAGTTCAAGGCGCTCGTCGAGTCCTCGCGCGACGGTCTGCGAATCGCCGGCCGGCCCGTCCGCACGGTGACCTACGTCTACTGCGTCGGCAACCGCCGGCCGGGTGGCAACGAGTACTGCTCCAAGTACTGCTGTGCGGCGACCGTGCACGCCTCGCTCGAGGTGTCCGCACTCGACCCCGCCATCCACCAGTACCACCTCTACCGAGACATCCGCACCTACGGCAAATACGAGCTGCTCTACGAGCAGTCACGCAAACGTGGTTCGGTCTTCATGAAGTTCCCCGACGAGGTCCCGCCCTCAGTCGCACGAACAAACGACGGGCGACTCGCTGTCACGACGCGTGATGCCCTGTCGGGCAACGTCGACGTGACGATCCCCACCGACCTCGTCGTGCTGGTGACCGGCATGGTGCCACGCGAGAACACCGAGCTGACCAAGATGCTTCACCTACCCGTCGGTGGCGATGGCTTCTTCAACGAGATCCACCCCAAGCTTCGCCCCGTCGAGACGGTCGTCGATGGCGTCTTGATCGCCGGCACCTGCCAGGGACCCAAGACGATCAGCGAAAGCGTCGCCTCGGGTCTCGCGGCGGTCGCCCAGAGCGGCGCCATGTTGATGAAAGGCGTCGCCGAACTCGACCCGCTCGTGGCCGTCGTCGACGAGACCGCCTGCACGTGGTGCGGCGAGTGCCTGCGGGTCTGCCCCTACGAGGCGATCACCGCGATCAGCGTGGACGGCCGGGAGGTCGCGACCATCGACGCCGCGGTGTGCAAAGGCTGCGGCGGCTGCACGTCGTACTGCGCGAATAACGCCATTGACCTGCTGGGCGCGACCGACGCCCAGATGCGTGCCCTGATCGAGAACCTAGTGGAGGTGGTCGTGTGACCGGTACAGCGAACCGAGACGTCCGAGAGGTGATCCGCGAGGAGCCGCTCATGCACCGCCCGATCCTCGAGGCGCTCGCCGACGGGCCGCGCACGGTACCCGAGATCGCCGAGACCATCGGGCGCCCGAGCGAGGAGGTCATGTACTGGGTCATGGGCATGCGCCGCTACGCCAAGCTCGTCGAATTGCGTGAACCGACCGACGACGGGTTCTTCCAGTACGCCGCCGCCCGACGCGAAGTCCGCTCGTGAGTACCGTCATCGAGGTCACCACCGTCGACCCCGGGCTGCTCGCCGACATCCAGCGCTTCGGCGCCGCCGACGTCTCAGCCTGCTTCAGCTGCGGGAACTGCACCGCCATCTGCCCGCTCTCGAACAACGACGGCACGTTCCCGCGGCGCATGATCCGCTACGGGCAGGTCGGGCTTCGTGACGAGCTGCTCGGCAGCAAGGAGCTCTGGTCCTGCTACCACTGCGGGATCTGCAGCGAGAGCTGCCCGCAGCGGGCCGATCCCGGCGAGTACATGGCCGCCGCCCGGCGCTACGCGATCGCGAGCTACGACCGCACGGGGATCGCGCAAACCCTCTACGTCCACCCGGCCGTGGGTTCAGGCGTGCTCGTCGCGCTCGCGGCGGCCTTCGCCACGTTCTTCACCCTCATGAGCGGCGCCGAGCCGCGCCAGTCGCTGCGGCTCTTCTCGTTCCTGCCCGACGGGGTCGTGCACTGGACCGGTATCGCCGTGATGATCACCGTCGTGCTCGTCGCGCTCGCCGGCGTGACGACGATGGTGCACGGGCTCGCCCGCACCGAGGGTGTGCGCGGACGCGACCTCGTCGTCGGGGCCGACTCGTGGCGCCGGGCGTGGCGCGGCGCCTGGTCGGCGGTCGCCGTCGAGTCACTCGGCCAGAAGCGCTTCCGCGACGACTGCGCCGACGCGGACCCCGCCGAGCGCTGGTACAAGAAGCGCTGGATCGTGCACGCGACGGTCATGTGGGGCTTCATCGGTCTGCTCGTCGCCACGATGCTCGACTACGGACTCTCCCTAGCCGGGGTGCGCGCGACGGGCACTCCCGAACCCGTGTGGTACCCCGTGCGCCTGCTCGGGACTCTGGCGGGCCTCGCGATGGTCGCGGGCGTCACGATGATGATTCTGAGCCGGCTACGCCACTCGAACCAGGCGAGTGCCTTCTCGCACCAGTCCGACTGGGTCTTTCTCACCCTGCTCTGGGTCGTTGGTGTCAGCGGGCTGCTCACCGAACTCGCCCTCTACCTGCCCGGCGCGCCGACGTGGGGCTACTGGATGTTCGTCGCCCACGTCTCGCTCGCCATGGAGCTGCTCGTGCTGGTGCCCTTCATGAAGTTCGCCCACGTCATCTACCGCCCCGTCGCGCTCTTCTTCCAATCCCTCGCGAGCACGAAGGTCTGACCCTCACGCCACCCAGGTCGGCCAGCCCACCGGGAGGGTTCCCGGCGGCCCGTAGGGCTGGACGAGCCCCGGTCGGGAACCGAGCAGCTCCAGCAGCGCGCTGAAGTTGAGCCCGTAGGCGGTCGAGTTCTTGCCGTTGAACTGGGCGAAGCCCGCGGCATAGCCCGCGCGACCACCGTCGCGTGCCCACCCGGTCTCGAGACAGGTCTTCGCGTCGTGCAAGATGCCGACGACCGTTGCGGGGTTCACACGTTCACCGATCGAGACCGTCGGCGTGACGTTCTCGGCGACGTAGACGACGTGGCCGGCCGCTGGTCCGTCGCTCAGGCGATACGCGATGAACACGCCACTCGGCCAGCTCGGATCGTAGAGGTTGGTGACGACGCCGTTACCGAGGGCGTAGATCGGCCCCGAGCCGCAGTAGTCCACGCCCTGGTCGATCTCTTGGGGCACGAGCGAGGTCAGCGCCCGCAACGGGTTGTAGTACCCCTGGCGCGGCGCGAGGTCGAGCGCGAGGTAGTACCCCCCGGTGGCGATAGCGCTCGCCACCCCGCTCACCGTCGCGCCGAAGGCCAACTTCGACGCGTTGTCGTTCACGGTGATCACCCTCGCAGAGAAGGCGTCCACCTGACCGTTGGCCCGCGCGACGAGGTAGCCCGCCGACGTCGCGGCGATGCCGGCCGTCGCGACGCCGTCGTAGTGGCCGTGGGCGAGGGTGAGCGGTGAACCGTAGAGCGGCGCGTCAAAACCGAAGACGCCGCCCGTCGACGTGGCGATCCAGTACCCGCCGGTCGACGGGTCCAGCGCGATCCCCGTCGCGGTTACCGGCGCGGTCGTGCCGTAGTGGAGCCGACCCACGAGGGACCCGTGGTGCGGTGCGCCGAACGCATCGACCACCCCGTTGGCGCGCAGCACGTAGTAACCCGAGCCGTTCGTCGCGCTCGCGATGGCGACGGCCGCCGGATACTGGCCCCAACCGCCCGACGGGATGTGGGGCTCACCCCGGAAGGGGGCGTGGAACGCTCGCACTACGCCGTTCGAGCAGACGACCCAGTACCCGCCGGTCGACGGGTCCAGCGCGATACCCGTCGCGGTGACGCCGACGGGCAGCGATCCCGCGGCGATGGAGCCGTAGGCGGCCGCGCCGTAGGCGCCAACCGTCCCGTCACTTCGCAACACGTAGTACCCGTGGCCACCGGGTCCCCCGGCGACTCCGACGACCGCGGGGCTGGCCGGTGCCGGCGAACCCTGGTAGGGGGCACTCACCGCGATGACCGTCACGTGCGACGTCGTCGCAGCGAGCGGGAGCGGTGCCAATGAACCCACTACCAGCAGCGCGCCCACGGCCGCTGCGTACCGGCGTCGACGAAGACCACCCCACGAGAATCGACGAACGGAGCCACGACGGTCTCCACCATCACTAAAACCAGGCACACGCCATCCTCCCACGACAAATGTCCGAGACGCGGCGAGCCGTCTCCGCTAAGTTTCTCGACGAGGACCCGCCACAGCGGCGAATGAGCGACAGGGGGGGGTGCGACGTGTCGAGCGATTCGGTCTACAACCTCGAGATCACGCTCCAAACGAGTGGCGTCGGCCATGCGACTCCGATGGGGTGGGTGCTGTTCGACCACGACCTCGTGGTTCGCGATTGTAATCACGCGGCCACCACACTCCTCTCGATGGCCCGTGACGAGTTCGTCGGCCGCGCACTCGAGTCACTGCCCTGGCGCACGGAGGACGAACACGGCGCCGAACTCGCCGACGACGCCAATCCGGTGCGTGTGACGAACCGCACCCACCAGTCCGTCTTCGGCACGACGATCGGGCTCAGCGTGCGGGGCCGAGCGTTCCGTTGGCTCTCGGTCAACACGTACCCAGCGATCGTCGACGGCACGCAGATCGGTGTACTCGCCTCCTACTACGACGTCACCGAACTCATCCAGAACCGCCGCAACCTCGAGGTCGCCCTGGCGGTCATCCGTATTGTCACGTTCGCCGAATCCGAGACCGAGTACTTCGAAGCCCTCTGTGAGACACTGCACACCAAGGGCCGCTACGCCGTCGTGTTCATCACCGAAGGCGTCGGCCGGGCGACGGCGATCCGCTACGCCGCAGGCATGGCCGATGAGCTCAGTCGCGCGATGACCGAACTCGCGACGTCGACGAAGACCGGTTCCGGTCTGACCGGGACCGCCGCACAAACTGGCGTCGCACAGGTCGCGAACACAACGGACGTGCCACTTATACGCGAGTGGGCGAAGGAGATGGAGTCGTTAGGGCTGCACTCAGCGATCGCCCTGCCCTTCAGCGCCCACGAACGGCGCCTCGTGCTCAACGTCTTCTCCAGCCACGAGAACGAGTTCGACGACTGGACGATTCAGGGACTCCACGCCGTCATCTACGAGATCGAGTTCGACCTGTCCCACGTGCGCTCGGTCCAACGCCTCAATGCGGCCCTGACCGGCACGTTGCGGGCACTCACCGCGATGAGCGAACTGCGCGACCCCTACACCGCCGGTCATCAGCGCCACGTCGCCGCACTCAGCGTCGCCATCGCCCTTGAACTGGGCGAGCCCCGGCGCGTCGCCGAGATGATCGGACAGGCCGCTGAGGTCCACGACATCGGCAAGATGTCGATCCCCGCCGAGATCCTCACTCGACCCGGCAAGCTCAACCCCCTCGAGTTCGAGCTCATGCGTAAGCACTCCGCCACCGGCAGCGACATCATGATCGAGAGCGGTCTACCGAGCCCGATTCCCGAGGTCGCCCGCCAGCACCACGAGCGACTCGACGGCTCGGGCTATCCCGACGGCCTGCGCGGCGACGCGATCGGCTGGCCGGCGCGCATCGTCGCCGTCGCCGACGTCGTCGAGGCGATGTCCCACCACCGCCCGTACCGCTCGTCGCTCGGTATCGACGAGGCACTCGCCGAGGTCGCCCGCGGCGCCGGGACGCTCTACGACACCGACGTCGTCAACGCCTGTCACCGAGTCTTCGCCGCGGGTTTCCAGTTCGATGGCGCACCGACGACCGCTTGACCCTTCGGCGACGTCGATCGGAGGCGGGCAGCGTCGAGCTCAGGTCGTTCGCACCACGACCGTGATGCGCAGCAGCCGGCTCGGCATCAGACACTGGGGGTAGCAGCTGGGATTTCCCGTCGCGGTGATGACCGCGACACCCGCGTTCGTGGCCTCGAACATCGTCACGCCAAAGGGCGTCGGGACGGGAAGGATCGAGAGGACCGTCGGATCACTGGAGTGAATGTCTCCCCACTGCAGTACGCCGGACGTCGGCAGTGTCACCGAGACCCGCTGACCGACGAAGACCGTGACGCGGTGCCCGGCGTCGGCCATACCGAGCGAGAGCGTGCGCGGTCGCAACAACGTGAAGGTGATGGACGCACCAATCCCCTGGAGGGAGACCGCGAACCGGTAGCGCCCCGCGGGGACCAGTTCGTCCGGTGTCCCGCTGCGCTGGTCCCACGCGAAGCGTTGACGTGCGGTCGCACCGGCCGCGACGGTCCGCTGCACCAGGAAGTCGGCGCACGGTCCCGGCGTCCCACCGATCCAGCAGGACCCCCAGACCGTGGTGCCCGCGGCGTTGAGCACACGAAAGCCCGGCGACGTCGGCCCCATCGCGTAGGAACAGGCCCTCGCGGCGTGGTTGTGCAGGTCCA
>JAKBGV010000001.1 GCA_021837305.1 Actinomycetes bacterium
TCCGGAAGCAGACTCCAGTAGTCAGCCCAGACTCTGACGTTGCTGTGCGGAGCAAGGCCATCAGGGCACCGTGACGGCACTGCTCTCGGGATTGTGTCCGAGCATGGTGGTGCACGGCTTGGTGGAGGTGCTGGGAATCGAACCCAGGTCCGTCGGCTTCTAAGTGAGTCTTCTCCGAGCGCAGCTGATAGAGATTGTCGGGGGCAACACCGTCACCAGCACCGGTGTAGCCCCGTAGTCAACTGAATTGTCCCGACGGTCTCATTGACGAATCCCGCTGGTAAGCCTCGCTTCATGACGCCCGTGACCTACACCGCGAGGCCGGGTATAGACGGACGGGTTACCTAAGCGGCAACAGCAAACGCACGATTAGTTGTGGCGTTTATTTTTGTTTCCGGCTCTTTAACGTGGTTCCGGAGACCACGGCTCGCTTCTCTCACCATGTCGACCAACGTCGAGACCAATCACCCCCATGGATGCTTCACGGTCAACTTGACCGCACACCCAGGGTACCGCAGTGACCCGGGGCAAGTTCAGCCGCGGTGAGGGGACTGTGCCTTCGGAGCGACGCTCAACCGTACTTCTCGAAGTTCCGAACCGAAACGGCTATTTCGCGCTCCGCGTCGCGCTTGGCGAGCGCCTGACGACGGTCGTGCTGTTTACGACCGCGGGCGAGGGCAATCTCGACTTTGGCGCGGCCATCTTTGAAGTACACCTTGAGCGGCACGATGGTCAGCGGTTGTGTCTGAGTCTTGATCCACCACTGGTTTATCTGGTGGCGATGGACGAGAAGCTTCCGTTTCCGATCTGGGTCGTGACTCCCGAATCCAACGGCGTAGCTCCACGGTGGGATGTGGGAGGCGAACAGCCAGAGCTCACCATCGTCGATCCGGGCGTAGCTCTCAGTGATCTGTGCCTTGCCTTCTCGCAGCGACTTCACTTCACTGCCGGTGAGCACTAGGCCGCATTCGAGGGTTTCGACGATCTCGTAGTCATGCCGGGCGCGCCGATTCGTGGCGACCACACGGTCGCCGTTCGCGTTCGCCTTGGCGTTGGCGCGACGTTCTTGAATCTGTTTGGCTCGTGCCACGCGTCCAGCGTAGTGACCAGCGTGTCTGCAATCTCTGGTCGGTAGGGTGGGCCCGTGCTGACATTGACCCCGGCAATCCGAAACGCGATGGTCGCGACGTGCATTCGGGCGTTGCCGAATGAGGGGTGCGGACTCCTCATCGGACGAGTCGACGGTGATGATGCCACGGCCACCGAAATCGTTCCGAGCCCGAATGTCGCGGCATCGGCCCGCGTCTACGAGATCGACAGTCGCGTGCTCTTGCGGGCCTTCCGCCGAGTCGACGACGAGGGGTCCGCGGTGCTCGGGGTCTTTCACTCGCACACGCACTCCGAGGCCTATCCGAGCCCAACCGACGTGCGTCAGGCACCCGATCCTGCCTGGCACTACATTCTGGTCTCGCTTCGCGACATACCAGCCGTCGTGCGTAGCTTTCGGATCAAGGATGACACGGTGACCAGCGAGGACATCTACATTGAGGAGTGACGGGTCTCCCGTCGCCACGAGGGGGTTCTGCCAGTGACGAGCATCGCAACCAATTCGATCTCATACAACCTGGTGTTGCTCGCGTTACGGTTGTTCCTCGGCTCCATGATCTTTGCGCACGGATACCGGAAGTTTTTCGGTGGTGGAAAGTTGCCGGGGACCGCGAAGTGGTTCGAGTCGATTGGCGTTCGCTACGGCGCGCTGAACGCGCTCATGGCGGCGTCGACGGAGGTCGGTGTTGGGGTCTTGCTCGTGTTCGGGCTCTTGACGACGCTCGCGGCCGCGGGTCTCATGTCGCTCATGGTGGTCGCTATCGCGACGGTGCACCGAAAGAACGGGTTCTTCATCTTCAACAAGGGCGAGGGAGTCGAGTACACCCTTGGCGTCGCGGTCACGACGTTGATCCCGGGTACGTTCGGGGCGGGCCGGTACTCACTTGATCACCTGTGGAACATCTTCGCGTGGACACCGTCAGTGCATCTCGGCGTGACCCTGGTGGTCGGCCTGGGTGCCGCGGCGGCCCAACTCCTGGCCTTCTATCGTCCGTCGCGTTCGTCGTAGGTCACGACGCACGGGGTGACCACTAAATTCGACCGAAAAGGTCGTAATTGGACCGGTGAAGGAGAATGTGATGGCGGCGACAGTGCGAATCCCCACGGTGCTCCGGCCAGCGATGGGCGGATTGACGACGGTAACGGTTGAGGGGTCGACGATCGGTGCAGTGCTCACTGAGTTGACCACCACGTATCCGGCAATCGAGGGGCAACTGCTCAACCAAGATGGCACCCTGCACCGTTTCCTGAACGTCTACGTCAACGACGATGACGTTCGCTATATCGGTGGTGTCAACGCACCGGTCGGGGAAGACGACGAGATCACGTTGCTGCCCGCGGTCGCCGGCGGTGTCGCCTAGTGGCCCGCGTGCAGTCGGTGCTCGACCTCGTGGGATCGACCCCCGTCGTGGACGTGAGCGCGCTCTCACCGAGGCCTAACGTCACGATTTTGGCCAAGCTCGAAGGACGAAACCCGGCGGGTTCGGTGAAGGACCGCGTCGCGCTGTCACTCGTTCGCGCGGCGGAACGTGACGGTCGACTCATCCCAGGACGCGACAACCAGATACTGATCGAGCCGTCCTCGGGGAACACAGGGATTGCGCTAGCGATGGTGTGCCGGATGCGGGGATATCACCTGAAGGTCGTGATGCCCACCAACGTCTCCCCGGAACGGCGCCAGTTGCTTCTGGCGTGGGGTGCCGAAATCATCGACTCGCCAGGGACGGAGGGGTCAAATGGCGCAGTGCGCATGGCCCAATCCATAGCGGCAGAGCACCCCGATTGGGTCTTTCTCTACCAGTATGCCAATCCGGCCAACCCGATGGCGCACTACGAGACGACCGGGCCGGAGATTCTCGCGGATGTACCCGAGGTGACCCACTTCGTCGCCGGACTAGGCACATCGGGCACACTCATGGGTGTCGGGCGGTATCTGAAGGAGCACAAGCCGGGGGTTCAGATCTGGGCCGTCGAACCGCCCAGCGGCGAGATGGTGGACGGTCTACGCAGTTTGGACGACGGATTCATCCCGCCGATTTTCATCGAGAACCATGGCGTAGATCTGCTCGACCGAAAGGTTGTTGTTCGCCCACGCGAGTCGATCGAATGGACCCGGGCGATGACCGAGGTCGGACTCTTTGTTGGAATCTCGTCGGGAGCAATCATGGCCGGTGCGGTCAAGTGCGCCGCGACGATTCCCGAAGACCAGACAGCGACGATCGTCACGATCGTTTGTGACGACGGATGGAAGTACCTCTCGACCGGTGCCTGGAGCGACGACATCGACGACGTCGTCGATCGGGCGAAGCGGATCATCTACTTTTAACGAGTTCGTGGTGTCAACTACGGTGTTCGCACCGATGAGAGGGAGACCATGACCACGCGATCCGACGGACGTAACAACGACGAGGCCCGTCCACTGCGGTTCATCCGCGACTACACCGAGATGGCGGCGGGCTCAGTTCTCGTCGAGGTCGGCAGGACGAGGGTGCTCTGCACCGCATCGGTCGAGACCGACGTGCCACGATGGCTTCGCGGGTCGGGGCGCGGTTGGGTGACGGCCGAGTACTCGATGCTTCCGGGATCCACGCCCGAGCGCGCGTCGCGTGAGGCGGCGCGAGGTAAGCAGTCCGGGCGCACCCAAGAGATCCAGCGTCTGATCGGGCGATCATTGCGCACGGTCACTGACCTCACGCTGCTCGCGGATGTGCAGATCATCGTTGACTGTGACGTCCTGCAGGCCGACGGTGGCACGCGCACGGCGTCGATCAGCGGGGGATACCTGGCGCTACACGATGCGATCACACGGCTCGTCGATGAAGGCACGATCCGCCGGCACGCGCTCACCGACCTCGTGGCCGCGGTGTCGGTGGGCATCGTCGGTGGCGTGCCGATGCTCGACCTTCCCTACGAGGAGGATTCGTCGGCTGAGACCGACATGAACGTCGTGATGACCGGTTCGGGTGGTTTCGTCGAAGTCCAGGGCACCGCGGAACGCACCGCCTTCAGCCGTACGGAACTCGATCAACTCCTGGACCTGGCCTCAGAAGGGATCAAGTCGATCCACGAAGCCCAGCGACTGGTGTTGGCGACACCGCCAGCCCCCCGGTCACGATGATGGGACTTACGTTTGTTCTCGCCACGGCCAATGCGCATAAGGCCAACGAGATGCGCGCGGTGCTCGCCGAGGTTGGCATCGACGTGGTGGCACGGCCCGCCAGCGTGCCGGACGTCGCTGAGACGAGTGACACGCTCGAGGGGAACGCGTTACTGAAGGCGCATGCGATCTGTGTGGCCATCGGGCGGCCGGCGATAGCCGATGACACCGGCCTGTTCGTGGAGGCCCTCGGTGGCGCGCCCGGTGTGCACAGCGCCCGATACGCCGGACCGTCTGCGATCGACGCCGACAACGTGAGAAAATTACTGAGCGAGCTCTCAGAGGTCGACCGCGCGGATCGGGTCGCGCAGTTCCGTACCGTTATCGCGGTGGCGTACCCGGACGGATCGGCGTTGAGCGTCGAAGGTTCCCTTGACGGCTGGATCGTCGATGAGCCTCGCGGGGAACGAGGTTTTGGGTACGACCCCGTGTTCGCGAGCGCAGAGTTAGGCGGGCGGACCCTGGCGGAAGTGACCGCCGACGAGAAGAATGCCGTTTCGCACCGGGCGCGCGCCCTGGCGGCGTTGGCCGCGCGACTCCGGTCGTGATCGGTGCTTCACGGGGCGTTCACCTTTAGGCTGGAACCGTGAACGACGGCGTCCTACCCATGTTTCCCTTGGGGATGGTGGTCTTCCCACATCAAGTGGTGGGGCTGTGCGTGTTCGAGCCCCGCTATCAAGCGATGCTGCAGGAACTCCCTGACGACCAAGAGTTCGGCACCTGCATGATCGAGAGGGGCGCCGAGGTCGGCGGCGGCGAGGTGCGCACGTGTGTCGGCACGGTGCTTCGGATCCTGGGCTCTCAGAGACTGCCCAACGGCCAGACCCTGCTCAGGGTCGAGGGAACCCAGTGCGTCGAGGTTTCGGCGTGGCTCGCTGACGCGCCGTATCCGCGCGCGGTGGTTCACGAACGGTGCTGTGACGAGATCGAGATCGAACCGGCCCTGCTCAAGTCCACCGAGTCCGCCGTGCGCGCGCTTCGGGCACTGCGCAGCGAAGTGGTCACCGACGAGTCGCTGCGCCATGACTGCGCGATGGATCCGAACCCGTCAGTACGTAGTTGGCAGCTCTGTTCGATGACGCCGATGTCAACCCTCGACCAGTTTAAGGTTCTGAGTTTGAGCAATCCCAACGACCGACTCCGCCTCGTGGCTGAGATCTGTTGCGAGCGATACGGCGACTATCAGCGGCTGTTGGCACGCGATTCGTCCCCGTATCTGCTCGGCTAGTGGACCTCGAGTAGGTCGACGACGAAGATCAGCGTCTCGCCCGGTGCGATGACACCCCCGGCGCCGCGCTCACCGTAGCCCAGGTGGGAAGGGATCACGAGGCGACGTCGTCCTCCGACTCGCATACCCGTCACACCCTGGTCCCAGCCCGCGATGACGTAGCCACGGCCGAGTGGGAATGCGAAGGGTTCGCCGCGGTCCCAGGATGCGTCGAACTGTTGACCGGTCGATGCGCTCACGCCGACGTAGTGGACGGCGACGGTTTGCCCCGCCGCGGCGACGTCCCCGTCTCCGACGACGATGTCTTCAACGATCAGTTCGGTCGGTGGTTCACCGAGGTGTGGCTCAACGAGAGGCTTATCAGTCACGGTTGGCAATGTTACCGGTGGCGTGCGCCACCGGTAACGACACGAACGTTGCGAGCCTCGCGACCCTTGGGGCCGGTTGCTTCGTCGTAGGCGATGGTCTGACCCTGACTCAAGGTCTTGAAGCCATCGCCGACGATGTTGGAGAAGTGGATGAACAGGTCGTCGCCCTTCTCGTCACTGGCGAAGCCGAATCCCTTGGAGTCGTTGAAGAAACTGACCACCGCGTGTCCCGCGGCGGACCGCTTCGTCGCACCCGAGGTCTTCAATTCGCGGTACTGCTCACGTGGAGCTCGAGACGTCGACCGGTCGGCCGGGCGCGACGCGTCAGATCGGAACTCGTCGCGCGACGTGCGCGGCGAGCGCGTTTCGCCGCGGGACTCAGCGGTCGCGGTACGACTGCGTCGAGTCTCGCTCCGCTCCCGTGTGCGTTCACCGAAGCGACTCGCAGGACGGTCGGCACTGTCACGACGGTTGGACTCGGCCGGACGGCTCGAGCGCGAACGCGGCCGTTCATCCAATGACTGGGCGGCCGCAGCGTCATCCACGGCGCCGAGGCGGATCGCGGTCGCGTTCTGCGGGTCGTCGAGCGTGGTGGGGATGCCGAGCGATCGCTGCATCCGCTTCACGTGTCCGGCGACGTCGTCACTCACGAGCGAGATGACCGCTCCCGTTGCCCCCGCGCGTCCGGTACGGCCGGAGCGGTGGAGGTAGTCGGTCGCCTGGGTGGGCGGGTCGTAGTGCACGACGACGGGTAGGAGGTCGATGTGGATGCCACGGGCGGCGACGTCAGTCGCCACGAGGACCCGCGTCTCACCGTTCTTCATCGCTCGCAGGGCGCGCTCACGCTGAGCCTGTGTCCGGTCCCCGTGCAACGCGACTGACGACACGCCACGTTCGCCGAGCTGGCGGGCGAGCCGGTCGGCGCCGTGCTTGGTGCGGGTGAAGACGATGGCACGCTCGTACTG
The DNA here is from genome assembly GCA_021837305.1 of Actinomycetes bacterium. Taxonomy (GTDB): domain Bacteria; phylum Actinomycetota; class Acidimicrobiia; order Acidimicrobiales; family RAAP-2; genus RAAP-2. The sequence continues at coordinate 6,826 of JAKBGV010000001.1, forward strand.
CTCAACGATGTCGGCGGTGACCTGGGGGCGCTGGTCGCGAGCAACCCGCCAGAAGTAGTGGTCGACGTCGCTCGGCGCCTCGTCGCCAACCACATCGTGGATGATCGCGTCGTGGGTGAAGGCGTTGACGAGGGTGGCGACGTCGGGGCCCATCGTGGCCGAGAACAGCATCACGTGGCGATCCGACGGGGTCGCCCCGACGATGCGACGCACCGCGGGAAGGAATCCCATGTCGGCCATGCGGTCGGCTTCGTCGACGACGACGGTTGTCACCGCCGACAGGTCGAGGGCGCGCTGCTCGAGCAGGTCCTCGAGTCGTCCAGGACAGGCCACCACGAGGTCGACGCCGGCGTTCAACGCCTTGCGCGTCGTGTTGTACGAGGTACCACCGAAGATAGTGATGATCCGACGCCCGCGGTCGTTGGTCAACTGGGCCAACTCCTTTTGAACCTGTGAGGCGAGCTCCCGGGTGGGGACGAGGATCAATCCGAGTGGCTGACGCGGGCGGGCCGTGCCGAGCCTCGCGAGCATTGGTAGACCGAACGCGAGCGTCTTGCCTGAGCCGGTTGCTGCCTTTCCCACGACATCGCGTCCGGCGAGTGCGTCGGGGATGGCGGCTTCCTGGATGGGGAAAGAGTCGGTGATTCCGCGGGCGCGAAGGCGGTCGACGAGGTTGGTGGGCACGCCGAGGTCGGCGAAGGATACGGACACGATGACTCCTGTGGGTTGAGGTGAGCCCAACCCGAAATGTCACGGTCGAATCGGTCTCCACCGCGATGTGCGGCGAACGTCCCGTACACGCTAGCAGATGAATCGAAACTCCAATCGCTAGGTTGTACGCCGTCCGGTCGAGCGGGGCGACGAGCGCTGGAGCATCGTCGGGTGATGGTGCGGGCGGAGGGACTCGAACCCACACTCCGAAGAACTGGTACCTAAAACCAGCGCGTCTGCCAATTCCGCCACGCCCGCGAGTGGCTCCACACTAGGTCGCCAACGAAGCGGGCGCGTGCACGTCCAGTAGATTGGTGCAATGAACAACTCCGCCATGGCCGAAGGAATGGGTGCGAACGACCTCAATCAGCGACTGCTGCGCGAGCGGATCGTGTTCCTCGGCTCTCAGGTCGACCAGAACACGGCGAATCGGATCTGCGCTGAATTGCTGCTGCTTGAGGCCGAGGACCGTGACAAGGACATCAGCCTCTACATCAACTCGCCCGGTGGATCGGTGACCGATGGACTGGCCATCTACGACACGATGCAGTACGTGAACTGCGATATCAGGACGATTTGTGTGGGCATGGCGGCCTCGATGGGTCAGTTCCTGCTCTGCGCGGGCACACCCGGCAAGCGATTCTCCCTGCCGCACAGCCGCATCCTCATGCACCAGCCGTCGCTCGGCGGTATGCAGGGACAGGCGTCGGACATCGCCATCCAGGCCGAGCAGATCGTCTACATGAAGAAGATGCTCGCCGATCGCATCGCGTTCCACACGGGCCAGCCCGTGGAGCGGATCGAGGCGGATTCGGATCGAGACCGTTGGTTCACCGCCCAGGAGGCGGTTGAGTACGGTTTCATCGACGCCGTGATCGACCGTTCGGCCATTCGCCAAGGGGCCTAGTGGACGAGCCATCGACGGCGGGGCAACGGTCACTCGTTGCATCACCGGTTCGCGTCGTCAGTGCACGGGCGAGTCTGCGTACGAGACTCGCGAACCTGATTGAGCGCCGCGAATTGCTCTTCAGTCTTATTACCTCGGACATACGAATCAAGTACAAGGGTTCGGCACTGGGGCTGTTCTGGTCGATGCTCTCTCCGGCGCTGACGCTCGCGACCTATTACCTCGTCTTCTCGGTGTTCCTGAAGAACGGGATCCCGCTCTTCGTCGTGTACCTCTTCGCTGGACTCATCGTGTGGAACATGTTCCAAAGTGCGGTGAGCAGCGCAACCGGCGTAATCGTTGATCGAGCTGGTCTAGTCAAAAAGGTGTCGTTTCCCCGAGAGATCCTCGCGCTGTCCAACGTCGGCGCCTCGGTGATTTACTTCGTGATCCAAGTCGTGGTGCTCGCTATCTTCCTTGCCATCATTGGTCACGCGCCGGCGTGGAGCTTCCTCTGGCTCCTGCCGATCTCGTTCCTCGCCTTGTACCTGCTCACGGCCTCCATAGCAGTAGTGATGTCGGCGATTACCGTCTACTTGCGTGACGTTCGACACCTGATGGACGTGGTGTTACAACTGTGGTTCTGGGTGTCGCCGGTGGTCTACTCCTATGAGAACTCAATCGCGCCGGCCCTTCGGATCCGCGGACTCACGGCGCTCTACTTCATCAACCCGATGACGCCAATCATTTTGACTTTCCAGCGCATCTTCTACGTCAACACGACCGTCCGTTCGACGACGACGGGGCTGCCCCTTCACATCCTGCCGGCCTGGTCGATGACGACCTTCGCAGTCGTCAACCTCGGACTGCTTGCTTTCGCAATCGTACTTTTCCTCGTCGCGTTGGTGATTTTCGGTCGCCTCGAGGGGAATTTCGAGTCGGAGCTGTAGTGACTAACGTCATCGAAGTCGAAGACATCTCGAAGCGTTTCACCATCCACCACGAGCGCAATCAGACGCTCAAGGAGCGGATCCTGCACCCACGATCAGGTTCCTCGGAGATCTTCGACGCACTTAGTGACATCAATTTCACCGTCGAACAGGGCGAGACCTTGGGGATCGTTGGACACAACGGTTCGGGTAAGTCGACGTTGCTCAAGTGCATCTGTGGGGTTCTCAAGCCCACGACTGGTCAGATCCGGCTCCGGGGCAACCTGGCGGCGTTATTGGAACTCGGGGCCGGCTTCCAGCATGAGCTCTCCGGTCGCGACAATGTCTACCTCTACGGCTCGATGCTCGGTTTCACCCGCAAGATGGTCGACGCCATCTTCGATGAGGTGGTGGCATTCAGTGAGCTCGAACACTTCATCGACACGCCGGTCAAGTTCTATTCGAGCGGGATGTACGTTCGCCTGGCCTTCGCCGTCGCGGTAAACGTCAATCCCGACATTCTCGTGGTCGATGAAGTGCTTGCGGTGGGGGACGAGCGATTCCAGGCCAAGTGCATTGATCGCATCCGGCACTTCCAGCGCGAGGGGCGCACGATCTTGCTGGTGACCCACCAGGCCGACACGGTCCGAGCGATCTGTGATCGCGCGATCGTCCTCGACCACGGGAACATGATCGCCGACGGCCCGGTCACCGACGCACTGCGGATCTTCCGGGGACGATTGCTCGGCGACGTGACCGATCACCGTCCCGGGGGAGCGGGCGTGGTGACGATCGACGGGCTCACGGCGCCCTCGGGATCTTTTGAGGTCCGCCACGGCGGGAACCTGCACTTTGACGCCACGCTTACCTGCGACCACGCGGTGAGCGGGAACCTGGTAATCGAGGTCTTCACCCGAACCGGACTGCTGGTCAGTCGCAACGACGCCGAGGCGGCGCCGGTTTCACTGCGGCCCGGGGTGAACAAGATCGGCGTCGACCTCGCCGACGTGCCATTGCTCGATGGCGTCTACGACATCAACGTCGGTCTCGTGGAGCCACAGGGTGCCACGATGCTCGCCTGGCGTGAGAAGGCCGCATCCCTGCAGGTGCTCTACGACGGCCGGTCGTCCGGAGTGGTTGCCATCGAGTCGTCGGTCACGCAGTGGTAGGTGGCTCGCTCGTCAGTCTCGGGTAGCGACGCAGCGATCCCAGGCGACCCATCTTGCCGGCGTTGAACGAGTAAGTCGCGAGCCGCAGGAGACGTCGGTCACCCCGCGAATTACCGTAGGCGTAGACGACGGGCTCCTCAGAGTACTGGCGCTGCTCGATCCAATCATTGAACCGGCGCATCTTCTCAGCGCCTCGACAGTTGCGCCCAAGGTAGCCGCCGGTCAGACGACCCAGTGGATCGGCCGCGAGTCGCGTGCCCAGGGCACCGTGCGCACCCAACTGTTCGGCCACGACGTTGACGTACATCTGGGGCGACGCCGAGACGATCACCACGTCGTGCCCGGCTTCGAGGTGCCACCGGAGTCGAGCCAGCGCCTTGGGGCGGAGCCGTCCGCCGAGGTGCTCGAGGATGAAGGCCCGCGAGTGTTCGGCGACGTCCGCCTCCGCTCGGCCAGCGAGTAGCGACATGAATAGACGCTCCTTCGCGTTGTCTGCCGCGCGTCCACTACGAATCGCTCCAACCGTGAGTGGTACGGCCAGTCGTAGCGCCGCGAAGTAGGTGCGCCTCGCACCCGCGATCCAGCGCAACCAGCGAAAGACGCTGCCTCCTTCGGTGAGGGTACCGTCGAGGTCGAAGGCGGCGACTACAGGCTTGGGATTCTCGTCGGAGTTTGGCACCCAGTTAGTTTCCCAGGCTTTGGGGTCCTCCGTGAACACCGTGGCGAAACGTCGGGTCGTCGTGACTCGAGGTGGCACCGGTGATCGACGAGTCGCGACGAAGTCCGCCGTCGCGCGCCGACGGGTCCAACGACGCCACGAGGGGAGCTCGTAGCGGCAACGGTTCGCGAGCTGAGGAACTCCACGTTGCCCCTAGTTCAAGCCTCGGCGCTCGGTTCGGACCTGACTGGAATGGCAAACCATCCCGGTAGGCTGGCCGGCAGTAGACCGACTGATGTAGCGATGAAGGAGCGAGCATGACGATTCGTCTCGGTGACGTGGCCCCCGATTTCTCGGCGGACACCACGGATGGCCCAATCAATTTCCATGAGTGGCTCGGGGACAGCTGGGGAATCCTCTTCTCGCACCCCAAGGACTTCACCCCGGTGTGCACGACGGAGTTGGGCGCCTTCGCCGCCCGAAAGAGCGAGTTCGACAGCCGAAACACCAAGATCATCGGCGTATCGGTCGACGACGTGGCGTCCCACCAGCAGTGGAAGGGCGACATCGCCGAGACGCAAGGCACGGCCCTCAACTTCCCGATCATAGGTGACGAGGAGCGCAAGGTCGCCACGCTCTACGACATGATCCACCCCAACGCGAATGACACCTTGACCGTGCGAAGCGTCTTCATCATTGGTCCGGACAAGAAAGTCAAACTGACCCTGACGTATCCCGCGTCCACCGGCCGCAACATCGACGAGATCATTCGAGTCCTTGACTCACTACAGCTCGTCGCGGGCTACTCCGTGGCTACGCCGGCGAACTGGAAAGACGGTGATGACGTCATCATCGCGAACTCGATCACCGACGACGAGGCCAAGACGAAGTTCCCGAAAGGGTTCCGCAAGTTGAAGGACTACCTGCGACTCACGCCGCAGCCCAACAAGTAGGTAACCGCCACTCGGTGGCGCAGCGGCCACCATGAAGAGAAATTGAGAAACTACGATGACGTCCACTTTCACGTACGCCGGTCAGACGGTGAAACGGCTCGGTTTCGGCGCGATGCGCATCACGGGTCCCGGAATCTGGGGGCCGCCGCGTGACCACGCGGAGGCCATTGCGGTGCTGCGTCGCGCCGTCGAGTTGGGGGTTGACTTCATCGATACGGCAGACTCCTACGGTCCCGCCATCTCCGAGGAGTTGATCGCCGAGGCGCTGCACCCCTACGGCCACGTTCACGTCGCTACCAAGGCGGGGTTGCTTCGCACCGGTCCCGACCAGTGGACGCCGTGCGGGCGGCCGGCCTATCTACGGCAGCAGTGCGAGCTGTCACTTCGTCGGCTGGGCCAGGATTCGCTCGACCTCTTCCAGCTGCACCGTATCGACCCCACGGTTCCCGCTGACGAACAGTTCGGACTGCTCGGTGAATTGCTCGCCGAAGGCAAGGTCCGCGCGGTCGGACTCTCGGAGGTACGCGTCGAGGACATCGAAGCCGCCCGAGCGGTGGTGCCGATCTCGACCGTTCAGAACCTCTACAACGTGTCGCGTCGCGACAGTGAGCCGGTCCTTGAGTACTGCGAGAAGAACGGGATCGGGTTCATTCCGTGGTTCCCCGTGGCGGCGGGCCAACTGGCGCGTCCGGGTGGGGAATTGGACCAGCTGGCCGCACGAGCCGGCTGCACCGACGCCCAGTTGTCCCTCGCGTGGTTGCTCGCGCGTTCCGAGGTCATGCTGCCGATACCGGGTACGTCGTCGGTCGCGCACCTCGAGGAGAACTGCGCGGCGGCCGAAATCCACGTAGCCCCCGAGATCTTGGCCGAGCTGGACCGACTGTCCTCGGTCGAGTCAGTCGGCGAGTAGCGACTCGCGCAAGGTCCGCTTCAGCACCTTTCCCTGGGGGTTGCGCGGGAGCGGGTCGCCGCGAAAGTAGTACCGGGTCGGTACTTCGAAGTGGGCGAGTCGGTGACTCGCGTGCCGACTGAGTTCTTCGGCGCGTAGGACGCGTCCGGGTCGCACGACGATGACCGCGGCGACCTCTTCACCGAGGACAGGGTGTGGAACCCCGATCACGGCGCAGTCGGCGACGTCGGGGTGCTCGAAGAGGGCGGCTTCGACCGCAACGGATGACACGTTCTCGCCGCCTCGGATGATCATGTCCTTGGCGCGGTCGACGATGTAGATGAAACCATCTTCATCGATCCGGCCGATATCGCCGGTGTGGAGCCATCCGTGACTGAACGAGTGCTTCGTCTCCTCGGGCTTGTTCCAGTAGCCCCGCACCACGTTTGGTCCTTTGATCCAGAGTTCACCCACTTCGCCCGCGCCGTTGGTCTCGGGCGGCTCGTCACCGAGGTAATCCTCGGGAACCACCGCGACGCGACAGACCGGGACCGCGGTTCCGCAACTTGATGGGCGTTGCACGTAGTCGGGGCCATTGTTGAGGGCCACGGCCGCGGCGGTCTCGGTCAGGCCGTAACCGTTACCGGGTTGGGCGAGTCGAAACGACTGGCCGATCCGCTTGACTAACTCGGGCGGTGCCGGCGCGCCGCCGTAGGAAACGAGCCGAACGCTCGACGTGTCGAAGCGTTGAAAGTCCGGGTGATCGAGAATCTGCATGACGACGGTCGGCACACCACCGATAGCGGTGATTCGCTCACGTTCGATGAGTGCCAGCGCCTGGCCGGCATCGAAGTGGTGCATCATCACCAATCGGCCGCCGGCCGCCGCGTTCACCACCATGACCGCTAGGCAACCGGTGGCGTGGAAGAGCGGGATGTTGAGCAGGTTGGCGGGCGGGTACGTCGGAGCGTCAGCCGGTCCGTCGCCGAAGCGCAGCGACGAGCGTTGGCTGATGAAGAAGAGGTTCATCAAGTTGGTGATGATGTTCCGATGCGTCGCCACCGCGCCCTTCGGCCGTCCCGTCGTGCCCGAGGTGTAGAAGATCGTGGCGTCATCGTCGGGGTCGAGTGACGCGTCGATGGGTTCCACGTCTAGTTCGACCGTACCGATCAGGTCCTCGAAGTCGACCACGCGCACCCGCTTGTGTTCGTCCGTGACGGGTTCGCCGGACGCGCTGGACCGGAGTACGATGACGTGCTCCACATCGACTAGTTCGTCGAACAGCGTTCGGACGCGTTCGAGGCGTTCCTCGTCGACGAACAGGACTCGTGCACCCGAGTCGGCGAGGCCGTAACGGAGTTCGTCGGCGGTCCACCAGGCGTTCAACGGCACCGCGATGGCCCCCGTCGTGACGATTCCCCAATACGCGCTTACCCAGTCCGGCAGGTTGCGTGCCGCGATTGCGACTCGATCGCCGACGCGGACCCCGAGGTTGTGCAACCGGTGGGTCAACGTGGCGGCGCGACGAAAGTGCGTCTCGAACGTGACGCGTTCGTCGTTGTAGACCAAGAACTCGCGCTCACCGTATCGACGGGTCATCTCGAGGATGTCGCGCAGCGTTGACGGGGCGTTTTTCCAAACGGTCATCGCGACGCCACCGACCACCCGGTCCTCGAGTTCGAAGACCGCACCCGGCGCCGTCAGACGGGCCGTCGCCGCCACCAGGGAAAGCGGCTCGTCGCTCATCGGCGTGAGGTTACTCGGACGGCGGGCGGGTGAACAACTGGTCCCGGTAGTGGGCTAGTTCGGCGATCGATTCGCGGATGTCGTCCAACGCTCGGTGATTTGTCTCCTTCTCGGGCATCGAGGCCAACACGTCGGGGTGCCACCGACGGGCGAGCTCTTTGAGCGTCGAGACGTCGACGTTGCGATAGTGGAAGAACGACTCGAGTTCGGGCATGTAGCGCTGCAGGAAGCGGCGATCGGTCCCGATGGAATTGCCGCACAACGGCACCGTGGCCGGCTCGCTGATGTGTTGGCGCAAGAATGCGAGCGTGGCGCGCTCAGCGTCACCCATGGATATCGTCGATGCGCGGATTGCCTCGAGCAGCCCCGACTTGGTGTGCATCTGGGTGACGAAGTCTCCCATGTGGCTCAACTGTTCCTCGGTGGCACCGAGTACCAGATCCGGGCCTTCGGCGATGACTGCGAGATGATCGTCAGTGATGATCGTGGCGATCTCGACGATCACGTGTCGGTCCGGTTCGAGTCCGGTCATCTCTAGATCCATCCAGGCAAGCATCCCTTGACACTACCCACGCGTGGCGACGCGCCGATAGTCTCAGACGGATGGAGATCGCGTACACAAGGCTGCGAGACGATGCCGTTGCACCGCGCCGCGCCAATGACGGCGACGCCGGTTTTGATTTGGTCGCGGTGGAAGATCACCGACTCGCCCCGGGTGGCGGACGTGCCTTGGTCGGCACGGGCCTCGCGATTGCGATCCCCGAGGGTTTCGCTGGCTTGGTCTTGCCGCGAAGTGGTTTGGCCATCAATCACGGTGTGACGTGCGCGAACGCGCCGGGGCTGATCGACTCGGGCTACCGTGGCGAGATCCGCGTGGCGCTCGTCAACCACGACCCCTTGCTCGAGTACGTGGTGCACGCGGGCGACCGGGTCGCACAGCTGGTTATCACCGCAGTTCCCGCGGTGGCACTGCAGGCGGTGGACGAATTGCCGGGCTCCGAGCGCGGCACCGGGGGTTTTGGCAGTTCTGGTCGGTGACCGGCAGTCGTGATGGGCTGGTGGGCTGGCCAGTCGTCGCGCGCGTCGGCTACACTGGACCTCGACGCGGACGTAGCTCAGTTGGTAGAGCGCGACCTTGCCAAGGTCGAGGTCGCCGGTTCGAGCCCGGTCGTCCGCTCCAGTGATGTGTCGGCCTGGTTGGCCGACGGCCCGGGGACATTTCCGATTCGATTTGTTCCGCGGGCGTCCGTCGATGGGGGTTATCCAGTAAATCGATGGGCTGACCTCGGATTCACCTGCCACACTTGGGAGGACCGAGGAGCGGCATGCTGAGCGTTGGCGTAGGTGAGATCGAACGTCGTATCGCCGCATTGACCGTACGTGAGCCTCGCGTGGTGGTGTCCGGGAACTTCGCGACGCCCTGGACGTTGCTCAGGATTATCGACCGGACGCTCGAACGGTATCGCGCCTTCGTGTTGAACCCGCAGCGTGGGTGGCCCGAACGCGAGGGTCTGATCACGGAGTCCCCATTCCTTGGCGAGGGCGTGCGACGGTCCTCGAACGTCGAGTTCCTCCCGATGCGGCTGTCGCTTGTCCCACGTCTCTTCGCGACGTCTCGACCACCAGATGTCGTGCTGGTGCAGTCGTCAGCGCCACACCGGGGCCGGATCTCCTTGGGTATTGAAGTGAACATTATGCCGGCCGCCATTCATGAGGTGAGGCGACGTGGGGGCCTCGTCATCGCCCAGGTCAATCCGCAGATGCCTTACACGGTCGGTGACGGCGAGATCGACGTCGAGCTAATCGACCTCGCGCTCGAGGTCGACGAGCCACTCCCTTCGCCGTCCGAACGCGAGATCGACCCCGCAGCGGCCAGTATCGGAGAGCACATCGCGTCTCTCGCGGGTGATGGCACGACGCTGCAGATGGGCATCGGTCTATTGCCCGACGCAGCGCTCACCTTCATGCACGGTTACCGGCACCTCGGTGTGTGGTCCGAGATGATTAGTGACGGCGTCATGGGGCTGGACCGCTCGGGCAGCATCGACCCCGATCGCGTGATCACGTCGACCTTTCTCTACGGGACCGCCGACCTCTATCGGTGGGTCCATCGCAACCCCCGGGTCGTCATGCGTCGAACCGAGGTCGCGAACAACCCGGCCCGCATCGCCGAACAGGCGTCGATGCTGTCGATCAACACTGCGCTCGAAGTCGACCTCTTCGCCCAGGCCAACGCCAGTTACGTGCACGGGAGCGTCTACTCGGGCTTTGGCGGGCAGCCCGACTTCGTGAGTGGCGCGCTGCACTCTCGCGGTGGGCAGGCGGTGCTCGCGTTGCGGTCCTGGCACGATAAGTCCGACCAGTCCACGATTGTCCCGCTCTTGTCCAATCCGGTGTGCTCGTTTCAACACAGCGCAATCATCACTGAGCAGGGGATCGCGTCGATCTTCGGGCGCAGCCAGGGCGATCAGGCGACCGCGATCATCGAACAGGCGGCGAATCCGCGGGCCCGGCGTTCGTTGATCGAGTCGGCGGCGGCCATGGGTATTCTGTCGCAGCACCGTGAGGGCGGTGCCTAGGCTGCACGCCAGGAGGCTTCATGATTCATCCGGCACTGCAAGGCTACGTTGACGACATTCGCGCCAATCCCGCGCCGCACCCTTCGTCCATCGACATCGAACGTCGCCGGGTCGCCTATCGCGAGGGGGCGACCGCCCTGTGGCCGTCGCCCGAGCCGCTCGCCGAGGTCCGCGACTGCCGGTTCGACCTGTCCGGCCGGACAATCGCCGGTCGTCTGTACGTTCCCACTGGGGACGAGGCCCGAGGGATCGTGGTCTACTTCCACGGGGGATCGTTCGTCGTCGGCGACCTCGAGACCCACGACGGGGTCTGCCGTCGCCTCGCCGTCGACACGGGCATGCGATTCCTCGCCGTTGACTACCGGCTCGCACCCGAACACCCGTTTCCGGCTGGTCTCGATGACGTCGTCGACGTGCTGCGCCACGTGTCTGCGCACCGCGAAGAGTACGGCGACCCCGCGGCCACGATGTTCGTCATGGGTGACTCGGCGGGGGCGACCTTGGCCACTGTGGCCGCGACGTTCACTCGTCATGAGGGACTTGGGATCGGCGCCCAGGTGCTGCTCTACCCGACCCTCGGTCCCGAGATGTTCACCGACTCGGCGCACACCTACGGCACCGGTTACTGGCTCGAGCTCGACCACCTGCGCTATGACTACGGCCAGTACCTCGCCGGCGCAGACCCGACGGACCCAAGAGTCTCACCCTTGCTGAGCACCGATCTCGCCGCCTCGCCGCCGGCGATCGTGGTCGTGGCGTCTTGTGATCCGCTGCGCGACGAGGCGGTGGCCTACGCGGGCCTGCTCGAGCACTACGGCGTGCGCGTGGAACTGTTGGAGGCCGAAGGCATGGTCCACGGCTTCATCCGCCTCGGCGGAATGTTCCCCGAGGCGTTGGCGATCGTCGATGACCTCGCTACGCACATGCACCGGCTCGTCGAACGTCCGTGAACGTCCTGTTCGTCACCCTCGATCAGTTCCGAGGTGACACTTTTGGCGCGGCGGGCCACCCGCTCGTAGCCACGCCGAACCTCGATCGAATCGCCCACGAGGGGGTGCGTCTTGGCCGTCACTACTCCCAGGCCGCACCGTGCGCGCCGGGGCGTGCCGCGCTCTACACCGGCATGTACCAGATGAACAACCGGGTGGTAGCCAACGGTACGCCCCTGACCAGCGGCGTGGCCAGTGTCGCAACGGTCGCTCGTGAAGCGGGGTATGACCCGACCCTGTTCGGCTACACCGACCAGGGGCTGGACCCCCGTGGCGCGAACGGTGCGGACGACCCACGGCTCGATGAGTACGACGGGGTGCTGCCCGGGATGTCCGTAGGCCTCTACCTGCCCGAGAGCCAAGCGGGGTGGGTCCAGTACCTTCGTGGCAAGGGTTATGACGTCCCGAGCGGTTGGGCGCTCGCGTTGCGAGGTGAGCCGGAGCGCCACGAGGACGACTCGTTGAGCGGATTTCTCACCACGCGATTCCTCGAGTGGCTCGGCCATCAGGAATCGGGATGGTTCGCGCACCTGAGCTACCTGCGGCCCCACCCGCCTTACGGTGCCGCTGGGCGCTATTCGACCATGTATGACCCCGACGACGTCGACCTACCGATTCCGCCCACCGACGTGGACCGGCACCCACTCCACGAGGCCGCACTGTCGATCGAGGAGAGCGCGGCGCCGACGGCGACGCGAGCCATGCGCCGCCTTCGCGCGCAGTACTACGGGATGGTGAGCGAGGTCGACGCGCAGCTGGGTCGCGTCATTCGGGCGATCGAGGACCGGGGGGAATGGTCCGACACCCTGGTGGTGATCACGTCAGACCACGGTGACCAGTTGGGCGATCACGGGCTCATCCAGAAGCTGGGCTTCTTCCCCCAGAGCTATCACGTGATCGGGTTGTGGCGCGACCCACGCCGTGAGGCTGTCGGCGCCACCATCGAGCGCTTCACCGAGAACGTGGACATCCTGGTGACCCTGGCCGACGCGCTGGGGGTCGACGTACCGGCCCAGTGCGATGGCCGGTCCCTGACCCCGCTGCTCGACGGGCTTGACGTTCCCTGGCGAGACGCCGCGCACTACGAGTGGGACTACCGGTACTTGTTCATCGAAGATGGGCGTAAGCCGTGGCCCCATGACCGATCACTGAGCCAGCGCAACCTCGCCGTTTCTGTGAGCACGGACGTCGCCTACGTCCAATTCAGCGATGGCAGCTTCCGGTGTTACGACCTCGTCGTCGATCCGACGTGGCGCACGACGTGCCGCGACGGCGACCGCGTGCTCGCCGCCGCCCAAGAGCAACTCGTCTGGCGCCAGGAGCATCTTGCTCGAGAGCTGACCGACATGGTCCTCGGGCCCGATCGCCGCGGACGGTGGCCGAAGCGAGTCGGTTAAGGCGACTCACTTCCTCGTCGGCGCCCACGACGAGGAGAAATGTCGGCGCGAGCGCGTGGCCCGTTGCGTGACTGCTGATTCGGTTACCTCACGCGAAGACGACGAAACGTCCCACGGTCGCCCGACCCCCGTTGACCGGGACAATCTGGTAACAATAACGGTTGCGTCACAACGGCGTAAACAGTGAGGGAGAATTCATGCAGCGGATTTCACGCGTGCGTCAAGCACTGGCCACGGCGGGCGTCGCAACGCTCGTCCTGGCCTCCAGCGCGGTCGCGGGAGCGTCCCCGTCAGGGCACTACAACGCCGCGGCGGCCAAGTTGGTGCCGGCGGCGTACAAGGGCAAGGTGTTGCAGGTCGCGACGGACGCAACGTACGCGCCTGACGAGTACATGAACGGGACCAAAATGGTCGGCTTCGACGTTGACATGATCAACGCGATCGCCACGACGCTTGGCCTGAAAGTGAATGAGAACAACGTGACGTTCGACAACATCATCGCCGGCATCAAGTCGGGTCACTACGTCATTGGGAACTCGTCGTTCACCGACACCAAGGCTCGCGAGGCCCAGGTCAACTTCGTCGACTACTTCCAGGCCGGCGAAGGCGTGTACGCGAAGTCCTCGTCGAAGTTCGGCTTCTCGGGCTTGAAGAGCTTCTGCGGACACAGTGTCGCAGTCGAGATCGGTACGGTCGAGCAGACTGACGCCCAGACGACCGCGAAGAGTTGCCCGTCCAAAAAGAAGCTGAGTGTCCTCACGTTCTCGACCCAGACTGAGGCGAACGTCGCGGTTTCGTCGGGCCACGCGCAGTTCGGTTTCGCGGACAGTCAGATCGCTGGTTACATCGTGGCGACATCCAAGGGCGCGTTCAAGCTCGTCGGTAAGGCCGTCAATGTCGCACCGTACGGGATTGCCACGCCTAAGACCGCGGCCGGTCACCAGCTCGCCAAGGCCATCCAGGCGGCACTGAAAGTGCTGATCGCGAACGGGACCTACCACTCGATCCTGGCCCACTACGGCGTCCAGGCGGGTGCGCTGCCGATCGGCCGCATTCAGCTCAATGGAGCGACTTCCTAGGAGCGTATCTGCGTAGTCGGTTGTGTTAGAAACGTTGCCATGACTTCGGACGGGGGCGATGCGGTGAAGGTCGTCCCCGTCCGTCATGTCGGACGGTGGATCGCCGGTGCGGTGATGATCGTGGTCGTGGCCATGCTGGTTCACACGCTCTTCTCCAAGGTCTCCACCGGTCAGGTGTCCTGTCGGACCGTGAACGGGTTGCGGACGTGTCACCCGGTGACCAACTGGCGCTTCAGCTGGAACATCGTGTTCCACTACTTCACCTCGTCGGAAATCCTGCACGGGCTGCTCCTGACCATTGAGTTGACGATCCTCGCGATGGTGATGGGAATCGTGCTCGGCATCACGATCGCCGTCATGCGGCTCTCACCCAATCGGCTGTTGTCCTCGACGGCCTGGAGTTACACCTGGTTCTTCCGGGGAACCCCGGTGTACGTGCAGTTGCTCTTCTGGTTCAATATCTCGGCGATCTACCAGTCGTTGTCGATCGGCATTCCGTTCACGCACGTGGCGTTCCTCCACATCAACGCCGTCTCTCTCTTCAACCCATTCCGCGCTGCGCTGATCGGCCTGGGTCTCAACGAGGGCGCCTACATGTCCGAGATCGCTCGTTCCGGGCTGATCGCGGTGGACGAGGGCCAGATCGAGGCGGCGAGCTCGCTGGGAATGACCCGGGGCCAGACCCTTCGTCTGGTGGTGCTTCCCCAGGCCATGCGCGTCATCATCCCGCCGACGGGCAACGAGGTGATCTCGATGCTGAAGACCACCTCGCTCGCCAGTGCGATCTCCGTGGTCGAGGTGCTCGGAGCCGCCCAGAACATCTACGCCGCGAACTACGAGGTCATGCCGCTGTTGATCACCGCGAGTGTCTGGTACCTCATCATCACGACCGTACTGTCCATCGGCCAGTTCTACCTGGAGCGCCATTTCGCTCGTGGCGCGCAACGGACGCCGCCTCCGACCCCGATCGCGCGCCTTCGCCAGGACGTAAAGGGCATCCTGGCGAAGTTCCGCACGCCTCGGCCCGCGATGACGAGGGAGGTCACGGCGTGAGCGTGGACGTCGTGCCCATGGTCGAGGCTCGAGCGGTGTGCAAGCACTACTCCGGTGTCGAGGTGTTAAAGGGCGTAGACCTCACGGTGAACCGAGGCGAGGTCACGTGCCTCATCGGACCCTCCGGGTCGGGCAAGAGCACCCTGCTTCGTTGCATCAACCACCTGGAGAAGCACGACGCGGGCGAGTTGCTCGTCGATGGTCAACTGGTGGGCTACGAAGCGCGCGACGGCAAGCTCTACGAGCGCAGCGACAAGCAGATCTGCGTTGAGCGCTCACGCATCGGGATGGTCTTTCAGCGGTTCAACCTCTTCCAACACCTCACCGTGCTTGACAACGTCACTATCGGTCAGGTGAAGGTGAAGAACGTCTCACCCGACGCGGCGGCGACGCGGGCGCGCGAGCTGCTGGCGCGGGTGGGTCTTGACGCGAAAGAGAAGAACTACCCGAGCCAACTCTCCGGGGGCCAGCAGCAACGTGTGGCCATCGCGAGGGCGCTGGCCATGGAGCCCAAGTTGATGCTCTTCGACGAGCCGACTTCAGCCCTCGACCCCGAATTGGTGGGCGAAGTGCTCGACGTCATGAAGGACCTGGCGCGCAGTGGGATGACCATGATCGTCGTCACCCACGAGATGGGATTCGCTCGGGAGGTGGCCGACACGGTGTACTTCCTCGATCGAGGGATCATCGAGGAGTCCGGGGATCCGCGCCAGGTCCTCACGGCACCGTCCTCGGAGCGCTTGAAGAGTTTCCTGTCGAAAGTGCTCTAGTGCGCTGGGAGATACACGAATCGAACCGTGGTACGGGGCTGCCCTTGGAAGGACTGCGCGTGCTCGACTTCTCGCGGGTGCTCGCGGGCCCGTTGTGCGCGATGATCGCCGGCGACCTCGGAGCGGACGTCGTGAAGGTGGAAGGTCCCGACGGCGACCCCGTCCGGGCGCTGGCCCCACCGCGTTTCGGCGACGACGCGACCTACTACCTGGCGGTGAACCGTCACCGTCGCAACGTCGTGGCTGACCTGCGAGATCCGACGCACGTCGCGGCGATCATCGAGTTGGTTCGCCAAGCGGACGCAGTCGTCGAGAACTACCTTCCCAATCAGCTCGCCGCGCTCGACATCGATCGGCTCCACGAAGCGAACCCTGACTGCGTCTGGATCAGCGTCACGCCGGCGACCTCCGGTGGCCCGGTCGCCGCACAGCCGTCCTTTGACCTCTTGGCGCAGGCGAGGTCGGGACTGATGGGAGTGACCGGCCGCGGCGACGGTGAACCGACCAAGGTGGGTTCACCGCTGGCCGACGTCGTGACCGGCCTGTACGCGACGATCGGACTCCTGACCGGCCTGTACGCCAGGGCCGTGGGTCGCGACGCTCGGCGCTTCGAGGCGCCGTTGCTCGAGTCGACGATGTCCGCGTTGATCAATCAGGCGCAGGGCTACCTGTCGACGGGGGTAAATCCCAGACGACTCGGTAACGATCACCCGAGTATCGCCCCGTACGGCCCGGTGTCGACATCAGACGGCTACGTCCTGCTCGCGGTCGGTACCGACGGGCAGTACGAGCGCCTCGTCGCGATGCTCGACGACGAGGCGCTGCGCTCGCGAACCGAGTGGGCGACCAACGCTGCTCGAGTCGCCGACCTCGAGGCCCTGCGTACGGCCCTGGACGCGGTCTTTGGAACGCGACCGACGGACTACTGGCTCGAGCGGCTCGCCGCGTCGGGCGTACCGCACGGTCCGATCTTCGACGTGGCGGGAGCCTTCACCCAGCCGCAGATCGCCGACGGCGATTTCGTGGGGGTCATGGACACACCGGCGGGTCCGACGAAGGTGATGCGGTCGCCCCTTCTCATCGACGGTCGACGTCCACCTGTTCGACGAGGTCCTCGTCGCCTGGGCGAGGACACGGTCGAATTACTCGGCGACCTCGCCTAGCGCGGGTCCGTCGAAGGTGTCGACGGTCGTGAACGCTGAGACGCGCCGACGGGTCAGTCGGGTCAACTGACGCTTGGGGCGCCCGAGGGCCACAATCGCTGCCACCGCGTAGGTGGTTGGAATGTTGAGTGCCGCGAGCAGGTCTGGTTCGTTACGCACCGCCACTGTTGTCATGACCCCGCCGAGGTCGTGTTCGCGCGCCGCGAGCAGGATGTTCCAGACGAACGGGTAGATCGATGCGCCGCCGATGAACTGATAGCGGTCGAGGTCCCGGTCGGTGGCGGCGAGTACCGAGAGATCGGCGCAGACGACGAGCATGGCCGGGACCGTCTCGAGGGTTTCGGGGAAGCCGTCGGGTCGTGAGGCGCGAACCGCGTCGTCATATCGTGCCTGCGCGGCCGCTCGCTCAGCCGCCGTCGCGACGGGGGAGAAGGGCACGACGCCCGCGAGTACGTGCGCCACGTAGTCGTGCCAGGCGTCGAGATAGAGGTCACGCACGACCCGACGCGTCTCGCGGTCGTGTACGACGATGACGTGCCAGGACTGGCGATTGCCACCCGACGGCGCGAACCGGGCAGCGTTGAGGATCGAATGGATCGTCGCGTCCGAGACCGGCTCGTCGAGGAAGTCTCGCACGGCCCCGGTAGTGCGCATGGCGTCCAGGAGCTCCATGGCGCCAACCCTACTCACGCGTCGCGGCGAACGAGCAACGAGGCGCCAGCCGCGAGGACGACGGCGACGTACCCGAGGAGCAGGAGCGTGGCGGTCCACGGACCGAACATGTTGAGCGGGGCGGAGGTCGACATCATGGCGTGTCCGAGCGAGGACGGTTCATACCGGGAGACGGAATCCTGCCAGCTTTGGGGAAGGACGAACACGATGATCGGCACGATGAGCAGCAGCGAGGTGAAGACGCTGATCGCCGCGGACTGCTGGCGCAGGATCAGGCCGAGCCCGAACCCGAGGGTGGCGAGGAGCGTGAGGTAGACCCCGCCGAGGATGACCGAGCGCAACACGGCCCCCGAGGCGAGCGAGGCCGTTGGCACCACGCCCTCGTAGATCCGTTGCCCCAGAAGGAACGCCGCGAACACGACGACCTCCGCCACCACCGTGGTGACGCTGATCAGGACGGCGAGCTTGGCGAGCACGACCTGGATCCGTCGGGGCGTGGCGGCGAAGGTGGTGCGGATCGAGCCCGACGAGTACTCGCTGGTGATGAAGAGCACACCGATGACGCCGACGGCGAACTGAGCGAAGAGGGTACCGCCGAGGCTGGTTGAGACGGGATCGAAGGTCAAACGACGCAGGGGGTCCATTGTTCGCCAGTGGCCCCGAATGGCCGTCGTGATCAGCGCGCCGATGCCCAGCGTCAGGAGGATCGTGACGGCGTATCCCATGACCGTCGAGCGAACGGTGCGGAACTTTATCCATTCCGCGTGGGTGGTCGAGGCCATCGTGACCCTATCCATGTGGTGTCGATTCGTTTGCGCTCGCGTATTCGACTGCGTCCGCGGTGAG
Organism: Actinomycetes bacterium; assembly: GCA_021837305.1. Classification (GTDB taxonomy): domain Bacteria; phylum Actinomycetota; class Acidimicrobiia; order Acidimicrobiales; family RAAP-2; genus RAAP-2. The sequence goes on from JAKBGV010000001.1 coordinate 25,315, forward strand.
GTCCATGAACACCTCTTCGAGTGACGCGCGCTGCGGCGTGAGCTCGAAGATGGCGATGCCAGCGGCGAGCGCCGCGGTTCCCACCGACTCTGCGTTGGTCCCGCGCACGGTCATGGTCCCGTCATTGGCCGAGTCCACCGTGGTCCCCGTGGCCTCGAGCAGCCTTCGCAACGCGGCGTTGTCGGCGGAGCGCACCAGGACCGTTCCGTCGGCGGACGCCGTGAGCTCGTCGACCGTGCTCTGGGTGATGAAGCGTCCGCGGCCGATCACGATGATCTCGTCCGCGCTCTGGGCCATCTCGCTCATCAGGTGTGAGCTCACAAAGACAGTTCTGCCCTCGATGGCGAGTGTGCGGAAGAACGCTCGGATCCAACGGATGCCCTCGGGGTCGAGTCCGTTGACGGGCTCGTCGAAGAGCAGGACTGGTGGGTCACCGAGCAGTGCGGCCGCGATCCCGAGTCGTTGGGACATCCCCAACGAATAGCCCCCGACCTTTTTGTCCGCGACGGCGGCGATACCGGTGAATTCGAGGACCTCCTCGACCCGACGCGCCGGGATTCGATTCGAGGTGGCCAGGGCGAGCAAGTGATTACGAGCGGTACGACCGGGGTGCACGGCCGCGGCATCCAATAACGCGCCCACCTCGCGCAGGGGAGTCTTCAGGTCTCGGAAGCGTTTGCCGTCGATCGTCGCGAGACCCGACGTCGGCGCGTCTAATCCCATGATGATTCGCATCGTCGTCGACTTCCCCGAACCGTTGGGTCCGAGGAACCCCGTGACCACACCCGGACGAACCTCGAAGCTGAGGTCGTTCACGGCGAGGGTGTCGCCGTAGCGCTTGGATAGGTGCTCGACAGATATCACGATTGGTGCGAATCTAGCGACCGGCGCGGATCGAGCAAGCGCTCGCGCGACGGGGACATTACGCGTCTCGACAACGAGCGCACAAGCCGGCGATCGCGACGTGATGGCGGTCGAGCCGGAATCCGTACGTCTTCTGTAGGTCTGCACTCAACGCGTCGAAGTGGCGCGACGGGATCTCAATCGTGACACCACAGTCGGTGCACACCAGATGACCGTGGACTGCTCCCGCCAGGTGATACACCGTGGCGGCGTGTCCGACGTGGGCGTGGACCACTAGATCGAGTCGTTCGAACTCCTCCAGGATCCGATAGACCGTGGACGGGCTGACGTCGGACGCGTATCGTTGGGCGGCCCGGGTGATCTCCTCAGCGCTGAGGTGGTCGGGCTGTTCGACGAGCACGCGAGCCACCGCTCGCTTGGCCACGGTCACCCGCCCGCCGTCGGCGCGAACGGCCGAAATGATGTCCTCGAGTCGATCGTGGTCCACTGTTCGAGACTAGGCCGACGCGACATCGATGTGAGACCCGTAATCTGCCACTATGCACTCGTCCACTTCCATGGTTTCCGCGGCGCAGGCTTTACCGGGTCGCGCTGAGCCCATCGTTGTCGATCGCACCCATCTGGTCTTGGGCACGAGACTCGATGCGCCGGTCGATCCCGCCCACGAGGTCGCCTTTGTCGCAATGGGCTGTTTTTGGGGCGCCGAGCGATCGTTCTACCGATTGGCCGGCGTCGTCTCGACGTCAGTCGGCTATCAAGGTGGCTTCACGCCGAATCCGACCTACCGCGAGGTCTGCACGGGGATGACCGGACACGCCGAGACAGTTCGCGTCGTCTTTGACCCGTCGATGATCACCTACGAGGCGATCATCGGCCATTTCTTCGAGGGGCACGATCCAACTCAGGGGAACCGTCAGGGCAACGACGTGGGCACGCAGTACCGAAGCGCGATCTTTACGACCACGGATGTGCAGGCGGCTTCGGCGACCAGCGTGGCCGCCCGCTACGCCGACGAATTGCGCGCGGCCGGGTACGGGCCCATAACGACGGAAATCACCCCCGCTGGACCGTTCTATCTGGCGGAGGAGTACCACCAGCAGTACCTCGAAGCGAACCCGAACGGGTACTGCGGAATTGGCGGCACGGGGGTCTCGTGTCCGGTCGGGCTTCTCGGCCGCTAGCGGCCGAGCCGAGTCAGGATTGCTTCGGCCTCGGCGTTGATGCGCGCGACCAGTTCGCTCGCACCTATGAGTTCGGCAATGCCGCCCACCGACTGACCGGCCGGGTAGGCCTCGACGGTCTCGTCGACGTCGGGAGTCGTGTCGTCGCCCCCGAGGTGGAATGAGCCGTCCGCGAGGGAAATCGCGAGCTGCTCGGGGAATGGTCGAAGCATCGTCGGGTCGGCCTCGTAGCGGTCGGTTCGATCGTTGCGCAACACGCGCATCGTCTTTCCCGTGTACGCCCGCGTGATGGTGGTGGCGTCCTCGGCTCCGACCAGGATTCGCTCTTTGAAGCCGCGAACCGCTCGCGCTTCGGGCGTGGCGATGAAGCGCGTGCCGATCCAGACGCCGTCGGCACCCAGCGCGAGCGCGGCCGCTAGGCCGCGTCCGTCGAAGATCCCACCAGCCGCGATGACTGGGATGGTCTCGCCAACGGCGTCGGCGACCAGTGGCACGAGGGGCATGGTGGCGACCGTCCCGGTGTGACCGCCGGCCTCGGTCCCCTGGGCGATGACGGCGTCGCAGCCACTGTCGAGGGCGCGGCGAGCGTGGTCGACCTTGCCACACAGCGACATCACGAGGACGTTGTGGCGATGGCAGGTGTCGACGACGTGCCGCGGCACGCCGAGGCCAGCGACGAACACCGACGCCCCGCCCTCGATCGATAGCTCGACGTTGCGCTCGAGCGACTCGGGGAACGCGGTGAGTAGGTCAACGCCAAAGGGCCGGTCGGTGATGGCGCGGACCTCGGTCAATTGGGTTACCAGCTCGTCGCTCGACATGGTGGATGCGCCAAGGCACCCGAAACCGCCGGCGTTTGAGACCGCGCCGACGAGGGCGCTATAGGACACGCCACCCATCCCCGCGAGCATGATGGGAACGTCAATCCCTAAGAGGTCAGTTAATCGTGTTCTCACGCGCCACCTTCGTTGGTACGACCGTACCCTGAGGGGAGGCTGTGGTGCAGCAGGAGAGCGCCGATGACGGCGGCGACAACCGATGCACCGAGGAGACCGGCGGTAAAGGCGCCGTAGGTTGCGCCCGACGTCGAAAAGAGTGCCTGTGCGAAGAGCAGCGGCACGGTGAAGCCGATGGCGCAGAGGACGGCTCCGGCTCGAAGCACCGGACCACTGATTGACGTCGGCGGCGGAAGTCCGATGCGTCGGGCTAGGGCGACGCCCGCGGTGATACCGAGCACTTTTCCTACGATGCGCACGACGACGACGGCCACCACGATCGTGGTCGTGGCGCCACCCCAGTGGAGGTGAGTCCACTCCACGCCGCAGGAGACCAGGGCGTAGAGGGGCAAGACCACGGCGACGGACCATCGGTTCGTCGCGCGCTCGAGTCGTGGCGCGACGTCGTCGTCATACGGGGCGAGCAACCCCGCGACGACGCCGGCCAGGGCGGGTTCGACGTTCGCCCAGGTCAGCGTGGCCCAGAGCGCGACGAGAATAAGCACGCGCGAGGTTCGGGTCACGTGATGACGCGATGTCAGGAACGCGACGGCGGCGACGGCGGCTCCCGCGAGCACGCCGATGACGCGGACCTTCGTCGTTCCGTCGACGGAAAGCGCCAGGACGCTGAGAACATCGTCAGCCACTGCGAGGGCTAACAGGAACAGTCGAAGTGCGGTTGGAACGCGTCGACCCACGAGTGCGAGTACCCCGAGGGTGAAGGCGATGTCGGTCGCCATGGGGATTCCCCAGCCGTGACGTAACGCCGGTTCGTGAGTGAGAGTGCCAGCCGCCACCGCCAGCAGCGCGGTCGCGGACATTCCACCGATCGCGGCGAGGACCGGCGCGGTCGCGTGACGTAGGTGCGCGAGGGCCCCGCGGCGGCGTTCGCGAGCGAGCTCGAGGCCCACGCCGAAGAAGAAGATGGTCATCAGCGCCGACGCTGCGACTTCGTGCGGTGACGAGAGTCCGACGTCTCGCATGAGTCGACTCGACCAGCCGACGTTCACGAGCCGCTCGTAGCTCGATGGGTACGCGAGCGACCAGACGAGGGCGGCGAGTACTCCGGCGATCATCGTGAATGCCGGTGCGACGTCGGCGTCTAACAGTCCAGTGAGCGCTGGTCGCTCAGCCATTGAATTGACCGTCGGGCGCGTGCGTGGGGGTCTCGTCGACGTTCCAACGGTCGAGCAACCGTCGACCGGCCTCAACGAGTATTGCGAGACAATCATCGAAATCGTCGTCGGTTCCGTAATAGGGGTCGGCAACCTCGAGGTCGAGACCGGGTTGGAGCAGGTTGCGGACCATGAGGACCTCGGTGCGAGGATTGGTGAGCCGCGTGAGCACGTCAGCGCGGTGTTCGCGAGTCATCACGAGTACGAGGTCCTGACGATCCAGGTACGCCGAGTCGGCGTACACAGCGTTGGAGCCGCTCTCGACGAATCCTGCTCGGTCGAGGGCCCGTCGCGCCCGCGGATCCATCGCCGAACCTACGTGCCACCGAGCCGTCCCCGCGCTGGTCACGCTGATACGTGCGGCGAGGTCCGATGGCGCTCTAAGCAGGTGCTTCAGCGCCACCTCACCCATCGGCGAACGGCAGATGTTCCCGGTACAGATGACCGCGACGTGTAGTTGAGTCATAAACCTTCTCTACGCCGCCACTCGGCTCGAACTTGACGTGCGTACTTCTACACCAAGACGGTACGATAAATCCGAGACGGAAAGGGGAAGCGATGCCATTGTCAGAGCACGAACAGCGGATCTTGGCCGAGCTTGAAGAGTCGCTTTCCAAACAAGATCCCCGATTCGCGAAGTCAGTGCGTGAGACGAATGTCTATTCCCACGGTGGTCGTCGCGTCCGATGGGGCGCCGCTGGTTTCGTCCTCGGTCTTGCCATCTTGGTGCTGTTCTTCTCCCGATCGATCGTGATCGGGCTCAGTGGTGTCGCCCTGATGTTCATCTCGGCCATCGTCATCGAGCGAAACGCGCGACTCCTGGGTCGCGCGTCGTGGCAAGACCTGACGCGTCGCATCCACAGTGATGAGACACACACGACCGAGAGCCCACGGGCGCGGTCGATTCGCGACTGGTTGTCGCGCCAACGTAATAAAGACCAGTGATCCCCTCGGGGGCGACGGCGTACGTCGCTCCGGTGCTGGCGGTCGACATCGGTGCTACGAAGATTGACGCGGCGGTGGCCGAGACCGACGGTTCGCTGTGTGACCGGCGTCGACTACTGCTCGCCGAACAGGGCGACGTCGCTTCTGCGCTGGTGTCGCTCGTGCGCGACATGGTGTCCACACATCAGGTGGCGGCCATCGGCGTGGGGTGCGCTGGACCCATGACCGGCCACGGGGCGACGGTGTCGCCCATCAATATCGACCAGTGGCGCGAATTCCCCTTGCGTGATGTTCTTTACGAGAGCACGGGGGTCGATGTCTTCATCGAGGGCGACGGGCGATCACTCGCGCTCGCCGAAGGTGCGGCCGGCGCCGCTCGGGGTCAGCGATCGTACCTGTCGATGGTCGTCTCATCGGGCATCGGGGGTGGGATCGTGTTGAATGGGGGACTCCTCGATGGCGAGAGTGGAAACGCGGGTCACGTCGGCCACCTCACCGTTGTGCCCGGCGGCCGGCTCTGTCACTGTGGCAGTCGGGGGTGTCTCGAAGCCGAAGCCTCGGGGATCGCAATCGAGACGATGACCGGACGTCCTCCACGCGAAGCTGGTGACTCGGTTCGTCGACAGGTCGGCGAGCTCGTCGGTCGAGCGGTCGGGACGCTGGCGTCGGTGTTGGATTTCACGAAGTGCTACGTCGCGGGATCGGTCGCGCTCGGTTATGGCGACGTGTTCTTTGACAGCGCGAACGAGGCAGCCACCCGCGTGTCGACGATGCCCTTTACGAGGGACTTGACTATCGAGCGCTCGGGACTCGACGCGGATGGGCCGCTCCTTGGTGCCGCCTACGTTGGCTGGCTCGGAGTCGAATCATGAACGTTTGGCCGCCGAGATTCGCTCGCTACCTCGTGACGCACCCACGAGATGTTCCCGTCGTCATCGCCGCGGCCTGGGCGCTACGGCGCACGGGGTGGTGGCGACGGACACCGTTTCTCCCCATTCCCGACGACGCGTACTGGCAGTTCCGACTCGTCACCTTCGGCGGTTCGCCGACCGCGCATCTCGATCCTCGTGAGGTCGTCGAGGCGGCGAGATGGTCACGGCGCCAACGGAGCACAAGGTAGGTTGGGCTAGTGGGTCGCGTCTTGTTACTCAACGCCACCTTTGAGCCACTCCAATTGGTGAGCGAACGTCGTGCGGTAGTCCTCGTGCTCGGCGGCCGAGCCGAACCGATCGCGACGGACGACGATCCTGTCGTCTACCGATCGGCGTCGGTCACGGTCCCGATTCCGGCCATCGTTCGTCTGAGCGAGATGGTCAAGCTGCCGACGAAGGTTCGCACGCCGCCTCTGACCCGCCGGGCGCTGTTGTTACGTGACGGCTATCGGTGTGCCTACTGTCTCGAACACGCTGACACGATCGATCACATCGTCCCACGGAGCCGAGGCGGGGAACACACGTGGACGAATGTCGTCGCGGCGTGTCGTCGGCACAACATGCAAAAAGGCGATCGACTGCTCGAGGAGTTGGGCTGGCGACTGCAGATCGAGCCCCGTGTGCCCGACGGACTCTGGTGGCGTTGGCGCTATCTTCCCGACTCCCATCCCCTCTGGGCGCCCTATCTTCCGCGAGCGTCGTGACGACAGCGCTTGACGAGGTCGAGGAGCTTTACGACTACGACGCGTTGCGAGCGATCACTGAAGCGTCCGTGTTCGTGGTGCACGTGAACCAGCCCACCGTGGTGCTCGGTAGCCGACAGCGCGCCGATCTGCTCACCGCCCAGTTTCGGTCGTCGCGCGCCATTCGACGACGTCGAGGTGGCGGTGGAATCGTGCTGCTACAACCGGAAGACCTCTGGGTCGATTGGTGGATCCCCGCCGATGATCCCCGGTGGTCAGTTGACCTGCGTGAGACATCGCGGCGTGCCGGTGAACGGTGGCGAGAGACACTCAGCGAGGTGGTCGACGGTGAACTCGTTGTCCATGATGGCCCGTTGGAGGTAGACGGCGCCTTCAGTGTGGTCTGTTTCACGGGTCGCGGACCGGGTGAGGTCTTTTTAGAACAGCGCAAGGTGGTCGGTGTCACGCAGTGGCGCGTTCGTGAGGGCACGTTCGTTTCAACGGTGTTGCACGGCCGATCGACGCTACCCCTCATCGAAGGGCTCGTAGAGCGACCTCCGGGTATCGCCGAAGCCCTCGATCATCTCACCCTCGAATCGTTGGACATCGGTGACGCTGAAGCCCTCGTGCAGCGACTCGTGTCGGTCGACGGACCGTGGCGTTCCCGTCGACTGATACTCGTCGACTGAACCAAACTGAGGGGGCGACTGACGTCCTCAGCTGGCAGACGGTGAGGGTAGCGACCCGACGTCGATCAACGCACGACCATCCCAGAGGGCTCGAGACGCGCCGGTCGAAGGCGACTGTTCGGGAGCGGGACTTGGGGCGCCGTCCCGTTAGCGACCCGCGCTTCGCACCGTTTTCACCGTTGTGGTGACTGACCTGGCTCGTTGTTCAGATGGGTAGCCCAACCGCGTACTCGCGGGCGCCAAGCCGTCGCGCTGGTTCCCGATCGGGTCGGAAATGGGGGCCGCTCGGTCGAAAAGTGGTGCAGATTGGAGTGAGGTGGTGTATTGTGTCGCGAAGTGGGGACAAGTGGTGACTTAGAGGAGGCGTAGGTGTTCGGGTTCGTTGGTCAGTTCCAGCACTCGCTGGATGCCAAGGGACGCCTCATTCTGCCCGCCCGTTTTCGTTCCGAATTTGAACGCGGTGGCCACCTCAGCCCCAATACCGAGGGCTGTGTTGCACTTTGGACGCCCGGAGAGTTCGCACGTCAGACCGAGGAGCGGTTGGCCCAGAGTCGGCGTGGGGGCGCGCAGGACCGCCAACAGGCGCGATACTGGGCCGCCAACTCGTCCGATGTCGAAATCGACCGCCAAGGTCGCTTCGCGCTGCCCGCGGTCATTCGCGAATACGGAGCGCTGCGCGACGAGGTGCTCATCGTCGGAGCATTGGACCACGTGGAACTCTGGGACCCGCAACGATACGCGACCGCCGTCGGTCCGGCAGAACGGATGTTCAAAGACGGTGTCGAATGACGACGGCAACCGTGTTCGCGCTCCGCGAAGGATGCGTACCTCGTTCTCGTGGGTCAGGGGATCCACGTCGCTGGACGACCACGAGGGTCACGATGTCTGACGAGACCTACCACCGCCCGGTCCTCGTTGAGGAGATCGTCGAGATATGTCGTGCGCTGCCGAGCGGCGTCATCATCGACGCCACGTTGGGCGGCGGAGGGCACGCCGCGGCGATACTCGAGGCCGTCCCGCACGTGAGGATTCTCGGCATCGACCGAGACCCGGAGGCACGTTTGGCGGCGTCGACGCGCCTCACGCCCTTCGCCGATCGCTCGCGGATCGTGTCGGCGTCGTTCGCTGACGTGCCAACCGTAATCCGAGCCAACGGTGACTTCCTCACCCCCTCGTCGGTCGTCGGGGTCTTGATGGACCTCGGCGTCTCGTCGCACCAACTCGATGACCCTTCGCGGGGATTCTCGTTCCGTTTCGATGCCCCGCTCGATATGCGCATGGACCCAACCACCGGTGAGACCGCCGCGGAGCTGATCGCGCGCATCTCGCAGGACGAATTGGTCCACCTCTTGCGAATCAACGGCGAGGGTCGCTTCGCGCGTGCAATCGCGACCGCCGTTCGTGAAGGTTGCCCGACGACCACTGGTGAATTGGTCGCTCTCGTTGAGCGCGCGGTACCGATACCGGCTCGACGTCGCGGCAACGTCGCGACCAGGGTGTTCCAGGCGCTACGAATTGCAGTGAACGACGAACAAGGTCAACTCGACAACGGTCTGCAAGCCGCTTTTGACTCACTCACGCCCGGCGGTGCCTTGCTGGTGATCTCGTACCATTCGGGCGAGGATCGTGCCGTCAAGGCGTTCTTGCACGAGCTTTCGACGGGCGGCTGCCACTGCCCACCAGAACTCGGGTGTGTCTGCGGGGCGGTCCCGTCCGCACGGATCCTGCGGGCGAGTGCCGTCTTGGCCCGCCCCGATGAGATTGCGTCCAATCCTCGGGCGCGATCGGCTCGACTACGCGTCGGATGGAAGTTAGCGCGATGAGCGTCATTACTTTCCCCCGACGCGTCGAACGACGGCTCGGTTCGCCGAGTCGACCGGCCGTTCGAACCGCGGGGCACCGCGCAACGGTATCGCGGAATCCGCGTGTACGGACTGGGTGGCGAAACGCATCCCCAGCCCGTCGGTCGATCATCATCATGGGCGTGGCGCTGGTGGTATCACTCGGCGGAAGCATGGTGGTCGCTAACCGCCAGGTGGAGCTCCAACGACTTCAGAGCGCGCTCCTGCAGGCACAGTCGAATTACGCCGTGCAGGTGGGGTCGATGACCAATGCCTCCGCACCGAGTCAGATCGCGTCCAAAGCTGGCGCGTTACATCTCGTTGACCCCACGTCGGTAACGCAAGTTCCCGCCACGTCGCTTGAGAGGCCGCTGCCGTTACCGCAGTTCAATGGGTACGCACCGGTCACATCAAGGACGAGTCGGTGAGCCCGCGAGCCGCGACGCCTCCACGGCAGCCCCGTAACAGGACAGCATCGTCGGTCGGGAGCAGTCGTTCGGTGCGTCGCATCCGGTTACTTCGGTTCTCGCTTGTGGCGATCTTTGCGTTGCTCGCGGTGCGACTCTTTATGATCCAGATCGTCGATCATGCGCACTACGCCCGACTGTCCGTCGGGCAGGTCCGCGAGGATCTGGTCACGACGGCCTTGCGAGCTGGCATCTACGACCGCTACGGGCAGATTTTGGCTGTCTCGAGGCCGACGTCACTGGTCATCGCCGACGACTTCCAGATCGCCCATCCCGGAACCGAGGCGCGAGCGATGTCACCCATCGTCGGCGTGCCCGTCGGTCAGTTGACCCGACTGCTTTCGGAGCGACACGGCTACGTCATCATCAACAACCACCTCGACCTGACCATGGGCCGTCAACTCGCGACGATGAACTTCCCCGGTATCGTCGTGCAGAGCTCCTCGATTCGCTCGTATCCCAACGGCGCCGAGGCGACGGCGCTGCTTGGTGGTGTCAACGCCTCAGGGGTTGGATCGGCCGGGCTGGAGTACCAGTACCAAAAACTCTTGGCGGGCCAGACTGGCATCACGCGAGCGTTCGTATCGGCGTCGGGTGTGAACTTGCCTAGTACCCACACCACCGTGATCAAGAAGGCCAAGCCCGGCGTCGGTCTCGAGTTGACGATCGACTCGTCGTTGCAGTTCGTCACCGAGCGCGCCCTCGCGCGCGCGCTCGCGTCCACTGACGCCGTGGCGGGTACCGCCGTGGTGATGGACGTCCACACCGGCGAGATCTTGGCCAACGCGTCCCTGGTCAACGTCCGTGCGAAGCCCGGGGTGCTGGGCAAGGTTCCCGCGTGGGGAGTCTCAGTCGGCGTACCGGGGATCGAGCAGACGATAAACGACCTAGCGTTCAGTTACGCCTACGAGCCGGGTTCAGTTTTCAAGGCCGTCACGTTCTCCGCCGCCCTGCAAGCGGGCATCATCACGCCCTCGACCGTCTTCACGATCCCGAACAGCATCATCGTCGGCGGACGGCTCTTCCACGACGCTGAGAACCACGGACTCGAACATCTCACCGCGACCCAGATCCTCGCACAGTCCTCCAACATCGGTACCTACAAGATCACCGATCGACTCGGTGAGGCGGGCCTGCTCAGCCAGGTCGAGCGGTTGGGTTTCGGTCAGCTGACGACATTGAACTTTCCGGGTGAGACGGCGGGACTGCTCGTGAATGCGAATAGTTGGTCCGGGAGCGACATGGCTGCGATGCCAATCGGACAGGTCGACGCCGTTCCACCGATTCAAGTGCTCGACGCCTACAACGCCATTGCGAACGGTGGCGTCTTCGTTGAACCGAAGCTCGTACGCGGCTACGTCATGGCCAATGGTGCCGTGCGAGCCGCACCCCCGAGCAAGACCCGACAGGTGGTGACGCCAGCGGTGTCGGCCACGTTGACCAAGATGCTCGAACAGGTGGTTCTTGCGGGTACCGGCACCAACGCGATCATCCCGGGCTACCCGGTGGCCGGCAAGACGGGTACGGCGACGATCCCGTACCCGGGCAAGGATCTGCTGTTGTCGGGTCAGTTCGACGCCACCTTCGTCGGATTCGCTCCGGCCGACCACCCGGTACTCTCGATGATCGTGGTGGTCGAACGTCCGTTGACGACCGTGTACGGAGGCACCGCCGCAGCACCGGTCTTTCAACAGGTGATGTCGTACGCGCTGCACCACTACGCGATTCCGTCGTCGGGAATCACCGTGAAGCCGCTCAAGGGACTGGCCTCGATTGCCTCGGACGTGACGTGATGCAGCTCGGCGACCTCTTCGACGACGCGCCTTTGGATATCGCGACGGCGAGTGTCGAGATCGATCGCGTCGAGATCGACTCACGGGCTTGTGGTCCCGGGACCCTCTTCCTGGCCGTTCCCGGCTCCCGCGACGACGGCGTGCGCTACGCCGCCGACGCCGTCGCCCGTGGCGCGGTGGCCGTTATGGCGACGGTGCCGATGGACGTTGGCGTGCCGGTAGTCGTCGTCCCACCGAGTCAGGTGCGCGCGATGGTGGCCCACGTGAGCGCGGCGATCGTCGGCCATCCGGACCGCCGGGTCGAGCTCGTCGGTGTAACGGGAACCAACGGTAAGACAACTGTGACCACACTCGTGGCTCAACTGGCGAAGGGCCTGGGGTGGAACGGCGCGAATATCGGAACGTTGACGCACCAGCGAACGACACCGGCCGGACCTGAACTCTTCCGTAGCATCAACACCATCGTGCGCGGTTTGGAGGATTCGGCCGCGAGGTCGATCCTCGCCCTGGAGGTGTCGAGTCACGCGTTGGACCAAGGTCGAGTTGATGGGCTCGAGTTCACGGTGGCCGCGTTCACCAACCTGAGCCACGACCACCTCGACTACCACGGGACGATGGAGGCGTACTATCGCGCCAAGGCCCAGCTGTTCACACCGGAACGAGCGCGACGGGCCGTGATTTGGGTCGATGACCCCTACGGGGCCCGACTCGCAGACGAGTCGACGATCGCCACGACCGCCGTTTCGATGGCAGACGTCACGAGCGTCACCATGTCGCTCATCGGTACGACGTTCTTCTGGCGCGGTCAACTCGTTCGTTCGCCCCTCGTTGGGGACTACAACGTCGCCAATGTCGCAATGGCGCTGTCGATTATGAGCGCCCTCGGTGCCGACGAGGCCGAGGTCATCGAAACGCTCGTGGACGTTCGTCCCGTGCCAGGTCGCTTCGAAATCGTGCACAGTCACGACGTTGTCGTGATCGTTGACTACGCCCATACGCCCGCCGGACTAGAACACCTGCTGCGCGACGTGCGCTCACTCGCGCCATCGTCTCGCATTATCACGGTGTTCGGCTGCGGGGGCGATCGAGACCACGAGAAACGGCCGGCGATGGGGTCCACGGCGGCCGAGCTCTCCGATATCGTCTTCGTGACCTCGGATAATCCTCGCTCGGAGGATCCAGATGGCATCATTGATGCCATCATGGCGGGCGTAGCGAACGATTCGAACGTCCACCGCGAGGTCGATCGACGTCGAGCCATCTCTAGCGCGTTGAGCGAGGCGCGCACCGGTGACGTCGTGGTCGTCGCGGGGAAGGGTCACGAAACGACCCAGATCATCGGCGACACCGTGCTTGATTTCGACGATCGAGCGGTCGTCAGGGAGCTGATGAAATGAGTCCACGATGCTGAGCTTGATGGAATCAGGCGGGATTGGATTCCTGGTGTCGCTCTTAGCGACACCGGTCTGGATCCGCTTCGTGCGCCGTCGCTCGATGGGCCAACACATTCGCTCTGACGGCCCCTCGTCGCACCAGGCGAAGGCGGGCACGCCAACGATGGGCGGCGTGATCATCGTGCTCGCGGGCGTCATCGGCTATCTCATGGGACACGTGGGCACCTCGATCAACTTCACCCGAGCCGGCGTGCTCGCAATGTCGGTGACCGTTGCCTCGGGGGTCGTCGGTTTCGCCGATGACTACCTGGCGATCCGCAACGCGAGAAATCTGGGTTTGAACAAACGGGGCAAACTCGCCGGTCAGCTGTTGATCGCGGCGGTATTCGCATTGCTCGCCATCTACTGGGTCAAGACTTCCACGGACCTCTCGTTCACGCGGTTCTCGCTGCCGGGTTGGAACCTTTCGGTGCTCGGGTGGATACTGCTCGCGGTGTTCGTGATTGTGGCGACTTCGAACGCGGTCAACTTGACCGACGGGCTGGACGGACTGGCGGGCGGTTCGGCGACGTTCGCCTTCGCGGTGTTGTCGATTATCGGATACTGGCAGTTCCGTCATTTCTCCATCTACCACCTTCACAGCGCGCTCGATCTCGGGTTGGTCGCGGTGGGCCTCGTGGGATCGTGCTTGGGCTTTCTCTGGTGGAATGCCGCGCCCGCTCGGATCATGATGGGCGACACGGGGTCTCTCGCGATCGGCACTGGTCTAGGCGCCTTGAGCCTCCTGATGAACCTCGATCTGCTGCTCGTGGTCTTGGGTGGTCTCTTCGTCGCCGAGACGGCGTCGGTAATCCTTCAGGTGCTGAGTTTCAGGCTCTTCGGTCGGCGGATCTTCCGGATGGCGCCGTTCCACCACCACTTCGAGTTGCTCGGTTGGCCCGAGACGACGGTGATCATCCGGTTCTGGATCCTCTCGGGTCTCTGCGCAGCCCTCGCGCTGGGGATCTTCTACGGCGACTTCCTCAAGATCGCCAAGGTGGTCTGATGGACGAGGCGCGACCGGGCCGACTGTTCCATCCGTGGCCACGGGGTAACCCCGCCGCTCGATCGCTCCTACTCGCCACCATGATCATGGTCGCCTACGGCACGGTCGCGGTCGCGTCGGCGAGCGAGGGCCAGGCGACCGCCAACGGTGGCTCGAGTTGGAGCATCGCGATCCACGATGTTGTCTATCTCGGATTCGGCCTCTTCGCTCTCTACCTTGGCGCGAGGTTACGCACCGGCTATTTGATCCGTCGTGCACCGCTCGCAATGGTGGGCGGGATCGGCCTGCTGTTGGCGGTAAAGGTGATTGGCGTCAGCGCGAACGGCGGCAAACGGTGGCTGAACCTCCACGTGATTTTCCTGCAGCCATCGGAACTCTTTAAGTTCGTCACAATTCTCTACGTTTCGTGGGCCGTCCTGTACCACCACGAGGAGCTGGGGGAGTGGCGTCGGTTGGCCCTGTGGATGTCGCCCGTGCTCGTTGGCAGCGGGTTGATCCTCCTGGAGCCAGATATCGGGACCTCCTCGGTCGTCGTGGCGATTGCGGTGGTGGTGCTCGCCGTCGCGGGACTCAGTCGACAACTGCTGATACGTATCGCGATCCTCGGGTTAGTCGGTTTCGGCGGGTTCATGCTCGTCAAGCCCTATTCTGCCCGTCGCTTCCTCTCATTCCTGCACCCCGGCCAAGACCTTCAGGGCAGCGGCTATCAGCTGTTGCAGTCAAAGATCGGTTTGGGAGCGGGCGGTCTGACCGGTCTTGGCCTCGGTCATAGTCGAGAGAAGTGGGGACTTCTGCCCAACCCGCACACCGACTTCATCTTCACGATTATCGGTGAGGAGCTGGGTCTCATCGGGACGTTGACTGTCATCGGACTGTTCGTGTGGTTCCTCTTCAGCGCCACGCGGATCGCCCTCAACTCTCAGAACGCGGCGCAACGACTGGTCGTCGTGGGTATCGTGACGTGGATCGTGCTTGAGGCGGTCATCAACATCGCCTCGGTGGTGGGCGGCTGGGCGGTGACCGGGATCCCGCTACCGTTCTTCTCATACGGCGGCACCGCGCTGATCACCGAACTCTTCGGGGTCGGCGTGCTCTACAACATCGGACACGATACGAGCCGGCTCGGCGGACTGGAGATAGAGGATCACGTCGCCGTGGTCGGCCGCGCGTCGCGCACGGCACCACACCCCGAACCGCGAGCCACACCACGTACGGCACCGCCGGTCGCACCGCGTCACGGTCCGATGTCGCGCGAACGCGTGAGACGGTACGACTGATGCTCGGACCCATCGTCGTGACCGGAGGCGGTACCGGCGGTCACATCTTCCCGATGCGTGCGATCGGCGAGGAACTCGTCGCCAGGGGTGTACCCGCTTCCTCAATCCACTACGTCGGCAGCCGTCGAGGCCAGGAGGCCTCGCTGTTGGCCGATCAGCCCATTGACCTCACCCTCTTGCCCGGGCGGGGAATCCGACGGTCGTGGCGGCTACGTGCACTGGCCCAGAACTTCGGTGCGGTCGCCGGTCTCGCGGCGGCTTTCGTCGCGGCGTTCGTGCGAATCGGTCGCTGGCGCCCGTCAGTCGTGGTGTCGGTCGGCGGCTACGCGGCGGCGGCCGTGGGTGCGGCGACGGTGCTCTGGCGCCGTCCGCTGGTGCTGGTCGAACTCGACGCCACCCCTGGCGCAGTGCATCGAATCCTCGCCCGCTTCGCGAGTCGACGGTGTCTCGCGTGGGGTCCAGCGCAGGATCGCAGTGTCGTGACAGGCGTCCCCCTCGGTCATGACGTGCTCGCAGTCGATCGCGGACCTGAGGCGCGCGAGCGGTCGCGCGAGACCATGGAGCCGCCAATCGAGCGAGGTCGTGAGGTGGTGGTCGTCATGTCGGGGTCACTGGGAGCGACGAGGGTCAACGACGCGGTGAGCGAACTCGCGCAACGTTGGTCGCGTCGTGTCGATCGAACGATCATCCACGTCAGTGGCCGCCGTGACGCGTCGCGGGTCCTCGCGCGACATCAGCCCACCGAAGGGCTGGACTATCGGATCATCGAGTTCGCGGTGATGGCCCCACTGTGGGCGGTCGCCGACGTGGCGGTGTGCCGTGCGGGGGCCACAACCCTCGCCGAACTGACCGCGCTGGGTATCCCGTCAGTGCTGGTGCCGTTGCCGGGCGCACCGGGCGACCACCAGACCCGCAACGCGCAAGTCGTCGCCGACGTCGGTGGCGCAGTAATCGTGCGCGATGAGGACTGTGACGCTGCGGCGTTGGAGGCGGCGCTGGAGCGTCTCCTCGCCCCAGGTGAACGTGAGCGCGCCAGCGAAGCCGCGCAGCGACTCGGCCATCTCGACGCCGCGGCGGCGATCGCTGGTGTCGTGCTCGAGGTCGGGGGTCGCCCGACGTGATCTTCGACTCTGGCACCCGGGTCCACATTGTTGGCGTTGGCGGTGCGGGTATGAGCGGGCTGGCCCGACTCCTCGCACTGCGCGGCTGTACCGTGACGGGCTCTGATGCGCGACCTTCTGCGGTTCTTGACGAGTTGAGCGCCGCGGGTGTCACGGTGCGCGTCGGCCACGACGCCGCCTTCGTAGCTGACGCGCAGGTCGTGCTCTGGTCGCCAGCGGTCGCCTCGGATCACGTGGAACTCGTAGCGGCACGCGAGCGGGGCGCGATCATGGTGACGCGCGCCCGCGTGCTCGCCGAGTTGGCGACCATGCAGCCCGTGGTCGGGCTCACCGGTACGCACGGTAAGACGACAGCGACGTCGATGATGGTGCACGTGTTTCACGCGGCCGGAGCGGATGCGTCGCGGCTCCTTGGCGCGCCCGTCGTCGGGGTCGGGGCGAATGGTCACTGGGGCACCGGTCCGTTGGTGATGGAGGTCGATGAGAGTTACGGGACCTTCCGTGAGCTGGCGCCGTCGTCGCTTGGTCTCTTGAACGTCGAGGCGGACCACCTCGACTACTACGGTGACCGGCGCACACTCGATGCGGCCTTCGCGGATCTCGTCGGGCGCACGAGCGGCCCGGTCGTTCTGTGGGCGGACGATCCCGGGAATCGGCGAGTGCTGGAGGTCGTTGAGCGGCCGGTGACCACCGTCGGACGACGCGACAGTGGATGGGTCGTGACTGACGAGGTGTTGGCGAGACGCGCGGCGCGATTCGAGTTGACCGGTGCCACGGGCGACCACCTCACGATCGAGCTGTCGGTGACGGGTTCGCACAACGTGGCAAACGCGGCGGTCGTCGCGACCCTCGCGCTGGCTCTCGGCGTCGAGCGCGAGCACGTGATCGCGGGACTACGCGCCTTCGTTGGAGCGCCGCGGCGCTTCGAGTATCGAGGTCGGTGGCGAGGGGCTGACGTGTACGAGGACTACGCGCATCTGCCCGGTGAGGTGGCGGCGACACTGGCGGCGACGCGGGCCGCGGGCTACGAGCGCATCACTGCGATCTTCCAGCCGCACCGGGTGACCCGCACGATCGCCCTGGCGGATGACTTCGCCACCTCTTTCCAGGGAGCGCAACGGGTAATCGTGACCGACATCTATCGGGCTGGTGAGGCTAATCCGACGGGGGCGACCGGTCGACTGGTCTCGAACGCCGTGGCGGGAGCGTTCGCGGGCCGTGTGGACTACGCGGCGACCTTCGCCGAGGTGGTCGCCGCGCTCGAAGCCGGTCCTGAGGCTGACGCGGTTCTCGTGCTCGGGGCCGGCGACATCGCCGACGTTATCGGACTGTTGCCTGACGGACTCGACCCGTGAGCCTGGACCGACTCGTCCGCGTCGGCGGTGGGCGCGTACTCGAGCACGCGCCGGTCGGACCGTTGACGACGTATCGGGTCGGAGGTTCGGTGCGTGCGCTCGTGACGCTCGCGACGATGTCGGACGCGCTCGAACTGCTGCCGCTGATTGAGGCAACCGGTCTCGACGTCGTGGTCATCGGCAACGGGTCGAACCTGCTCGTCGCCGAGGGTGAACACGACGCCGTAGCGATCCGCCTCGTCGGGGACTTCACGGGTTTGAGCTGGAGCGATGACGCGAGGTCGGTCGCGGTCGTCGCCGGCGGCGGCCTCGACCTGCCGGTGATGGCGCGTCGGTTGGTCGCCGAGGGGATCGTCGGATTCGAGTGGGCCGTCGGGGTGCCCGGCTCCGTCGGCGGCGCCGTCGCGATGAACGCTGGGGGACACGGGTCCGATATGGACGCGAACGTCACCTCGGTCGAACTCTGGCACGATGGCACCGTCGCCACCTGGGATCGGGGTCGACTCAACTTTGGCTATCGTTCGAGCGCAGTGGCTAGGGGCGACGTCGTGCTCTCTGCGACGCTATCGCTGGTCAAGGGGGATATCGGGGAAGCGCGGGCCCGGTTGAGCGAGATCGTGCGCTGGCGGCGCCAGCACCAGCCTGGCGGCGCGAACGCGGGCAGCGTGTTCCGCAACCCCGAACACGATCACGCCGGGCGGCTCATCGAGGCCGCCGGCTGCAAGGGGTTGCGGCTCGGTAGCGCGATGGTGAGCGAGAAACACGCGAATTTCATCATCGCCGATCCCGGCGGGTCCGCCGACGACGTGCGTCGCCTCATCGCGCTCGTACGCACTCGGGTGGCCGATGTTGCGGGGGTCACCCTCGTCGCAGAGAATCGCTTTTTCGGTTTCGAGGATGCCCCGTGAGCCGTCGAAAGCCGGTCGCCGGGTCCGTCGGCGTCCCATCGCAGGCACCCACGTCTCGTCGGTCACGGAAGCGCGCTAGCGCGGAGCTGGAACCGTCACGTCGGCGACGGCGTCGGTCACGCGCGCGCTCGACGGAAAGGTCAGTCGCGCCGCACCGGCGGCGCCGGTGGCTCCCGTACACGATTGCCTCCCTGCTCGTACTGACCTCACTCGGCGTGGGCCTCAACTGGCTCGTGCACTCGTCGATCTTCCAGGTCCGTCACGTCGTCGTAATCGGTCTGCGACACGAGGCACGTGGCGCCGTGCTCGCAGCCACCGGACTCACCGGGGACCCACCGTTGCTCGATGTATCCACGTCCGAGGTCGCTCGTCGTCTGGCGGTCTTCCCGTGGATCGGCAGAGTCACGGTGACCAAACGGTGGCCGAACACCGTGGAGATCGTGGTGCACGAGCGCACCCCCGTGGCCGTCGCCTTCGACGCGAATCACACGTTGCAGTACGTCGATGCGACGGGTCACGACCTGGGCCCAGCACCTCTCACCGTCAATCTGCCGACCCTGGAGTACCTGCGTCCCCAGCAGCGCAGTTGGCCCTTCCAGCACGCCGGATTCAACGCGGCGCTGGTCGCCAGCCGGCTGCCTCCTGCCTTCGCCGCGCAGGTCGCGGTGATCACGGTTGACGCAAGTGGCTCAGTCTCGCTGAAGTTGACTACGCCGGTCACGTTCATCCTGGGCCGGCCGACCGACCTCACCGACAAGTTCGTCTCGGTGGCCGCGGTGATCGCGCACGCGCAGTTGCGCCCGGGCGAGGTCGTGGATGTTCGGGTCCCGGGTGAACTCGCGGTGTCGGGACCGTCGGCAGGGTAGTTTGGTATTTGACCGAAATGGAGCCACTGACTAGCCTGCAATGACATTTTGTCGTGCACGCGCGCGACGCCCAGCGCGGTGGGTCACAATAGGTAGAGTCGCCCGAAGGGGGTTTCATGAGTTTGAGCCAGAACAACTACCACGCGGTCATCAAGGTGATCGGTGTGGGAGGCGGGGGCGTCAACGCGGTGAATCGCATGGTGGCAGCGGGTCTGCGCAACATCGAGTTCATCGCCGCGAACACCGACGCACAGGCGCTCTTGCTCAGCGAGGCCGATCTCAAGATCGACATCGGACGTCAGTTGACCAGGGGCTTGGGGGCAGGCAGCGACCCCGAGATCGGTCGCCAGGCGGCCGAAGAGCACCGCTCGGAGATCGAGGAGGCGTTGAAGGACACCGATATGGTCTTCATCACCGTCGGCGAGGGCGGTGGCACGGGAACCGGCGCCGCCCCCGTGGTCTCAGACATCGCGCGCTCGTTGGGAATCCTCACGATCGGCGTCGTGACACGGCCGTTCTCCTTTGAGGGAAAGCGCCGTGCGACCCAGGCCGAGAAGGGGATTGAGGCTCTGCGCGGGAAGGTGGACACGCTGATCGTGATCCCGAACGACCGGCTGCTCTCGGTGACCGCGGCGGACACCTCGATGCTGGACGCGTTCAAGATTGCCGACGACGTGCTGTTGTCGGCCGTTCGCGGCGTCACCGACCTGATCACGGTGCCCGGCTTGATCAACACCGACTTCGCGGACGTGAACGCCATCATGCGTAACGCCGGGAGTGCCATTATGGGCGTCGGCCAGTCCACCGGAGAGGGCCGGGCCGTGAACGCGGCTCGAGCAGCGATCACCTCGCCATTGCTCGAGGCTTCGATCGACGGAGCGCGCGGCATCCTCATGAACATCGTCGGTGGCTCCAACGTCACCCTGACCGAGGTCACCGACGCCGCCAACATCATCCACTCGGTGGCCCATCCTGACGCCAACATCATCTTCGGCAGCGTCATCGACGACTCGATTGGCGACGCCGTGCGCGTCACGGTCATCGCCGCCGGTTTCGACCACCAGACTCCTGCCAAGGCGGTGCCGACGACGACCAGCCAGCCCGTCATGACCGAGGGACCGCGCACCGATATCTTCAGTTCCGCGAACGACGACTTCTTCGACGTTGGCGGCGATGACGACCTTCCCAGCTTCCTCCGCTGACACCCGCCTGTTCGAGCGGGTCAGCGAGAATGTTCGGCTCGCGAGACGCCGCATCGCGGACTCGTCGCCCACGCCCGAAGGGGTGCGCATCGTCGCGGTGACCAAGACGTTCGGCCCGCAGGCCGTGCGAGCCGCGGTGGCGGCGGGAATCGAGACGGTTGGTGAGAACTACCTCATCGAGCTCGAGGCCAAACGGCGAGCCCTCAGCGACCTCGACGTGCGTTGGCACTTCCTCGGAGCCTTGCAGTCCAATAAGATCGCCCGCGCCACGCGAGTGGCTGACGTGCTCTGTGGGGTCTCACGGGCCAAGGAGGTCGCGCGGATCGCTTCGGTGGCCCCGGGCTCGACGATCTACGTCGAGGTAGACGTGAGCGAGATCGCGACGCGAACCGGGGCCTCGGTGCCCGAAGCGACCGAACTCGTCCGCGAGGCTCGCCGACTCGGCCTCGACGTGCGGGGCCTGATGACCGTCGCACCGCCTACGACCGAGGGGGCACGCCGGGCCTTTGAGACGGTTCGTGAACTCGCTGATCAATTGGGTGTTGTAGAGCGATCAATGGGCATGAGCGATGATTTAGAGCTCGCGTGCGAGTACGGTTCCACGGAGGTTCGCCTCGGGCGGGCCCTCTTCGGCTCGCGGGTGGCCGCGTGACGTGGTGGCCTAACATGGTTTCGGGCGGTAGCCGCAAGGGGAGCAGATGAAAGATAAATTCCGAAAGGCGTTGGGGTTCCTCGGGCTTATCGAGGACGAGTACGGCGACTACGCATCGAGCGTCCCCGCGCGCCCCTTTACGGATGAGAGCGCCTACGAGGAGCCGGCGGACTGGCGTCCGGGCCAGCCCGCGGGTCGGCCGTACCCACCGTCGAACAACCCCGTGCCCCCGAGGACTCAGCAGGCGGCTCGACGGCCGTCGTCGATCTCGGTGCTCGACAACGCTGGTGAACCGCCACGTGTGCGTCCGATGCCGAGCCCGCGTCCCCGCCCACCGGCGACGCTCGCCAACGAGTACGAGCCGGCGATTCTCTTCCCCCAGTCCTACAACGAGTCACGGCGCATCACCGACCTCCTACGTAGTTCGCGGGTCGTCGTGCTCAACGTGACCGGGCTGGAGCCGAGTGTGGCGAGACGGCTGGTCGACTTCGCGTCGGGCACCGCGTACGCACTGAGCGCGAAGATCGAGCCGCTGGACCAGGGCGTCTACCTGGTCTGCCCGCAAGGCTCGCACGTCAGCACCGACGCCCGGGCATCGCTGCGCGCCTCGGGGTTCCGTTCGTTCGACGCCCTATGAGGTTCATCCACCTCCTGCTTTCGCTCTACATCTGGGTCTTTATCGTCGCCGCGCTGCTCAGCTGGTTCCCCTCGTCGAGCACGGGTGGGGTGGCGTCGCTGCGGCGCGCGCTCATGATTATGACCGAGCCAGTCCTTCGGCCGCTACGTCAGATCCTGCCGCGCCCACAGTTCGGTGGCGTAGGGATTGACTTCTCGGTGCTGGTCGCGATCATCGCGTTGGAGATCATCAACGCCGTGATCTGATTGCTCGGCGTTACGACTCGTTTCTCGAGGGGCACGAGCCACGTTCATGCGGTGGTCGCGCGGTATGGTTGCTGGTATGGACAGCACCGATAACGCCCGATCCGCACTGGATTCCATCGATACCGTCGCCTTCAAGGTCGGTCTCAAGGGCTACAACGTTGACGAGGTCGATGAGTTTCTCGAGCGTTTGTCTGGTGAGGCGCGTCAGTTGAAGGACCAGTTGCAACAGCAGCGCCAGCAGTTACGACAGGCGGCCGAGCGGATTAACCAGCTCGAGGCTGCACGGGCGAGCGCCGGTCCGGCCCCGGCGCCAGCCCCCCACGCGGCACCGCGGCCGGCGCCGAGTGCGGCGGGTACGGGGGCCGAGCAGGTCACGTCGATGATCGCCATGGCCCAGCAGTTCATCGATCACGCGCAGCGCGAAGCGGAAGAGAAGTCACGCGAACTGACCGTGGCGGCCCAGGAACGCGCACGCCAGATCGTCACCGAGGCGCGCAGTCGCGCGGAGGACGAGGTCAACAGGCTTAACGGGCTCAAACAGCGCCTCAGTGAGGACGTCGAGACACTGACGCGCCAATTGGATATTGAGCGGAACCGTTTGAGCGGCGCGTTGAGTGAGTTCTCGCGTTGGATCGAGTCGACCTTGCACGTGGGTGGTCGACCCGCCGCAACCGCACAGGGCCAGTCGTCCGCGCCGACACCCGCAGCTGCACCGGCACCCGGGTCGACGCCGTCGTCGACCACGCAGCCGGCCGCCGATTTCGACTCGACGGCCCAGCAGACGGTGGTGACGCAAGCGATGCACTTCGAAACGCCAAATCCCGACGATCGCACGTAAATAGGGCTGGGACTGCTAGGGTCGGCCAGCACGAATCAACGGCCCTAAGGAGTACCCGATGACTGCCAGCCCCGTCAATTCGAAGAAGGCCGTGTCAAAGGCGGCCAACAAGCCAGTCGTCGCGAAGAAAACTGCGGCTGCCTCGAGTGCGCCCTCGGCGAAGAAGACGACACTGAAAGCAACGACCGCGAAGTCATCCGCTGTGACCAAGAAGGCGACTACACCAGCGAAGACGTCGGGCGCCGTCAAGGCGGCCACTGCGGGTTCGACCGCCGTCAAGGCCAAGGCGGCCGCCGCCGCCAAGGCCCAGCGCGAGCGCGAGGCGAAAGCCGCCGCCGCGAAGAAAGCCGCCGCCGCCAAGGCCAAGGCCGCCGCCGCCGCCAAGGCCCAGCGCGAGCGTGCGGCCAAGGCCGCCGCGAAGGAGCGTGAGGCCAAGGCCAAGGCCGCCGCGAAGGAGCGTGAGGCCAAGGCCAAGGCCGCCGCGAAGGAGCGTGAAGCCAAGGCCAAGGCCGCCGCGAAGGAGCACGAACTGCAGCGAAAGGCTCGGGAGCGGGCGGCGGTTGAAGCGAAGAAACTCCGTGAGATCGAGGCGAAGAAGAAAGCGGTCGAGGCGGAACGTCTGCGCAAACAGCGAGAGATTGAGCGTCGGAACCAAGAGGAGATGAAGCGTCAGGAGCGTCGTGAACTCGAGGAGCGCAAGCGTCAAGAGGCGCTGGAGCGCAAGATGCACTCGAAGCCCTACGCCCACGACGTCGCCTTCCTCGCCGAACTTCGCGAGTTGCTGCTCGAGACCCAGTCGGTCACTGCGGAACAGATTACGGTCCTCGAAAGCGCGGTGAATGACCTGCTGGAGGGGCGCGAGCGACCCGAGTACGACGAAGAAGACGGCTCCAGTGCGGGTTCGGATTACGACCGTGACCAGTTGAAGATGCAGCTGGACAATGAGCGTCTGAAGATCGAACTGATCGACGTCGCGTTGGCACGGGTCGACGACGGGAGCTACGGGCGCTGTGACAGCTGTTACGAGCCGATCGCGAAGGATCGGCTCCGGGCACAGGTACCCGTGTTCACCTGTGTGACGTGCCGCGCCAACGGCTGAGGATCGCACCTAACCGCACGGTGCTGGTCACGGCCCTCGGGGTGCTCGTCGTGGACGCGGCGAGTAAGGCGTGGGCGCGCCGGGCACTGACGCGACCGCTCCACGTACTCGGGCCGCTCTGGCTGCGTCTGCAGTACAACACCGGCATCTCGTTCTCGCTCAACCAATCGGGCCCGCTCGTCACAACCGTGAC
This sequence comes from Actinomycetes bacterium, assembly GCA_021837305.1. GTDB lineage: Bacteria > Actinomycetota > Acidimicrobiia > Acidimicrobiales > RAAP-2 > RAAP-2. Next base: position 49,712 of record JAKBGV010000001.1, read on the forward strand.
TACCACGGTGGTCGCCCTTGCGCTCCTGGTCGCGGCCGTACGGGCCCGCAACGGCGCCCCAGCGGTGGGGTTCGGCCTCATGCTCGGTGGGGGGGTCGCTAACGTGGTGGACCGACTCATGGCCACACCCCACCAGGTGACCGACTTCATTGCGGTCGGCTCCTTCCCGGTGTTCAACGCGGCCGACGTGGCGGTCACCTGCGGTTTCCTGGTGTTGATCGTGGTGGCGCTGCGAGGCGATACGTTGATGAGACGATGAGCGACACCGACGAGTTCGAAGATGGTCGGCTCGACGTGGTAGTGCCCGAGGGTCTCGACGGCGTGCGTTGTGACCGTGCGCTGGCGATGCTGACGGGTCGACCCCGGGCGCTCATCGCCGCGGTGATCGCGACGGGTGCGGTCAGCGTGGACGGTGGGGCACTTAAGAAAGCGTCAACACCTTTGATCTCGGGCCAACGGCTCGTCGCCACGTTGCCCGACGTCGATGACGGCTGGGTCGAACCCGACGGGTCCGTGCCGGTGGACGTCGTGGCCGAGTCGGTCGACTTCATCGTGGTGAACAAGGCGCCGGGACAGGTGGTCCACCCGGGCGCTGGCCAGCGGGCGGGCACACTCGTCGCCGGACTCCTCGCTCGCTACCCCGAACTAGACGAACTTCGCCAGCGCGGGCTCGGCGACCCGTCTCGTCCCGGCGTTGTGCACCGCCTCGACAAGGGGACGTCGGGGCTGCTCGTCGTCGCGCGCTCGCCGCTGGGGTACGAGCGATTGCACGAGCAATTGGCCGAGCGCGCGATCGAGCGGATCTACATCGGACTTGTCGAGGGTCACGTGGCCGAGTCGCGCGGCGTCGTCGACGCCCCGATCGGTCGTTCGACGAGGACCCCGACGATGATGGCCGTGCGGGCCGACGGCCGGTGGGCGAGGACGGCCTACGAGGTCCTCTCGCGCCTCGACTCGCCGCGTACGACAGTGCTACGTCTGAAGCTGGAAACGGGCCGTACACACCAAATCCGCGTCCATCTGGCGTCCATAGGCCATCCGGTGGTCAACGACAACCGTTACGGCCACCGCCGTGAACCGCGGCTTGAGGCCGAGCGCGTGTTCCTTCACGCGACCCAACTGGGCTTTCACGACCCGTCAACTGGTGCGTGGACGTCATTCGACGCCGCCCTGCCGGAGGACCTTGCGGCACTGATCAGCCTGGAAGACCTCTAGGCGAGTTCGTGTGCCGCGATGACGGTCTGGTCCTTTCGGAGGATCGCCATCGCCTCTTCCTCAGCCCGACGCACCCGACGCACGCCGATGTCCATCACGTTGGCGGTCGCCTGGAGCGAGAGCGGCGATGAGCCATTGAGCCCGAAGCGGTAGGAGAGGACGTCACGTTGGATGTCGGTGAGCTGGTCGAGGGCGTCGAGTAACTGCTGATCGACCATGGACTGCTCGATGTCACCGACCCAGTCGTGCTGACTGGGGGCGACGAGGTCGCCCAACGTCGTCGCGGAGTCCGAGGACGCCGGCTGGTCGAGGCTCGCGGTCACACCGGCCAGCCCACGCAGGTTGTCGCGCTCCGCCTTGGACATGCCCGTGGCCTCGGTCAACTCCTCATCGGTCGGCTTGCGCGCGAACAGCGAGGTCAACTCGGCCGACGTCGCCTCGAGGCGCTGGAGTTGCTCACCAACCTCGAGCGGGATTCGAATCGTGCGACCGTGCTGTTGGACGGCACGCTGCAGGGCCTGACGGATCCACCACGTCGCGTAGGTCGAGAACTTGAATCCCCGCTCCCAGTCGAACTTCTCGACGGCGCGCAGGAGTCCGAACGTGCCCTCTTGGACCAGGTCGATCATCTCCACACCGCGGTCCTGGTACCGGCGGGCCCAGTGCAGGACCAGGCGCAGGTTCGCCGCCACCATCTGCTTCTTCGCCTCTTCGTCGCCCGCGGTAACTCGCTTGGCCAGCTCGACCTGCTCGTCATAGTTCGGCATGGGGTAGCGGTCGAGGTCTCGCATCAGGAGCCCGAGCATGTCGTTCGTGTTCACACTTGATCGCCGGTTCGTGTTCATCGCAGCTCCTCGTCGCATTCCCAACACGTATGCGGGTGGGACATTTCTCCTACCAACGCATAACTAATTTACCACAGCGGTAAACCCGTTACGGCGAAAGTTATTCCCGGACCTGCAACCCTGGATCAGGACAGGGTGAGAAAATCGTAAGTTTCCAACGGTTTTTGCGTAGTCGCAATCACCGACCGCCGTCTCCAACGTCTCGGATCCACGAGAAGGCGACAGCGGACCGTGCGGCGCCTAGGCCGAATGGGTCCGTCGGGCCGGCTGGACGCCTCGCGCCTGGAGCACCATGTCGGCCAGGGTGTAACTGGCGAGGTGCTCACGCATGTGACTGCCGACGTCGGCCCACACCCCGAGTAGGACGCACTGTCCCTCGTGGTCACAGGCACCGTCCTGGTGAGGTTGGCCGAAGTCGCCCGCGACGATCGGTCCGTCCACGGCGGCGACCACCTCGGCCAGGGTGATCGATTCAGCCGTCCGAGCCAGGACGTAGCCACCGCCGACACCGCGTTTAGATCGCACGAGCCCGACCCCTTTTAGCGCCAAGAGGATCTGCTCGAGGTATGGCTGGGGCAGTCCGGTACGCTGGGCCAGGTCTCGAACCGAGGTTGGGCGAGACGGATCGTCGTGGAGCGCGAGGCTGAGAAGCGCTCGGCTCGCGTAGTCACCCCGCGTCGATACCCTCACGCCCTCAGTGTAGTGAGGTGCGTCCCGCGGCGTTGTGGTCACCCGCGGCCACACTCTGGCAGACTACAAGGGTGCAAGACGAGCAAAAAGAGAACGTGACCGTCGATCCGGACTCGGTGCTGCCGCCCGGTCAGACCGAGGAGGAATCGGCGGAGGCGACTGATTTCATCAGCCAGCCGGCCAAGGTGATGCGCATCGGCGCGATGGTGAAAACCCTGCTGGACGAGGCGCGCAGCGCCCCCCTCGACGAGCCCGGTCGGACCCGGCTGCGCGAGATCTACGAGCTCTCCATCCACGAGCTCTCCGGCGCGCTGTCCTCGGACCTCGGTGACGAGTTGGCGCGCATGGCGTTGCCCTTCACCGCCGACGTTCCCACCGAGTCCGAGTTGCGCATCGCCCAGGCGCAGTTGGTCGGATGGCTCGAGGGCCTCTTCCACGGCATCCAGGCCTCGCTCTTCGCCCAACAGGCGGCGGCCGCGGCGCAGTTGGAGAAGATGCGCGAGCGTTCGCTCAACCCCGGATCGCCCGAACCGCGCGCCGGCACGTATCTCTGAGCGGGTGTCGACCACGAGGGGGCACGAAGGACCGGAAAGGACGCTGAGCAGTCATGGTTGACGGTTTCGTCCACCTGCACAACCACACCGAGTACTCGATGCTCGACGGTGCGGCGCGTGTCGACGACCTCATCCAGGCGGCGCTCGACGACGGCCAACGGGCGATTGGGATCACCGACCACGGCAACCTCTACGGCGTCATCGACTTCTATCAGACGGCCCGAAAGTACGGGGTGACACCGGTGATCGGGCTCGAGGCCTACATGGCCGCGAACTCGCGTTTCGACCGTCCACCGCGGCGCGGCAAGATCGATGACACCGGTGGCGACACCGAAGGCGGTCAGAAGCTCTACCACCACCTCACCTTGCTCGCGGTGTCCAACGACGGCTATCGGAACCTTCGATCACTGTCATCCCTGGCCTTCCTCGAGGGGTACTACTACAAGCCCCGCCTCGACTGGGACCTGTTGGAACGCTACGCCGGGGGCCTCGTCGCGACCTCGGGCTGCCTCGGGGGCGTCGTGCTCCAGGCGCTGCTCCAGGACGACTACGTGCGGGCCAAGGAGCTCGCTGGGCGCCTCCAGACGATCTTTGGGCGCGAGAACTTCTTCATCGAGCTCCAGGACCACGGGATGCCCGAACAGGCGCGGACCAATCCCCAGCTGCTTTCCATCGCCACCGAGATCGGCGCGCCCCTGCTCGCGACCAACGACCTGCACTACGTACGCCACGGCGACGCCGAGATGCACGACGCGCTGCTCTGCATCGGGACCGGCTCGCTCGTCGCCGATCCCAACCGGTTCCGCTTCTCGAGTGACCAGCACTACCTCAAGTCGGCCGCGGAGATGCGCTACCTGTTCCGCGATCATCCGCAAGCCTGTGACAACACGCTCCTGATCGCCGAACGCGCCGACGTCACGATCGAGTTCGACAACGACGCGTTGCCCCAGTACCCGATCCCGACGGAGTTCAGTGGGGGGACCCACAAGGACGAGGCGAACCGGTTCCTGCGCGAGCTGACGTTGCGTGGCGCGGCGGAGCGCTATGGCGAGCTCAACGACGAGGTGCGCCACCGGCTCGATTACGAGTTAGGCGTCATCGCGGAGATGGGGTTCTCGGACTACTTCCTCGTGGTCTGGGACCTGATCCGCCACGCGCGCGAGCAGGGGATCCGCGTCGGCCCCGGACGGGGATCGGCCGCGGGTTGCTGCGTGGCGTACTGCCTGCGGATCGTGGACCTCGACCCGATCCGCTACGGACTCATTTTCGAACGGTTCCTCAACCCGGGCCGCCGGCAGATGCCCGATATCGACATGGACTTCGACGAGCGCTACCGGGGCGACATGATCCGCTACGCGGCCGAGCGGTACGGTCCGGACCACGTGGCCCAGATCATCACCTTCTCGACCATCAAGGCTCGAGCCGCCGTGCGTGATGCGGCACGCGTGCTCGGCTATCCACCCCAGCTCGGGGACAAGATCGCCAAAGCCATGCCGCCGCTCGTGATGGGCCAGGACCTACCCCTCGAGGCCTGCTTCACTCCGACGCCGGGCTACGAGAGCCGTTACGCGGAGGCCGCGGACCTGCGAGCCCTTTACGAGACCGACGGTGAGGTCCAGCACGTCGTGGACGTCGCCAAGGGCTTCGTCGACAAGCGCCGCCAGGACGGCATCCACGCCGCCGCGGTGGTGATCACGAAGGACCCGGTACTCGACTACGTGCCGATCCAGCGTAAGTCGAGCCCCAACGGCTCGCTGGACGACGCACCGATCGTCACGCAATACGAAGCGACGGCCATCGAGAAGCTCGGTCTGCTGAAGATGGACTTCCTCGGGCTGCGAAACCTCGCGATCATCGAGCGCGCCCTCGAACACGTGAAGCGTCGCACCGGCGAGGACGTGGACATCGACCACGTGGCGCTTGACGACCCCAAGGTCTACGAGATGCTGCGCCACGGGGACTCGATCGGGATTTTCCAGCTCGAGGGCGACAAGATGCGCCAGCTCATGCGCCGTCTCGCCCCGACGAGTTTCGATGACATCGCAGCGCTCGTGGCGCTCTATCGTCCGGGGCCGCTGAGCGAGAATGTCCACAACGACTACGCCGACCGTAAGAACCACCGTCAGGAGGTTCGCTACGATCACCCGGACCTCGAGGAGATCCTGCGCGAGACCTACGGGTTGATGATCTACCAAGAGGACATCATGCGGGTCGCCACGCGTATCGCGGGCTTCTCCATGACCGAGGCCGACGACCTACGCAAGGCCTGTTCGAAGAAGATCCGCGAGATGATCCAGGCCCAGCGCGCGAAGTTCGTCGACGGCGCCGAGCGGATGGGTTACGGCCGAGACCTCGGTGAGGCCATCTTCAACAAGATCGAACCCTTCGCCGACTACGCCTTCAACAAGAGTCACGCGTACGGCTACGCCTTGATCGCCTACCAGAACGCCTGGCTGAAGGCCAACTACCCGGTGGAGTACATGGCCGCCCTGTTGACGTCGTTCCGTGACGACAAGGACAAGGCGGCGATCTATCTCAATGAGGCCCGTCAGATGGGCATCACGGTGGGTGTGCCCGACGTGAACGAGTCCCTCGCCGACTACGCCCCGAGTCAGCGCGCCCCGATGACGATCCTCTTCGGCATGGCGGCGGTACGTAACGTCGGCGAAGCCCTCGTCGAGAAGATCGTCGGCGAGCGCGAGGCCGGCGGGCCGTTCGCCTCGGTGTACGACTTCGTGCGTCGCGTCGACCCCGCAGTCCTCAATCGCCGGACGATGGAGTCCCTGATCAAGGCGGGCACGTTCGACTCGTTGGGGGTGTCGCGCATGGGTCTGCTGCTCGCCGCGGACGAATTGATCGAGGTGACCCTGAGTCGACGCAAGGATCTGTCGCTCGGCATCTCGACGCTGTTCGCCTCGCTCAGTGACTCGACTGGCGGGGGGGACTGGGAGGGCACCGAACCACCCATCAGTCCGGTCGAGTTCGACCAAGCCGTGAAACTCGACTTTGAACGAGAGATGCTCGGGACCTACATCTCGGACCACCCGCTCTACGCGGTAGCCGACGTCCTCGCGGCCAAGACCGACGGCTCGATCGTGGTGATTCGCGAGCGAGCCGAAGAGCTGGCCCGCCTCAACCGACCGGTGACCATCGGCGGGATCCTGGCCGAGGTGCAGATCCGAACGACCAAGTCCGGACACCAGTACGCCCGGGTCGTGCTCGAAGACCTCGGCGGCGCGCTCGAGATCATCCTGTCGGCGCGCAAGTTCGAAGAGTGCAGCGGTTTCCTCGCCAAGGACAACATCGTGCTCGTCAAGGGCCGTATCGACGTGCGCGATGAGGAGATCCGGTTCAACGTGCTCGACCTCACCGCGCTGCCACGTGGCCGCGACGACGGTGAGCTACGCCTAGCCCTTCGAAGTGAGGACCTCACCTCGCAGTCGATCGCGGCGCTGCGTGAAATCCTCACGCGCTACCCCGGTAAATCGACGGTGATCGTCGAGACGGGCGAATCGGGCAAGGCCTTTAAGCTCGGTCCCGAGTTCAACGTGAACATCGCTGGTGTCGTCGGTGATCTCCGCTCGGAATTCGGCCGGAACGTCATTAAGGCCTAGGCGTATTGGCCGGTGACCAAAGTCCCGTAGAATAGACAGTTATGGCGATGATTGTGACGACAAAGGACACGACGGCCCTGAGCGACGCTGAATTGGCCGAGATGGCCGATCTCTGCGTCGACCGTGAACCGAATTTCGACATCGGCTTCCTGTCGAAGCAGCGTGAGGAGTGGGTGCTGGTCACCCACGCCCGCGAGGGATCCAAGCTACGGGGTTACTCGTTCAGCACCCTGGAGCGGATCGGTGGCACCCCATCGCTGCTAGTCGGACTGCTCCTGGTTGATCGCAACGCGAAGTCGGATCAGACGTTGCGATCGATTCTGCACGATCAGTTTCGCCGGGCGCTGCTGGCCTTTCCCGACGAGGACGTCTTGCTCGGCGCGCGCCTGACCTCGCCCGACGGGTTCCGCGCGTTCGCGGGCCTCGAGGACATCGTGCCGCGCAAGGGCTACAAGCCAACCGGCGAGGACCGCGCGTGGGGTCGGCGACTGGCCAAGCGCTTCGGCGCCGAGAAGGCCATCGATGATCACACCTTCGTGATGACGGTCCCATCGGGACCCGTCGGCTGTCTCGACTACGTGGCCGCCAAGGGGGCCATCCCCGACGGGGCCGACGAGTTCTTCGCGGACTTGTGCCCCGAGGCCGGTCAACGGCTTGTCGCCTTCGGCTGGGCGATGGCGGAATCACTCGCGTCGGGCAAACTGCCCCGCTAGCGCGTAAACGGATCCACTAACCCCGGGGCAGTAGTCCCGTGCAGCTCTTGTAACAGTGGCCGTCCACGGGACGTGACAGTGTGGTCAGCACGTAGGTGGGCCGAAACCCGAGCGACGTCGCGAGGTCCTTGCCTGCGAGGGACGACCGGCGCGTCGCCTCCATGGTGCGGATGGCGTGGCTGTCCTCACAGACGAGCCAGACGTCATCGCCGAACCACCCGAAGCGCACCCACGTCGAACCGTCGTCGTGACGGCGCAGCAACTGCGGTCCCCGATCAGCGGCGATCAGTGCGACGCTCGGTCGTTCCCCGCGAAACTCCCAGTACGGGGCGCTCGGGCCACGGAAGCCGAACAACGGGCCGTCAGCGGGCGTCGCCAGCTCTTCGAGCCAGTGGCGGATGTGTCGGCCCCGATAGGACCCGAGGCGTCGAGGCAGGTCGGCGATGGTGACGGCCTCTGGTTGGGCGAGGTCGGTGCGCTCGATGTCGCCCGCCAATTGTCCTTCGACGACGTCGAACGTGACCAGGTCGGTCTCGACACCCCTCGGCCAGGGGATGCGCCAGCGAACGATGGTGTGCGAGGCGAGGTCCATCACCGTGGTGGTCTCGTTGGTCGAGCCCAGGACGAGACCGAACATCGTCGAGTTTGGTGAGAGGTCGACGGTCGGGTGGTGCACCATGCGCTCGACGAGCTGCTTGATGGCCCGAACGGCCGGGTCGCGGGAGAGCAGCGCCATCAGCGAATCGCGCGGAGTTGATCGTCGAGTTGGTCGACGGTGCGAACCGGTGCGAGACACACGCCTCGCCGACAGACGTAGGCCCGCCCGGGCTCGCGTCCAACGAGCAATGGCGAGGAACCCGACCCGGTGACGAGAACGGCGTGTGGCATGGACATCAATCGTACGTGACGGCTGAGGGGGTTCTCGGGTCCCGGGATGACGACCTCGACCCCGTCGAGGGCGAAACCGGCGGCGTCCACCAGATCGGGGACGCTGGACGGGTGATTGGCCAAAAGGTTGCCGGCGACCTCGACGAGTCGTTGGGCGGCCCCAAGGAAATCAGCGCGTTCGTCGATAAGGCCGAGCCGGGCCAGCGCGCGGGTCGCCACGGCGTGGCCCGACGGGGTGGCTCCGTCGAAGAGCCCCTTGGCGCGTACCAGGACGTCCGTGACCAGGTCGCTCGAATCGTAGAGCCCGTTGCCCATGACCGGGCCATCGCGGGTCGGCAGAGGTCCGTCCCAGTAGTGGGTGAGGAGGTAGGTCGCGTCGTCACGGGCCTGTTCGAGCCACGAATCGCTCCCGTTCACCTCGAACGCGTCGAGTTCAGCGTCGACGAGCCACGCGAGATCGCTCGTCGTGGCGTGCGCCGCGCGTTGCCCGACTCGGAACCACATCCCGTCGACCAGGTGCGTCACGCGAAGCGACTCGAGCAGGGCCTGTCCGTCGGCGATGAGGTCGGCGTCGCCGGTCGCGAATAGGGCGCGCGCCACCATGGCGTTCCACTCGAGCACGACCTTGTCATCGCGTGACGGTTGGGGGCGCCGTCGGCGCGCAATCTGGAGGGCGCGGTGGGCGGCGTCGAGGTGTGCGGGGGTCGCGAACGACTCACCGGGGGCCAGGGCGGGAACCGAGCGTCCGTCGAGGTCACCGGTGGGGGTGATCTGCCACCGTCGCATGACGGCATCGCTGAGGTGGGCCAAACCCGCTTCCTCGAGCACCGAGTTCACCTCGTCCGGTGTCCAGGTGATGTGCGAGCCCTCGATACCCGCTGCGTCGGCGTCGAGAGAGGACGCGTAGCCGTCGGGGGTTGCGAGCTCACGTTGAACGAAGTGCAGGGTCTGAAGCGCGACGTCGCGCCACTCGTCGTCCGCGGTGACCCGGTGGGCCCGCAAGTAGCAGAGCGCGAGCAGTGCCTGGTCACTCAGCATCTTCTCGAAGTGCGGCACGCGCCATCGATCGTCGACACTGTAACGAGCGAAGCCGCCGCCGAAGTGGTCGTAGAGCCCGCCGTGAGACATCGCTCGCAGAGTCCGTGTCGCGGCCTGACGCGGGGCCACGTCATCGCTGTCCAGGAGAGCGTCAACGTAGCTCGGGCGCGGGAACTTGGGGGCGTGACCGAAGCCGCCGTGCTCATCAACCCGTGACGAGAGCTCGTCGCGCAGCCGGCGACGAATCGACGCGAGGTCGAGGCGCTCGCTGGACTCAGTGAGGTGATCAATGAACGAGACTTCACGTCGAAGCGCGGCGGCGAGTTGATCCGCTTGGTCGGTGACCAGGGTCCGCTTATCGGTCCAGGCGTCGTGCACCGCTCGCAGGAGCCTGGGGAACCCGACTGTTCCGGCGCGGTCGGCGGGTGGATAGTAGGTCCCAGCGAGGAAGGGGCGTCCATCGGGCGTGAGGAAGACGGACATCGGCCAACCTCCCTGTCCCGTGACCAGCTGGGTCGCGGTCATGTAGATCGTGTCGAGGTCAGGGCGTTCCTCTCGGTCGACCTTGATGGCGATGAAATGCTCGTTGAGGAACTCGGCGATAGCGAGGTCTTCGAACGACTCGTGGGCCATGACGTGACACCAGTGACAGGCGGCGTACCCGATGGAGAGGAAGATCGGCCGATCGAGTTCGCGGGCGATTTCGAGCGCGTCGGGGCCCCACGGCCACCAGTCAACGGGATTGTCGGCGTGTTGTCGCAGGTACGCCGAGGTCGACAAGGCCAATCGATTCATGGCGAGATGCTACGGGTCTACTTCGGCGAGTCGGTCCGGCGTGGTGTTGTGAGCCACCGCCATGACGGGTCATCGCCGAGGTCGACCCGCGTCGGCGGGAGCGCCCCGCGGCGTTCACAGGTGATCGCGGCGATCGTCATCGCGGCGGTCAGTGCATCGTTGACCGCGTCGTGCTCACTCAGGGCAAGGCGACCGAGGTGGTGTCCGACCCACCACGATAGGAATCCGCCCACCAACGCATCACCGGCACCAATGGTGTCGACGACGGATCGGACGTCGACGGGGAACTCGGACAGTCCACGGGGCCCGAGAAGTCGAATCGGCCGCACGCCATCGGTGACGATGATCCACGGGACACCGCGTTCGGCGATGGCGTGCGCGACCTCAAGGTGGTCGCGATCGGGATCGATGAATGCGAGATCTTCGACACTGACCTTGACGACATCGGCGCGATTGAACAGTTCGTCGAGCCGTGATCGGTAGCGCTCCGGGTCGTACGTCGCGCTCGGGCGGCAGTTCGGGTCAACGACGACCATCGTGGCGGGGTCGGTAGCGGCCACCAACGCGAGCGCGACACTGGCCATGGGTTCGACGACGAGCCCGAGCGTGCCGACGTATAGCGCGGTCGGGGTCGGGAGCGAGCGATATAGCGCGAGAGTGGTGTCAGTGTCGATCTCGAAGGCCGCGGTGTCGGCGAGGTAGAAGGTATAGGACGTCGAGCCCCCGCGTGAATCCGCCACGGCGAGCGTGGTCGGTTTCGTCGAAGGTCGACCAAACGCGATGATTACGCCGTCCTCGAGTAGTGCATCGCGGACTTGGATGCCAAACCGGTCGTTCGCGACGCCACTGAAGAACTGGGGCGAGAGTCCGAGCCGCGCGATCGTGCGCGCGACCGTAAACGGGCCACCGCCCAGGTTTAGCGTGGGACCCTCGTCGCCGACGACGACGTCGATGAGGTTCTCGCCGAGCACGACGACCGTACCGCTCGAAGCGTTACCGGGCTTCACGCTGTCCTCGTCAAGAGCACCTCTGGTGTTGAAGGAGTGTTGTCAGCGTAGATGTCGACGACGCGGTCGGCGTCGTTCGTTCATGATGTCACCCCGGGGCCCGCTGTGACGAGCGACGTGATTCGACTCGATACCATCGGTCGTGGCGAGTCCGCCGGTGATCTGAGGAGAAGACGTGGTCGAGCCGATTCGCTGGGGTGTCCTGGGGACGGGCCGCATCGCCCAGACCTTTGCCCGTGACCTCGCGCTGATAGACGACGGCGTGATCGTCGCCGTCGGATCACGTTCGAGGGAGGGGATGGATCGCTACGCCGACGCGTTCAACGTCGCGGGTCGTCACGACTCATACGAGGCGTTGGTGGAGAACCCCACGGTGGAGGCCGTGTACGTGGCCACCCCACACCCGATGCACGAGCAGAACGCCTTGCTCGCACTGGCGCACGGCAAACACGTGCTCGTGGAGAAGGCGTTCACGATGAACGCCGGTGAGGCCCGTCACGTGGTCAATGAAGCGCGCGCCCGCGGTCTCTTCGCGATGGAGGCCATGTGGACACGTTTCTTGCCGCACATTGAGGCGATCCGAGGAATACTCGCGAATGACGCGCTGGGCGCCGTGGTCGCCGTGCACGCCGACCACGGCAAGTGGTTCGAACTCGATCCGGGCTTTCGGCTGTTCGCCCCCGAATTGGGCGGGGGCGCAGTGCTTGACCTGGGCGTCTACCCGATCTCGTTCGCGTCGATGGTGCTCGGACGACCGAACACCGTCGTCGCGACCATCACGCCGAGCTTCACGGGCGTCGACGGACAGACCTCGATGGTGTTCGGCTACGAGTCTGGGGCGCACGCGGTACTCACGTGCACCTCGCTCGCACGAAGTGCGACTCGCGCGAGCATTGTGGGTACCGATGCGCGGATCGACGTGGAGGGCGACTTCTACGCGCCGACGGCGTTCACGCTGACTCGGCGATCCGGGGAGTCGACCCGTCACGAATTCTCAACCCAGGGACGAGGTCTCCAGTACCAGGCGGTTGAGGTTGCGAGGTGCATCAGGTCCGGTTTGACCGAAAGTCCCAAGATGCCCTTGGACGAGACGGTCGCGATCATGGAGACGATGGATCGGGTCCTCGCCTTTCAAGAGCGGACGCCGCCAACACGTTCTGAGGCGACTTGAAACGGCTGCGTGGGGGCCAACCCGTGAGTTCGCGGCAAATGTTTTGGGTGGTGGTACAGACGCAAGTTCAGGTGCTATCTTGCTCTTCGAACGCCGATCACGGTTCGTTCATGCAGTGTTAACAAACAACGACGTCGCGGGACGTCACAGAAGGGTTGGGGAGAATGAAGTTCAAAACAGCGAGGACCCTCGCGTCCGTAGCACTGGTGGGGAGTTTTGTGACTGCCATGCTGCCGGGTGTGAGCTCCGCGAGCGCGAGGACAGTTTCAAACAAGACAGTTTCAGACAAGACGTTCAACACGAGTTTCTCGACGATGAAGTATCTGAAGCACATCGCCGCGAAGGGTAAGGGCTCGATTGCGGTCATTTTGCCCGACACCGTGACGTCGACGCGGTACACCGAGTTTGACGCGCCGTACCTGCGCAAGGCCTTCCTGGCGGCTGGTCTGAAGGGGAACCAGTTCACCATTCAGAACGCCCAGGGCAGCGACACGACCCAGTACACCGACGCCCAGGCGGCCATCGCCCGTGGCGCCAAGGTGCTGCTGCTCGACCCGCTGGACTCGACGACCGGTGCAGTGATTGAGGCCTACGCCAGGGCTCGTGGTGTGAAGGTGATCGACTACGACCGCCTGACCCTCGGTGGCGCACGTAGCTACTACGTGAGCTTCAACAACGTGGCCGTCGGAACGCTCATCGGTAAGGGCATGCTGTCGTGCCTGACCGCGTGGAAGGTCAACAACCCGGTGGTCTACGTCATGAAGGGCGCACCCACGGACAACAACGCCACGCTGTTCGCCCAGGGCTACGACGCCGTGTTGAACGGTGCCGGCTACAACACGAAGAGCGGCTCGGCTAACACCGTGCTTGAGAACGTCGGGACATGGACACCGTCGGTCGCGTTGACTGACTTCCAGGGCGCCTACACGGCGAACCCGAAGATTAACGCGGTCGTCACGCCGAACGACGAGAACGCTGCGCCGATCATCAGCTACTTGCAGGGCAAGGGCCTCAAGCCGCAGACGATTCCCTTTACGGGTCAAGACGCGACGCTGACCGGCTTCCAGAACATCATCTCTGGCTACCAGTGCGGCACCGTCTACAAGCCGATCTGGCTCGAGGCTCAGGCCGCGGCCGCGCTGGCGATCTACCTGCGCGCGGGGATTCGTCCTCCCAAGGGTCTGGTCAATGGCACATCGATTGACTCGGGTGCGACCATCAACAGCTTGAAGAAGGTCCCGTCGGTCCTTCTGACCGCTGAGTGGGTGACGGCGTCCACCGTTCAGAAGACGGTCATCAAGGACAAGGTCATCAAGGCTTCACTGCTGTGCACGAGTGCAGCACCCACCGTCGCCGGCTCACCGCAGCCGACGTACGCCCAGGACTGCGCGAAGTACGGGATTAAGTAGTTCCTGACGATGACGACGACCCCCGAATCGACGAGTTCCTTCACGCCCCCGAATGGGGTGTCGGTATCCGGTGATTCGGGGGTCGCGCCATCGACCCTGCTGAGTCTGCGAGGTATCACCAAGAGTTTCGGCGCCGTTGAGGCACTCAAGCACGTCGACCTCGACATTCCCGCCGGCCAGGTCACGGCGCTCATCGGCGACAACGGTGCCGGTAAGTCGACGCTGATTAAGGCCATAGCTGGCATCTACGCACCAACGAGCGGTGACATCTTCTGGGAAGGCCGTAAGGTCACCTTGCACACGCCGCGAGACGCCGAGAACCTCGGCATCGCGACGGTGTATCAAGACCTCGCGTTGTGCGACAACCTCGACATCGTCCAGAACATGTACTTGGGTCACGAAGAGAGTCGCCACTTCACGTTGGACGAGATCAAGATGGAGCTCAACACCAAACGTGTGTTGAGCGAGCTGTCCGTTTCAACCGTCCAGTCGGTTCGTCAGCTGGTCGGGTCGCTCTCGGGCGGCCAGCGACAGGCGATCGCCGTGGCGAGGGCGGTCATGCACGAGTCCAAACTGGTCATCATGGACGAGCCGACGGCCGCGCTGGGCGTCTCGCAGACGGCGCAAGTCCTCGATCTGATCAAGCGACTGGCGTCGCGCGGTATCGCCGTGCTCGTCATCTCACACAACCTCGTCGATGTCTTCGAGGTCGCCGACCGGATCGCGGTCATGTACCTCGGCACGCTTGTCAGTAGCGGCCCAGCTGCCAACTACGACACCTCGAGCGCGGTGGAGATCATCACCACGGGTGGTTCACGGTCTGATGTCGCGGCCTCGGCCAAGTAAGTACACGAACAAAGGATTCTTCGGTGTCTGACACTTCCGAGACCTCGGTCGCCGTGGGCCCCAGCGCTGACGGTGCCCTACGAGGCCAACTCAAGCGACTCCGTCAGGGAGACAAGGGACTCCTGCCCATTCTCCTCGGGCTCATCGTCCTGGTCATCTACTTCCAGATACGCAACAGCGTCTTCCTCTCATCGGGGAACCTGACCAACCTCTTCGTCCAGGCGACGATCTTCATCCTGCTGGCGATGGCCGAGATCTGGCTGCTCCTGCTCGGTGAGATTGACCTCTCCGTCGGTTTCGTGAGCGCACTCGGTGCCACGACGGCGGTGATCCTGCTCGACAATCAATTCCACTGGCCGTGGTTCGCCGCACTACCGCTCGCGATACTCGTCACCACGACCATCGGCACGTTGCAGGGCTTCATTATCATCAAGCTGCGTCTGCCCTCCTTCATTGTCACCTTGGCCGGTCTGCTCGGGTGGGAGGGCGTGCTCATCTTCTTCGTCGACCGTCAGGGGACGGGTGGGACCATCCCGGTGCAGGAGAAGGTCCTCTACGACCTCGTCAACGCGAATCTCTCGCCATTGTGGACGTGGATCTTCGTCCTCGCGTGTCTGGCAGTACTGATCTACCTCATCGTGCGGCGAGACCAGTCGCGTCGTACGAGCGGACTCGATTCGGTGCCTCATTTCGTTACGATCGCCAAAGCCGTGTCGCTCATCGTCGCGGGCTTGGTGCTGGTCATGATCTTCAATCGGAATCGTGGCACCTTCATTGTGTTGGAGGGTATGCCCTACGCAATCCCCGTCGACATCGCAATGCTCGCCGCCGGGAGTTTCATCCTGACGCGCACGAGGGTGGGGCGTTACATCTACGCGATCGGTGGCAATTCCGAGGCGGCCCGACGCGCGGGCGTGAACGTCAATCGATATCGACTGCTCGCCTTCGTATTCACAGGTTTTACCGCGGGAGTCGCCGGTCTGATCTACGCGTCGCGCCTGGGTGGGATCTCGGACAACGTCGACCCCAACCTCGTCCTACTCGCGGTGGCGTCAGCAGTCATCGGCGGAACCAGCCTGTTCGGTGGGCGAGGCAAGATGATCCACGCGGTCATCGGTGGACTGGTGATCGCGACGATCTATAACGGTATGGCGCTGATCAGTATGAGCGCGGCGACGCAGTACATCGCCACGGCCCTCGTGCTGTTGGTCGCGGTAGCGATGGACGCGGTCGCCCGACGCGGCTCGTCGCCTTCGCGCTAAAGCGGTGCCGCGCGAGACTGGTCGACTGGAGGACCGCGTCGTCCTCGTGACGGGGGCGAGTCGCGGTATCGGACTGGCGATTGCGCGAGCGTGCGCGAACGAGGGCGCCCGCGTGGTGATCACGGCGCGCCACTTCGATGAGCTCGAATCGGCGCGAGCGACGTTCCCCGACGAGTCGCGGGTCTTCATCCGCACGTCGCACGCGGGGTCGCGCGAGAGCGCGATCGACCTCGCAGCGTGGGCGGTGGCGACCTGTGGTTCGCTGGACGTCCTCGTGAACAACGCGGCCACCAATCCATACTTCGGGCCACTCGTGGACATCGACGACGCGAGGATGGCCAAAACCTACGAAGTCAATCAGGCCGCGATCGTCACCCACGTGTCAGCGGCGTGGTACGCGTGGATGCGCGAGCACGGCGGCGTCGTGCTCAACGTTGCCTCGATCGGGGGACTCTCGGTCGAGCCGGGGATCGGCTGGTACAACGTGACCAAGGCGGCCGTCATCCAGCTCACGAAGCAGTTCGCGTGGGAACTCGCGCCCAACGTCCGCGTGAACGCGATCGCGCCGGGGCTGGTCCGCACCGCATTCGCCCGCGGACTCTGGGAAGAGCACGAGCCCGCCGTGGCGGCCAATATCCCCCTCGGACGCATCGGCGAACCCGAGGACGTCGCGTCACTCGCGGTGACCCTGGTTAGCGAGGACTCGTCCTGGGTGACCGGCCAGACATTCGTGGTCGACGGCGGGACCACGACGAAACCTTCGGGCGGCGTCAGCTGACCGTCACTGCAGGTAGGGCAGGTCGCTGCGACGTATCTTGCCGTTGCCCGTCCTCGGGATGGCAGTGACGTAACGGATCTCCTTGGGCTTGGCCCAGGGCCCGATCCGTTCGGCGGCGACGCCGCGGATCTCATCGTCCACGTGTTCGCCGTCGCTGACCACAAGGGCTACTACGCGTTGGCCCCACTGGGGGTCGTCGATCCCCGTGACGGCGACGTCACGGATGTGGTCGAGACTCGCGAGGGCGCTCTCGAGGTCCTCAGGCCACACCTTCTCACCACCAGTGTTGATCACGTAGGCGAGTCGTCCGCGTACGGCGAGGTGCCCGTCGATGACGGTCCCACCGTCCCCGGTCGGGAACCAGTCGTCAGCACCGTCGGGACCGACGATCCGCGGGCGGTCCATGGAACGGTACGAACGAAAGAGTGTCGGCGATCGTACGATGATCTCTCCGTCGACACTGGCCAGTTCGACGCCGGGCAACGCTTCGGTGTTATAGACGACGCCCGAGCCGGTCTCGGTCATGCCCCACGTGGTGATCACGTTCGCCTCCGTGAGCGACGGCGGGCGTGCACCACCCAGCAAGACCACCTCGAACCCGCTTAAGTCGTGGCGCGCGAGATGGGTTCGCACCACCGAGACGTGCGTCGCTCCTCGGGCGAGCGCACCGTGGAAGTCGGTCGGATCACCCCAGGTCAGGGAGGCGTCGTCGAGTATCGCCCGCAGGAGCACGGCGAGCCCACCAATGTGGTTGGCGGGTAGGACGGGGAACCACACCGGGTCAGACCCGTGGCGAAGCGTGGCCTGGGTGATATGGGCGCTCGCGCGCAGCGCCGCCCACGTGATCTCGGCGGCCTTAGGTGGTCCACTCGACCCCGAGGTCAACATGACTAGTCCGATCTCATCGTCGACGGCACGACCAGTGCTCAACCTGGTTCGGCCGTCGGGACCCCAGCACACCGTCGCGCCCAGCGCGCTGAGTTGTTCCAGACGTTGGCGGGCGCTCAGGCGTTGGTCGAGGACGCAGAATGCGGTGGCGTCCTCGACGCAGTCGCGCAGTGCACGTTCCAGGTCCGGGCCGAGTTCAAAGTCGAGTGCGAGGAGATCGGCCACGAGTCGATGTTAGGGGGCGTGCGCGGCGTAGTTCGAGGTCGTGGCACGGGTGGCGGGGCTGGCCGGTCACGAACGAGCGGCCGGGGTCGCGTGAGGGTCACCATCGGGCTCGGCCCAGTCGGTCGAGGTACCGAAGCAGCGATTCGGCGTACCCGGGGCGATCCGGTGTCGTGCGAGAAGTCCGTGAATCTCGTCCCTAGGTCGCGCCGCACGAGCGCGGCGGTAGCGTGGTCGCCATGACTGAGACCGTTATCCAAGGACCGCCAGTAGACCCCGTGGATCAGTTCCGCACGATGCCGCTGCCCGAGTGGCAGGTTGAGGGGGAGTACGGCGACATCATCTACGAGGTGGGCGAGGGGATCGCGCGGATCACGATCAACCGACCCGAGCGGCGTAACGCCTTTCGTCCTCAGACGCTGTTCGAGCTCGCCGACGCCTTCGAGCGTGCCCGGGACAATACCGCGGTCGGCGTGATCGTGTTGACCGGTGCCGGCCCCGACGCGTTCTGCTCAGGCGGCGACCAGAATATTCGAGGCGAGGACGGCTATATCGGTGATGACGATGTCGCACGGCAGGGAATCGGTCGGTTGAACGTACTGGACCTACAGGTCCAAATCAGACGGTTGCCCAAGCCCGTCATCGCCTCCATCGCCGGGTACGCGATCGGCGGTGGGCACATCTTGCATCTGGTGTGCGACCTCTCCATCGCGGCCGACAACGCTCGTTTTGGTCAGACTGGCCCGAAAGTGGGCTCCTTTGACGGTGGCTACGGCTCGTCGCTGCTCGCGCGCTCGATCGGTCTCAAGCGCGCCAAGGAGGTCTGGTTCCTTTGTCGCCAGTACGACGCCGCGACGGCGCTCGACTGGGGGCTCGTGAATACTGTGGTGCCCTTAGCGGACCTCGAGGCCGAGACCGTCGCGTGGTGCCGACAGATCCTCACCCTGTCGCCAATTGCGCTGCGCATGCTTAAGGCCGGTTTCAACGCCGCCGACGACGGGTTGGCGGGAGTTCAACAATTGGCTGGGGATGCGACGATGCTCTTCTACATGTCCGAAGAGGGACAGGAAGGCCGTAACGCTTTCGTCGAGCATCGTGCACCGGATTTCTCGAAGTTTCCCAAGCGTCCATGACGCCAGCCCCCGGGGCCATCAATCGGTGGGTGCTCGCCGCGCGGCCGCGGACCTTGCCCGCAGCCGTCGTACCGGTCGGGGTGGGGGCCGCGCTGGTGCGACCCGAGACCATCAATTGGCTCAATACCGCCCTCGCGGCCGCGGTGGCGTTGCTGCTACAGATCGGAACCAACTACGCCAATGACTACTCTGACGGCGTGCGTGGCACCGATGAACAGCGCGTCGGGCCTTTTCGCCTCACGGCGTCCAAACTGGTACCCGCCAGGTGGGTGAAGATCGCCGCTTTCGCGTGCTTCGCGCTCGCGGCGGTGGCGGGACTCGGGCTCGCGGCTCGGACGTCGTGGTGGCTGATCGCCCTGGGGGCGAGTGCGATACTCGCGGGCTACCTCTACACCGGTGGTCCGAAGCCCTACGGCTACCTGGGGCTCGGTGAGCTCTTCGTGCTGCTCTACTTCGGACTACTCGCCACGGTCGGCACGGCCTACGTCCAGCACCGTCAGGTCATCGGTGCGGCGTGGTGGATCGGTCTGGCCACGGGCGCGATGGCGTGTGCACTCCTAGAGGCGAACAATCTGCGCGACGTCCTCGGGGACGTAGCGGCCGGCAAGCGCACCCTCGCGGCACGCCTGGGCCGTGAGCGGGGCGCGTGGCTGTTCGTCGCGTGCGTCGCGCTCGTGGCGATCGGGCTCGCGGCCGGCGGCGAACCGATAGTCGCGCTCGTCGCGCTCGTCGCCTACGTCCCGGGCGTACGCATGGCGTTCTCGCCGCGTCGCGGGCGAGAACTCCTCGCGCTGCTCCAATCGTCTTCGCGTGTCCAGTTGGCGCTCGGGGCACTACTCATCGTGGTGTACGTGGCCACCCGTTAGGCGAGGAAACCGTTCACGTACCTCGCGACGAGTTCGGGCTGGGCCAGGTGGGCGGCGTGCCCGGCGCGTTCGACGGTCACCGCCGTGCCCGTAACCACGCCCGCGGCGATTGCCCGGGCCTCGCTCGCGAACTTGAGATCAAGTTCACCGGCCAGCGCGAGGGTGGGGGCCGTGATCGACCCAATGCGATCGCCGAGCCACGCCTGGGTTCCCGTGCCACAGCGGCGCAGCGACTCGGCGAGTCCGCGAGGGTCGCGACTTCGACTGGCGAGCTCCGTGGGGTCCTGCGCGAGGTCGGCGAACAGCGGTTGAGCGAGCCATTCGCGAAGGAACACCTCCGCGCCGACGTCCTCGATGTGGTCGGCCAGGGCGTCGTCACGACGGCGTCGATCCTCACGCTGCGACGGGTTCTCGATACCGCGCGTCGCGCCGAGCAGGACGAGACGAGAGACCGATTCGGGGTGGCGAAGCGCCACGTGGAGCGCGACGCGTGCGCCGAAGGAGTAGCCGCCGAGATCGCAGGGTCCACCCATGGCCTCGGCGACCAGGTCGGCGCATTCGTCGAGGGAGGCCCACACCGTCGCGGCCGCGCCGTGGCCCGGGAGGTCGAGTGTCCAGAGTTCGCGCGTCTCTGTCAGAATGGAACGGAACTGGGCCGCGGATCGACTGGTTTGGGTGAAGCCGTGGAGCCAGGCGAGCACGGGCCCATTGCCCTCACGTTCGACCTTGAGGAGTGACATTGCAATCGAGCGTACCGAACCCGAGCGCCGTGCAGGCCACCTTCGCCGCGACCCTTTTTGACGAGTGGTACCGCCATGGGCTGCGTGAGGTGGTCGTGTGCCCGGGCTCGCGGTCCACGCCGCTCGCGGTCGCCGCGGCCGGACACGGCGGCTTGGCCGTACACGTGCGGGTGGACGAGCGCAGTGCGGGATTCTTCGCCATCGGCCGTGCGCTCGCGACGTCGGCACCGGTCGCGATCGTCGTGACGAGCGGGACTGCCGCGGCCGAACTCCACGCGGCGGTCGCCGAGGCGGACCTCGCCGGCGTGGCGCTGCTCGTGGTGACGGCCGACCGGCCGAGCGAACTCCACGGGGTTGGTGCCCCCCAAACGATCGAGCAGCGGGACCTCTATCAGTTCGCGGTGCGTCGTTTCGAGGAGCCCGGTGTGGCGAGACTCGAGGCGTCATCGAGTTGGCGGCCCCTGGCGAGCCGGTGCTGGTGGGCCGCGGTCGGTGTCGACGGCGGGGGCGGTCCCGTACACATCAACGTCG
Organism: Actinomycetes bacterium; assembly: GCA_021837305.1. Taxonomy (GTDB): domain Bacteria; phylum Actinomycetota; class Acidimicrobiia; order Acidimicrobiales; family RAAP-2; genus RAAP-2. The sequence continues at coordinate 70,917 of JAKBGV010000001.1, forward strand.
CCTTCGTCGAGCCTCTCGTCGCGGATCCGCTGCAGTTACCAAGTGGGCGCGTCGATGGCGAGCCGTGGCGTCGGGACGAACCGCAACACGTGCTCACGGGTGAGATCGACGTTCGTGGCCGGCGCGTGCTCGCCGTGGTCGGCCGAGGCGTCGACCGTGGGACGGTGGCGTCGATGAACGACTGCGGGTGGGCCGTCGTCGGTGACGCGACGGTGCCTTCGACCATCGCGCACTACGACGGTCTACTTCGCGATCCGAGTTTCGCTGACGCGGCACGTCCTGACGTCGTCGTACGTCTGGGGGGTCTGCCCGCCTCAAAAGTCCTCGGCGAGCAGCTTCGACGCTGGCGCATCCCGGCCGTGGCCTGGCGCGGTGGTGGCTCGCTGAGCGATCCGGACGGCACGATCGGTGTGTCCTACCCGGGGCTGCCCGATTTCGCCGAGCGACGTTTGCACGCCGATGATGCCTACCGCGAGTTCTGGTTGGGCGCCGCAACCGCGGTCGAACAGTGGTTGGCGGGACGCGAGTCGCTCGACGGGACACTGAGCGAACCTGACGTGGCCCGAGCGGTGGTTGTGGCCAGCTCCGAACACGCGGTGGCGTTGGTGGTCGGGTCCTCCATGCCCGTGCGTGACGTCGAGTGGTGGGCGCCGTCGCGAACGTCACCGACGTTCGCCAACCGTGGCGCCAACGGGATCGACGGTGTTGTGTCGACGGTGCTCGGCGTTGGATCCGGCGGTTCGGTGATCGGACTGGTCGGCGATGTGACCTTTCTGCACGACGTCTCGGGACTGGTGGACGGTCTGGGCGCCAGCGGTGGCCGGTGCGTGCTCGTCGTCGTGGACAACAACGGCGGCGGGATCTTCTCGTTCCTGTCCCAGGCGACCGCGCTGAGCGCACCGGACTTCGAAATGCTCTTTGGCACCCCGCGACCGCACGACCTCGAGGCCGTCGCGCGTGCGTTCGGCCATCGGGCGGTCTCGGTTAGCACTAGAGCGGCGTTGCGGGCGGAGATCGACGCTGGTCTACTTCGTGAGGGCGTCACGGTGGTCGTCGCGCGCGTGCCCGATCGCACCGCCAACGTGACCATCCACGACGAGTACGTGGCCGGCGTCGCGGGTTCCTGGCGGTCGAACCCCTCGTGATTGGAACCCTACCGAGTTCGCTGATCGCCGCGTTCCCCCTGGCCTTCGCGGCGGGACTGGTGTCGTTCGTTTCGCCCTGCGTCTTGCCACTGCTACCGGGCTACCTGGCGTTCCTGAGCGGTGCCACCGGCGGTATCAACGGTCGCACGGGTCGAGGGCGGGCGGTCGCCGGATCGCTCGCGTTCGTGGTGGGCTTCGCACTCGTCTTCGTGAGCTTCGGCGCCGCCTTCGGCGGGCTCGGCAGCTCGTTGCGCACTCACCAGCGAGGTCTCGAGATCGCCTTCGGCGCGATCACGATCGTGCTCGGTCTCTTCTTCGCGGGGTGGTGGCCCTCGTCGTGGCTGCAACGTGAGCGGCGTGTTCACCACCTGCCACGCGTCTCCGTGCTCGGTGCGGCGTTGTTGGGTGTGCTGTTCGCGCTGGGTTGGACGCCGTGCATCGGTCCGACGCTGGCCGCGATCTTGGGTCTCGCGGCCTCGTCCTCGGGGGCCACCGCACTGCGGGGATCGATCCTCGCGTTCGTCTACTGTCTCGGACTGGGCTTGCCGTTCGTGGTCGCGGCGATCGCGACCGAGTGGATGGCCACGGCGTCGAACTGGCTACGTCGGCACCACCGGGTCATCGGACGTATCGGTGGGATCATGTTGATCCTCATCGGTCTGGCCGAGATCAGTGGCGCATGGCACACGTTCGTGCTCTGGCTCCAGGTGCACTTCCCCGCGACCAACGCGATCCTCTAGCCCAACGCGATGAGACGCTCTCGTAGACTTCGACCATGAACCTGCGTGAAGACTGGCAGTTCCGGGGACTCATCCATCAAGTCACCGACGACGGCGTCCTGGATCGATTGAGCGCAGGCGGGGTGACGGCCTACATCGGCTTTGACCCCACGGCCTCGTCACTGCACCTCGGCGGGCTGCTGCAGATATGTAACCTCCGGCGACTGCAGATCGCGGGGAACCGGCCAATCGCATTGGCGGGTGGTGGCACCGGTCTGATCGGCGACCCCAGCTTCAAGGACGCTGAACGCCCCCTCTTGACCCGCGAACAGCTCGAGGCGAATCTCGACGGAATCCGTGGCCAGCTCGAACGACTCCTGGACTTTTCGGCCTTGGCGGGCTCGTCGCAGGCGATGGTTCTCAACAACGCGGACTGGCTGACGACCATATCGTTGACCGACTTCCTACGCGACGTCGGTAAGCACTTCACGGTCAACCAGATGGTGGCCAAGGAGTCGGTGCGCAGCCGGTTGGACCGCGAAGACGTTGGTCTGTCGTTCACCGAGTTCTCCTACATGCTGCTCCAGGCCTATGACTTCCTGCGGCTCAACATCGATCACGGATGCACCCTGCAGTTGGGCGGCTCGGACCAATGGGGCAACATCACCATGGGCGCCGAGTTGGTGCGAAAGGTGACGGGCCAGTCCGCTGGCGGCCTCACTTCACCCCTGCTGCTTCGCCCCGACGGGCGAAAGTACGGGAAGTCCGAGGGCGGCAACGAGCGCGTCTGGCTCGACCCAGCCATGACCTCGCCGTTCGCCCTGCACCAGTTCCTCTTGAACAGCGAGGACGAGATGACCCCGACACTCCTACGATTCTTCACGTTCCTCGATCACGAGACCATCAGTGAACTGGATGAGTCGCTACGCATCGACCCCCAGGCCCGTCGAGCTCAGCGCGCCCTCGCGAACGCGGTTGTGGCGATGGTCCACGGCGAGGACGCCGCCCAGCGTTGCGAGCGTGCCGGTGAGGCACTGTTCAACGAGTCCATCGCCGAGCTGGACGAGGCGACGTTCCTCGAGGTTGTGGCCGATGCGCCGTCGTCCACGGTGGACCGCGAAGTGGTGCGCGCGGGACTGGACCCGGTGGACGCACTCGTGCAGACTGGACTTGCTTCCTCCAAGGCCGAGGCCCGTCGATTCCTCGAGCAGGGTGGCGTCTACCTGAACAACCGCCGGATCGAGAGCGAAGCGCGCATCGACCTCTCGATGGCTCTGCACGATCGGTACCTGGTGTTGCGCCGTGGGCGTCGTCTGCTTCACCTCATGGTCGTGGCGTGATCCGCCACATCGGCATTCTGCTTGTGGCGGGTGTGACATTGGCGGCGTGTGGAGCGACGGTGAGTAGCGCGTCAGCGTTGCGCGACTGGGTGTCCCAAAGTGGATTCCACGATACGTCCCACGCCCTCGTGACTGACGCACGCCACGCGGTGCGAACCCTCGAAGACCCGTCGACCAGCCCGAAAGTGCTGCACCTGGTCTGTGGGGTGCTGCTCTATGACACCGAGTCGGCCAACGCGTCGCTGCCCACGCCCGATCAGCAGGCCACGACATTGCTCTCACGGGCCTACACGGACTTCGGCGCCGGTGCGCATCAGTGTTACGACGCGGGTTCGGACCACGCGCGCCGAACCGCGGCGCTCGAATCCCTGCGAGCCGGGGGCGCGGCCATCGCCGAGGCGACGGCGCGGATCGCGGCTGCGTCCTAGTCGCCGGACTTGGGTCGCAGATCGATCTCTAGTCGCAAGATGCCGTCTTCGAGGGTCGCCACGGCGTCCCCGAGCATCGCGAAGTCCTGGAAGTCAATGCGGGCGGCCTCGATGAATTGCTGTCGCTCGGGCCCCTCAACGGGCGGGAAACCACGCCGTTTCACGGCCTCGGCGCGCTCGCGGAATCGAAGGACCATCTCGTTGGGGTCAAAGGCTGGGCTCACGAGTCGATGTTAGGGGTTCAGAAGGCCAGGTGAGTTGGTAACATGGGGGTTCGGCGTGCGAGAGCGACGCTGCGGTTGCCGCCAGTTATGGACTGCGACCAGTGAGGAGTTGACGTGAAAAAAGGCCGCCACCGTCGGTTTGTTGAAGCTCGCGAACTCAAGCGATCTACTGGGCCACGGGCGACGACCTGCGTCGAGTGCGGTGCCGCGCCCGAGGATGTCCACGCGGAGTGGTGCCTCGCCGAAGAAGACCGCTACGACGAGATCCTCGGCAAGTTACCTCGTACGGCGTTCGCCGAAGACGATCCACTCGCGGCCGAGGGTTAATCCCGGCGACGTAGCACGGGGTGGGCGAGTCTGGTCCGAGTCGGGAGTTTCGACCGGTGTGTCACGTACGCGAGGAGTCGGGTGTACACGTCCTCGCCGGCCATGGCGATTAGTTCGTCGCGCATTGAATCGATGACGCGCGTCGCGCCCACAAAGGCGTCCGGTGACTCGGTGCACCACCAGTGGAAGTCGAATCCGCCGTCGCCCCAATCGCGTCGTTCCCATTGACCGATCCGCGTTACGACGTGACCGCTGTCGGTGACCTCGTCGTCACGATGGAGTGGGAGTTGCCAACAGACGTCTGGCTTGAGCGGGATGTAGCTCTCGTCGTTGTCCATGGCGAGCACGTGCAGGGCGCAGCCTGGACCCCGATGGAAGCCGGGCCGGTTGAGGAAGATGCACGCATCTTGTACCAGGCGGGTGACGATTTCACCGTTGCGCTTGACGCGCGTGGTCCCCTGGGCGCCCTTCTTCTTGAACTGCCACTGGTCATCGGTGAGCCGGGTGGCGGCCAACTCGACACGTTGGCGGTCCGCTTCATCGGTGAAGTGGGCGCCGTAACTGCAACACCCTTGCACGAGTTCGGGCGTCGGCCCCGTGAGCACACCCTGGCAGCCGTGGCCGAAGATGCAGGTCCAATTGCTTTCGAGGAACGTGACGTCGAACATCCAGGTGCGCTGGACGCCCGCGTCATCGAAACTCACCCACTCGTGGGCGTCGGGAGGTATCGAAGTCACGGCACGAAACTACTCCGAGGTCAGGTCGAGCACGTCGCCCCTAGACTTTGGTCATGACTACCGTCGAGACATTTGACGTCCTCACTCTGACCGATGAAGCGCGCAACGTAGTGATCGACGCGCTCGCCAACGAGCAACGCAGCGAGGATCTGGCCTTGTTCATCGAGGTGACGGGTACCCGTTCGGGTGGGTACACCTACGACCTCTATTTCTCAGACCGCGTGGACGCGCCGGCCGATGCGGCCATCGGGCGCGACGGTGACGTGACCATCGTCGTTCCGGCGGCGAGCGTGGCGAGGCTGCGGGGAAGCCGGCTGGAGTTCGCACCCGACGGCGGGGGCGGCCTGATCCTTGTCAACCCCAACGCACCCACCGCCGAGGAGTTGCACCCCGGGGTGCCGGCGGACATCATCGCCTTCGGCGTCGACGGACCACTCGCCAAGCGCGCGATCGAGGTCCTTGAGTCAACGATCAACCCCTCCATCGCGGCCCACGGCGGCAACGCCGACCTGGTTGCCTTGGACGAGGACAAGCGGGTGGCCTACATCATGATGGGCGGTGGATGCCAGGGGTGCTCACTCAGTCGGATGACGCTGTCCCAGGGCATCGAGACCGCGCTCGTCGAAGCCATACCGGAACTGACGAGTGTCGTCGACGTCACGGACCACGCCTCGGGTGTGAACCCCTTCTACTCCGACGACCACTAACCGCCGGAGTCGCCTGTCCTAGAATCGTGCGATGTTGCGATTCCTGACCGCGGGTGAGAGTCATGGACCGTCCTTGACGGTCATCGTTGAGGGCCTGCCGTCCGGTCTGGAGATCCGTGAGGAGCAGATCGCCGACGAGCTGGCGAGGCGTCGGCTCGGTTTCGGTCGGGGCCCGCGGATGCGCTTCGAACGCGACGTGTTGCGCCTGACCGGGGGGATCCGTCACGGGCGCACCCTTGGCTCACCCATCGCTATCGAGATCCTTAACTCCGAGTGGCCCAAGTGGGAGCTCGAGATGTCCGCAGCCCCGGGCGCGCCTAGCAAGAAACTCACGGCGCCTCGACCGGGGCACGCCGACCTCGCCGGGATGCAGAAGTACGGCTTCGACGACGCTCGTGACGTGCTCGAGCGCGCGAGCGCGCGTGAGACCGCCGCCCGGGTCGTGGCGGGCTCGCTCGCGAAGTCACTGTTGGCGACCATCGGTATCTCGGTGATCAGCCACGTCGTGCGCATCGGGTCGGTGGCCGCACCCGCGGACCGGCGCCCTTCGGTCGACGACCTCGCGACGGTCGACCAGAATGAGGTGCGGTGCTTCGACGAGGCGACGGCCCAGTCGATGATCGCCGAGATCAAGGCGGCCGCCAAGCAGGGAGACTCCCTCGGTGGTATCGCCGAGGTCATCGCCTTCGGCGTGCCGGTCGGAATCGGCAGTCACGTTCACTGGGACCGTAAGCTCGACGGGCTGCTCGCCGGGGCGCTCATGAGCATCCAGGCGGTCAAGGCGGTGGAGATCGGTGACGGGATGGTCCAGGCGTCCCAGCGCGGCAGCGTGGCCCACGACGCGATCGTCCGCGACGAGGCGGCGTCGAGCGGCGGGGGATACGCCCGTCGCTCTGACCACGCAGGTGGTCTCGAGGGTGGGATCTCGTCGGGCGCACCGATTATCGCCAAGGTCGCGATGAAGCCACTCGCGACGTTGAATCGACCGGTGCTGGAGACGGTCGACCTGGCGACGGGCGAGTCGACAGTCTCGTTCAAAGAGCGCACTGACGTCACCGCCGTTCCCGCGCTGGGCGTGGTCGCCGAGGCGATGACCGCGCTCGTGCTCGCGAGTGAGACCCAGCGCAAGTTCGGTGGCGATTCGGTGGCGGAGTTCTCGCGCAACTGCCGCTCCTACGTCGAACAACTCGGTGCGGCGCCCTCGGCGCGCGAGTAGTCGTGGCCCGGTTGGTCTTGGTCGGCCTGCCCGGCGCGGGTAAGACGACCGTGGCGCGCGCCGTGGGAGCGCGACTGGGCTGTCGGGCCATAGACACCGATGAGGTGCTCGCGGCCATGGTGGCGTCGCCGGCCCCTGATCACCTACGTGCGGTGGGCGAAGCGCGTTTTCGCCTCGACGAGGTCGCGGCCTTGTCCGCGAGTGTCGCGCACGAGGACGTCGTGTCCACCGGCGGTGGCGTCGTCGAGAGCGAGGCCGCCCGTCAGATCCTCGCCGCCCAGCTCACCCTCTGGCTCGATGCACCTGATGACGTTCTCGTGTCGCGGGTGGGAGACGGCGACCGACCACTGCTCGCCGGTGACGCACGTTCGGCGATAGCTGCCCTGCGGGCGCGGCGCGGCGCCTGGTATCGCGACGTCGCTCGAGCGCGAATCGACGCCGCGGGACCAATCGAGGTCGTGGTGGAGGACGTGTTGCGTGCGATGATGGCCTCATGAAATTCGACGTCACCCTGGGCGATCGCGGCTACGAGGTCCGTACCGGTGCCGGCGCAAGACGTGAGCTCGCGGGGCTGATCGCTTCGCGCGCCCCGCGGGCACGGACCGCGGCGATCGTGACCTCGGCGGGCCTCGTGGACCAGCCCTGGTTCGAGCTGGACTGCGGCCTTGATCAGCACGTAGTGGTGGTCCCCGACGGGGAGACGGCCAAGACCATGGCGGCGGTGGAGTATCTCTGCGAACGGTTCGTCTCGCTGGGTCTGTCGCGCGACGACATCGTGGTGGGTGTCGGCGGTGGTGCGGTGACCGATCTCGCGGGCTTCGCTGCGGCGGTGTACCTGCGCGGCGTCGGTGTGGTCCAGGTACCGACGTCCCTGGTCGGACAGGTGGACGCGGCGATCGGTGGTAAGACCGGCGTCAACCTGACGGTCGGCAAGAACCTGGTCGGCGCCTTCCACCAGCCACTCGGCGTGCTCTGTGACACCGAGGTCCTCGACACCTTGCCCGAGCGCGAGTGGGGGAGCGGCCGTGGGGAAGTCGCCAAGTGCTGGCTCCTCGAGCGGCGCGACACTGACGCGATCGCCACCGCCACGCGCGAGGACCTGGTCGCGTTGTGCGTGGGGCTGAAGGCCGCCATCGTGTCCGACGACGAGCGCGAGCAGGGGCGACGCGCCCTGCTCAATTACGGTCACACGCTCGGACACGCGGTCGAGCTGCTGGCGTTGGCCCGGGACCCTGATGAGCTGCGCCACGGCGAGGCGGTCGCGATCGGGCTCGCGTTCGCCGCCCGGTTGGCGCACGAACTCGGGCGGACCGACGAAGACTCGGTCCGCGGCCACGACGCCGTCCTGGACGCCTTCCAGCTGCCGAGATCGCTACCGGACGCGATGACGAGCGAACGCCTCATCACGGTCATGCAGCGAGACAAGAAGGCGCACCACGACCTCACGTTCGTGCTCGACGGACCGGCGGGGTTCGAGGTCGTGACGGGCGTGGCGGTCGACGTGGTCGCTCGGGTCATCGATCGCTTCCGCCTGGAATCTTGATGCCGGTGCCGAGGGGCGATAGTGTGACGCCGATGACCACCGGGTGTTCGCGACTGTCGTCGGGGTCAACGGGGCCCAGACGCGAGGGACGGTGACGGTGGTCGAGGACCAGAGCGCAGCGACGCGGGAGTTGCTGCTCTTGTCGGGACCGAACCTCGACCAGCTCGGGGTGCGCGACGTCTCGGTGTACGGGTCGATGACACTTGAGGAGCACGTCGAGCGGGTGCGCACGGCGGCCGTGCGGTTTGCCCTCAGCGTTCGTCACGTGCAGTCGAACTTCGAAGGTGACCTCATCGAGGCGGTTCACGGTGCGCGTGGTCGCTCAGCGGCCATCGTGATCAACGCGGGGGCGTTGACCCATACGTCGTGGGCGCTCACGGACGCGTTGGCGATCTTCCCCGGGGTCAAGGTGGAGATCCATCTGTCCAATCCCGCCGCCCGTGAGCCATTTCGCCACGTCAGCACCCTGGCCGGCGTGGTCGACGGGTCAATCGCCGGCTTCGGTGAGCTCAGCTACGACCTCGCGCTGGTGGCCGTCGTGGAGCTGCTCGGGACCTGACGCGCCAGGGACGTCTGAGCTTGCGATTAAAGCTAAGCCCTACTCGCTGACGTCTTCTTTCAGGATCAGTTCGGCGGCTTTCGCGTCAACGGTTCGTATCTGGGCGAGTAGGTCACGGATGCGGCGGTCGTTGCCTATCCACTCCAGGTAGAGCTCAGCCTCGCGGGCGTTCAACCTGCGAGTGACCGTCTTGCCGTTCACTTTTGCGGTCCACTGCCAATATGGCCCGTGCAGCGTTGGTGGATCGGCGTTGCAGCGGCATCCCGTTGAGGTGCAGCGGGTGTAGCGACGGGTCACGCTCCCGGCAGCAATGATGCCGACTTCGGAGATTTGCGCGGCCAACTCTCGGTGACGCTGTTCCAGCTTCGCCAGCCGCTCCGCGACGCTCGTCCTGGCCATGGTGTCCTCCTCTCGACAAGAGCATCCCTCATTCGGTAACTGACAGTAAGCATACTGTCTGCATGGGACCCTTGGACGAAACCGCCACCGAACTGATCGACTTTCGCCACTCGCTGCACCAGTGTCTGAACCCCTGGGGCGACGCGCTCTTCGAGTTGTGCGACGCAGTGCTGTGCTCGCCCTCTCGCGTTGACTGCGTGCCGGCTCTCAGCCTGGAGCCGGAGTTTCGGCGCAGTCACGGTTCGCTCTATAAGGCGCTGGAACGTGGTGGGGTCGACGAAGACCAACTGCGTCGTCTCCTGATTGCTCACCGGCCTGAAGGGTGGCCACCGGTCTTCGCCCTCGACGCGTCCACCTGGGCGCGACGAGACGCCGAGACCAGTCCCGAACGGGGTTTTCACTACTCGGCCTCGCAGCACTCGGGCTCAAAGCCCATCGTGCCCGGCTGGTCTTTTCAGTGGATCAGCCAGTTGGACTGGGCCCACGATTCGTGGACGGCACCGCTGGACGCGCTGCGCATCACGCCAGCTGAGAACGCCACCGACGCCACGATTCGCCAGGTTCTTCGCCTCGTGGCGGCGCTCGAAGAGGGTAATGGCGCTGGCGGGTCACCGCTGTTCGTCTTTGACGCGGGCTACGACCCCATCGCTATCGGTGACGGACTGTCGGGGGTGAACGCCCAGGCCCTCGTCGATCAGTTCCAAACGAGTGTTCCACTTCGATCCGGCCCCACCAACGGGTGGCCGCGGTCGACCACCGCGTCACGGGGCGCGGTTCTCTCTTTCGAGTCCTGAGACCTGGACCACTCCGGACGCAGAGCTCAACTCTCACGACCCGCGCTATGGACGAGTCAACGTGCGGGTGTGGCACCAGCTGCACCCGCAGTTGATGACCCGGGGCCACTGGGCCGCGTCGATCTCGCTACCGATCATTCGCGGCAGTGTCATTCGCGTCGAGGTCGAACACTTGCCCAAAGGTTCGACGGCGGTGAAGAAGACGTTGTGGCTCTGGTGGTCGGGACCCACTGAGCCCGATCTGGACCTCTGCTGGCGGGCCTACCTGCGACGCTTCGACATTGAGCACACGTTTCGCTTCGTGAAGAACACGCTCGGCTGGACCACGCCGGCCCTGCGAACACCCAAGCAGGCCGAACGCTGGACGTGGCTCGTTCTCGCGGCCTACACGCAACTTCGTCTCGCTCGTGAGCTCGTTGAAGACCAGCGACTGCCCTGGGAGAAGCACCGTCACCCTTCGCGACTCAGCCCCATGAGGGTTCGCCGGGGATTTTCCCGACTGCGTGCACGGATCGGCACTCCAGCGCATCCACCGAAATTCACCAAGCCAGGTCCCGGACGTCCCAAGGGCACTCAGAAACCACCAAGAACTCGTTATCCGGTGGTTAAGAAAGCAGCGTGACGAAGTCCGAAGGTTTAATCACGAGCTGAGAGGCTGTGTTCTATTTGGCGAGTGCGCCAAGTCCTGATGCCGGCACTATCGTAACGGGGCCTATTCAAGTGACCTGACCGATGCCCAGTGGAACGTGTTGGAACCCTTGCTGCTGTTGCCTTCCAAACGCGGACCCAAACACAGTGACGACCTTCGACGCGTCGTCGACGCGATGCTCTACATCTCACACACTGGCTGTCAATGGAGATATCTGCCCGAAGAGTTCGGTCCCTGGACGAGGGTCTGGTCTCAGTTTCGACGATGGTCGAGGAATGACACGTGGAGTCGGGCGCTCGCCACTCTCCACGCCTCTTCACGCACTGCACTTGGTCGAAAAGAACCCTCGCCATCGATGGTCGTCATCGACACACATCTCGCGAGATGGGCCTCCAATGGTGGCGTGACTTTCCACAACCAGGGCGGTCCCTACGGTCGGACCAACGGGGCCAAACGAATCGTCTGCGTCGACGTCACCGGCCTGCCCCTCTGCGTGCGCGTCGTCCCCGCCTCGACCTCCGAGGCGAGCGCCGTCGAGCTGATACTCGATGACCTGGCCCGTACGAGCGCTGACCTGCGCCTCGAACTCGTGCTCGTGGACCGGGGAACCGCGCAGTCGGCGGCCCAACGGCTCTCCGCCCGGTTCGGCTGCGAGGTCCGCCGGGTCGGTTGGGACGAGCCACCGCGCAACGAACATGGTGCGAAGGTCTTTCGGCCTATCCGTCACGCCTGGCGGGTCGAAGTCGCCCACGGCCATCTCGTTCGACGGCGACGTTTGGCGCGCTGTTTCGAGAACACCGTGGTCTCTGCTACTGGCTGGCTGCACGTCGCCTCAATCACTGAGGTCCTTCGAGCGCTGTGCTGAGCGTGGAACAGATGGCAAATGGCGCCCCAAGGTTGCGGACCACCAGAGCATAGGTGGCGTTGTCTCACCTATTCCGTGGCTGGGTAGAGACGGAAGCCCAGCAGCTCCTTGTGCGTGAGCCTCCGATAGAAGTCACCAGCGTTGTCAGTGATGAGGTCGATGCGAGTCGCTCCAAGAAGTGGGAATGCGTAGGTGAGGAGCGCTCGCGCGATTCCCGCGCGCCTGCTCCGCTCGTCAGTGACGAGCAGTGAAAGATGAGCCTGAATAGCGCCATCAGTTTGGAAGTAGGCGAAGGCCGCGACTTGGTCGTCGATGGTTGCCACGATCGACACGACACCTGGCGCCGTGAACACTCGATGAGCCCGAGCACGATCTTCAACGTAGGTTGCCCAGCCTTCAGCGGCGCAGAGGTTGAGTACCGCGTCAAGATCAATATTTTCGTAAATTCTGAACTGCGGCAGACTCTTCACCTTTCCAGTATCGCCCCTGGTGTGAAGCTCCTATGTTTGTCAAGCCGCCAAATGTTCGTTGAGCCACGCCCGGTAGATCGCCACGAATTCACCGTCGTGGTCGAGTCCACGCTCAATCCGTGAGATCTTGGTAGGCCAGACGCCCAGGTCGTCCGACACGGTTTGCAGGGAGATGTGCGCTGATTTGCGCGCCGAGCGAAGGTCGGGTCCCACTTCCTCGTAGGCGGGGTGCTGCAGCAGCCAGAAGACCTCACGGGCGATGTGGCGTGAGCCAGCGCACAACGTCACGCTTGGTCTTGCCCTCGGCGGTGCGCTTGGCCAGGTAGGCCCTGGTCTCCTCGTCGCTCATCATCCGGTTGGTGGCGATTCGCCACAGCGCGTTGTTGGCCTGTCGGTTCCCCGACCGGTTGAGACGGTGACGGTTGGTCTGACCCGACGACGCTTGAATCGGCGAGACGCCGCACATGGCGGCGAAGGCCGACTCGTTGCGCAGACGATGGCAGTTCGATCCCGCGGCGACCAGCAGGATCGAGGCGACGTCGACACCAACGCCCTTGGCCGCGCGCAGGGCCGGGTTGGCCTCTTGGGTCAGCGCGTCGAGGATCTCATGCAGTCCGATCATCTCCTCGCTCAGGTCCTGGTAGCGACGCGACAGCGTCTTGAGTGCCAAGCGAGTGGCCTCGTGGGGGTCACGCGCACTTCCCGGGCGGAACTTTGCACACTGGGCCACCCGGTCAGCGGTCTTGTTGGGCAGTGACTCGCGCAGTGTTGGTGGCGCGGTAACGATTAGGTCCCTGATCTGCAGGGCGAGTCGGGTGCGGGTCTCGCGTGCCGAGCAGTAGGCCACGCGCAGCACCCGGATCGATTCAACGATGTCCTCGTGGCTCTTGGGCACGACCGTGGCCTCGCCATTCAGGGCCGACCTCGCGGCCGACTCGGCGTCGACGGGATCGGACTTGCCGCGCTGACGACGCATCTGGCGGTTCGGTCGGTTCACCTCCACGACCTCGATGCCGTGGGCTTGGAGGTGACGGGTGAGACCGGCGCCATAGGAGCCAGTGCCCTCGACACCGACCTTCACGAGGGTGCCGAAGCCCTCGAGCCAGCGCGTCAGCGCCGCGTAGCCCTTGGCGTTGGCGTCGAAGGACGCCGTGTCGAGGATCTTTCCTCGTTCGTCCACGACGGCTGCCACGTGGACGTCCTTGTGGGTGTCAACTCCGCCGAACACGCAGAGTGGTTCTTTTGACATGATGGTGCTGCCTTCCTGATTGATGGGATGGCACCGCCGGCGGGTCGGCGGACAGGACACACACGGTGTTGTCAAGGCTCCTATCAAGTCACGTCCGTCCGGCCAGCTGGTGCATCCCCGGCTCGGAGTTGGGTCGACAGTTCATACATCAAGGCACGTAGCCAGTCACACAATGAGGGTCAGACCCAACCCCTTGCCGGGGACTTAACAAGTATGTGTGTCACAACTCACGACAATTGTGAGGGTGTGGGACCTCCGGCGACTCAAGCACCCATCTCGCACACCGGTCAGGTGCTCGCTCGCGCCGTCACCTTCCAGTTCGCCCTTGACCCGAACGCGCAGCAGAGGATCCTCTTCGTCAAGTGCGCCGGAGCCCGTCGCTTCACGGTCAACCACCACCTGGCCCGGGTGAGGGCCAACCTCGATACCCGATCGGTCGAGCGAGAAGCTCTCGGCGAGGGTGAGGATCCACGAGAACCGTCAACTCCCTCGCTGTCCTGGTCAACCTTCTCCTTCATCAACGAGTTCAACGCCTGGAAGAACGGGGAGTCTGCTGCCTCACCGGTCAACGAGGATGGCAGTCGCGGTCTCGTCTGGCGTCACGAGTTGCCTAGTGACGTCTTCGAGTGTGCGAGCGTAGACGCGGCCCGGGCCCTGGAGAACTTCGCTGCGTCAAGACGGGGCGAGCGCAGTGGTGCTGCCGTCGGGTTCCCCCGCTTCCAGGCGAAGGGCAAGGTGACGCCGAGCTTTCGGCTGCGCAACCGCGCGACGCCCGCCCGGTCGCCCTCGAGCCAGCCCATCCGCTTCAGTGATCCCTCGCACCTGCGCCTACCCAAGTTCGGACCGGTGAAGCTCTTTGGCCCCACCCGCCAGGTCCGCCGGATGATCGACTTGGGTCGCTTTCACATCTATTCGGCTACCCTCACTCAGCGCGCCGGTCGTTGGACGGTGTCACTGACCGGTGTCGCCGCTGAACTTCACCAAGCCGAGCGCAGTCGCACTCACCGTCACGCCGTGCCCGTCGGGGTCGACCGAGGGATCATCTCCCTTTGCGTCGCCGCCGACGCGAACGGCGTTCCCTTCGAGCGCTTCGAGGGGGTGAAAACACTGAAGCACGCGCTGCGAACGCTCAAGGCGGCCAACCAGACCCTGGCCAGAACCACACCGGGGTCCAAGGGTCGCCAACGAGCGAAGGCCCGACTCGCGAAGACTCATCGCAAGGTCGTCAACATCCGACGACATCTCGTCCACCAGGCCTCGAGGGCCCTGGTGGACCGATGCCAAGTCATCGTCATTGAGGACTTGAACGTCGCGGGGATGGTGAGGAATCGACACCTATCGCGGTCCATCTCGGACGCCGCCATGGGCGAGCTCTCGCGCCAACTCCTCTACAAGGCCAGGTGGCACGGGGTCGAGGTGCGGGTCGCCGACCGATGGTTCCCGAGTTCCAAGACCTGCTCGAGCTGTGGCGTCGTCAGAAACGAGCTCGACCTGTCGACGCGGACCTACTCGTGTGGGGTCTGCGGCCTGGTCATCGACCGCGACCTCAACGCGGCCATCAACCTCGCCCGCTGGCAGCCCGCGGGACCCTCCGCGGTGACACTGCTGGACCCAACGCGCGCTCTGCTTCTCTCTACTGCCTGATCCGCCACGGATCTGCACCGCGAAGCACGCGGGAAGAGCCGATCGTCACCCGCATAACCATCACGACAACGTGATGAGGGCCTTGGGTCGGAACCGAGCACTCAGACGATTCATCGTTTGGGACGTCGGACGGTGAGCAAGCACCGCTGGACCACTACGTTCAGCTGGTCAAGGCGAACCGGTGGGTCCAAATAGGACACACGCTGTGAGCGTTGCCTAGACTGTGGCGCGCAACTTCCCCGAAAGGTTCAGGCTCATGGCCGCCATCTCTAGCAACGACATCAAGAACGGCATCACCCTCAAGGTCGAAGACGGACTCTTCACCGTCGTCGAGTTCCAGCACGTCAAGCCCGGAAAGGGTGGCGCCTTTGTGCGCACCAAGCTGCGTAACGCCCGCTCGGGCGCCGTGATCGAGCGTACGTATCGCGGCGACGAGCGCCTCGAACAGGCCATCATCGACAAGCGTGACATGCAGTACCTCTACCGCGACGGGGACGACTACATCTTCATGGATCAGTCCACCTACGACCAGGTCCCCGTGTCCGCCAAGAGTCTGGGTGACGCCGCGAACTTCCTCGTCGAGACGGGAAAGGCCATGTTGGTGTTGCACGACGACGAGATCATCGGCATCGAGTTGCCAGCGTCGGTCGAGTTGACGATCACCGAGACTGAACCGGGGATTCAGGGGGACCGGGTGTCGGGGGCACGCAAACCGGCGACGCTCGAGACCGGTTACGTGGTGCAGGTCCCGCTCTTCGTCGGACCGGGCGAGGTCATCAAGGTTGACACCCGCACCGGCGACTACATCACCCGCGCCTAGTGGACGACCTCGGTAGCCAACGACATCGAGCCCGAGAACGAGCCCTCGAGATCCTCTACGAGGCGTCGATGAAGGGCCGTTCGACCAGCGAGATCCTGCCCCGGTTGACCCTGACCCCCGACCCGTACACCGTACGACTGGTGGAGTCCGCGGAGCTCAACGAGGCGCGCGCCCTCGCGCTCATCGGCAACAACCTGGTCGACTGGACGATCGAGCGCCTGGCGCTCGTCGATCGGCTGGTCATGGTGCTGGCGATTGCCGAGCTCCTGCTGGCGGATCCGCCGCCGACGGCGGTCGTGCTCAACGAGGCCGTTGAACTGGCCCGTACGTTCTCGACTGCGGATTCGCCGTCATTCGTGAACGGTGTACTCGCGGCGTGCGTCGACGAACTCGGTTGATCGACTGGTCCGATCGACATGCCGGGCATGAGTCAGCGTTCTATTGACCTGACCAACCCCTTCGTCGTCGTGCTCTTTCGCCACACGAGCCTGGTCACGATGACGATCTGGATCGGGGTCGTCGCCATGGCGATCCTCATCGCGGCCGCGGCGCTCGGTGGGATCTCGCGGTTCAACCTGTCGAGCGAGGGTCTCGGCGAACCGCGGTCGAGGACGTACCTTCGCGTGGGGTTCGGCCTGCTATGGCTTCTCGACGGCTTATTGCAGTTCCAGGCCTCGATGCCCCTCGGACTCGCGGACAACGTGGTGGCACCCATGTCGCGCGGCACACCTACGGCTTTGCGCACGTTGATCGGGCACGCCGTCAACCTCTGGAACAGCCATCCGATCACGCTCGCCTCGGGGGTGGCGTGGCTGGAGATCGGGCTGGGCGTGCTGCTCCTCGTGTCCAATGGTCTCACCGGTCGGGTCGCGGGGGGGATATCAGCCCTGTGGGCGGCGCTCGTTTGGCTAGTGGGCGACGGTGCCGGCGGACTCTTCGTCCACGGCGCGACGTTCCTGTTCGCGTGGCCGGGTTCGGCGCTGTTCTACGGGTATGCGGGCGCGTGGCTGGCGCTCAACCCCGAGCGGTTTCGGCGTTTATTCTCGCTTGTGACGAGACGCTCGGTCGCCGTGGTGCTCGTGTTCGCAGCGGTCGAGCAGGTCCTGCATACGGCGGGGTTTTGGCACGGGGGTCCGACCAACGCCCTGACCGAGATGGCGAACTACATGACGGCCATCGCGCAACCGCGATGGCTGGCGGAAATCGTGCGCGGTGCCGGTTCGCTGGCCGCGACCATGGGCGGTGGGCTCAACGTTGCGATCCTGCTCTGGCTCGTCGTCGGTGCGGCGGGTCTGTGGTCAACGCGCACAACCGCACGACGGTGGCCCGTCTACAGCGTGATCGCGGGGAGCCTCGTGCTCTGGGTCGTCGCCCAAGACATGGCTCTCTTTGGTGGACTGTCGACCGACCTGAACACGATGCCGGCGCTCGCGGTGGTCGTGTGGTGTGCCTCACCGACGCAGCGCGATGTTCCCATCACGCCACACGGCCTTTCTCGCGACATCCTCAGTAGCACGGGATCGGTGGTTGCCGCCTTCGCGGCGGCGATGGTGCTCGTGGCGAGCGTGGCCATGGGCGTGGCCACGATAAGCGGTACCGAGACGACACTGTTCCTCGCCGACAATGGTCCAGTCACGCCCGTCAACGCACCCGCCAAGCCATTCACGTTGACTGATCAGTTCGCCCAGCGCTACAAGCTGGGCGAACACCATGGACGACTCACCCTGCTGACGTTCCTCGATCCGAACTGTCTCACGGGCTGCGTGTCGCTCGCCAGTCAGATCGCCCAAGTGCGTCAGGGTCTCGCGGCCAGCGCGAAGTTGGACATCGTCGCGGTGGCGGTCGACCCCTATCACAAGTCACTGGGCGACGTCCGTCGCTACATCGACGTAAAGGGCCTCGGACGGGTGGCGGACTTCTACTTCCTGACGGGCTCTCGGGCCGCCCTTCGTTCCGTGTGGCGCGCGTACGGGATCAGTGTCGTGATGAAACCGTCGGACCAGACCAGTGTCCACACCAACGTCATCTTCCTAGTCGCGGCCGACCGCCATCTTCACTGGATCATCCCTGATAACCCGGTATCGAGCGGCGCCGCTACCGCGTCTGCGGTCGCGCAAGTGCGCCGCCTGCTCGCCTACGAGGGCGTGCACTGACTCGGTGGTGGTGGTTGGTCAGCGTCGTCACGCTCACCGTGAACACCACGCAGGTAGTCGTTGTAGCGCTCGAGCGCTGCGTCGGGCTCGTCGGGGTGCGCAATGTGGTCGTCGGGCGCGCGATCAGGTGATGGTGCACGCTCGTCGCTGAGAAGTTTCTTCCACACGTAGACGGCGTAACCAGCGAAAATCGGCCACTCGAAAACATAGGCCCACGACAAGTTATTCCCGCCAATCGCCCGTCGAATTTCGATGTAGAACGCCGAGAGGCAGATGACTTCTGCGAGCAGCAGACCCATATGGATTACAAGAGGATTCTTAGTCTCGCGTTGCACTAACACCAACTGTATAGAAGTCGGGAATTACTCTCTGAATGTCGATACGTCTAGGTCGATTCATGAGGAGTGCGGTATGTCGATTCGCGGAAGATTAGCCATCGTAGTCGTGCCATTCCTGGTCGTCGTCGGCCTCATCGTGTGGAGCGTCGCCACGTTCCTCACTCCAGGCACGCCGGGTGGGGTCATGAACTTCACGAATACTCAGGCGGCCGGTCAGCCAGTGAACCTCACCGTGCAGAGTGTGGGTGCGATCGGCTTCGGACCCCATCCCACCTGGGTTTCCTACCTCGTGAAGGACCCCCACACGCACCAGTGGGTCCAGGACACGACGTGGAAGTTGCCAGCTGACACGGTCGTGCACATGACCGTCCTGCAGTACGACACCGGGAGTCCGTTGCGCAATCAACAGTGGGGACAGGTCGTGGGCACGTTGACCGGCACCGCCAGCCTGAATGGCCACCCGTACAGCGTCTATGACTCCAACACGGGTAACGGGGTCGGACACACCTTCGCCGTACCCGCCCTCGGTCTGAGCGTGCCGATGATCGGGGTGAACGCCAACGCGCAGGTCTGCGGCTCGGGCCCGTGCCACACCAGCTCACCGCACAACACGATCACGTTTAGTTTCAAGACCCCCGGACCGGGCAGTTACTCGTGGCAGTGCTTCGTTCCGTGCGGGCTCGGCTACCTGTATGGCAATGGAGGACCGATGTCGACCCAGAACTACATGGGCGGATTCCTGGAAGTGGTGCGATAACTATGACAGCGGAGAATGCAGCCATGAATGAGACTCACCACCTGCGTCGCATGACGATCATCTGGATCGTCCTCTCGGTCGCGGCGGACTTGTTGTTCTGGTTCCTCGTCGGCCCGCACGTGCCACCCGGTCGTATGACCGACATGGCGACGTCGAACCAGTTCGACTTCAACGTCCTGTTCGTCATCGCTATCCCGGTGTTGATCGGCGTGTGGATTTACCTCGCCTACGCAATCGCGGTCTGGAGCGCGAAGCGGGGTGGACCGGAGCCAGTGGGCGGGGAAGCCGCGCGAACGAATCGCACCGCACAGGTTGCGTGGATCACGATCACCTCAGTCGTCGTGATCTTCTTAGCCGGTTTCGGTACCGTCGAACTCGTCGTGAACCACGGCTCGGGTGGTGGGGAGGGGCCCAACCCAGTGTGGTCTCCGTCGGGCGCGATTAAGGCCGAGACCGCGGCCCTGGCCGGGACGGGGACCTGGTCGCCCAACAGCAACCAGGTCCTCCCGGTCCAGGTGATCGCCCAACAGTGGAAGTTCACGTACCGGTACCCGACGTTCGGTGGGTTCGAAACGTCCCAACTTGTCCTGCCGGTGAACACGACGATTGCCTTTAACGTGACGTCCCTCGACGTGATCCACAGTTTCTGGGCCTACCAGTTGAGCGTGAAGGCTGACGCGAACCCGCAGATCAACGACGTCGCCTACACGACCACGGACCAGATCGGCCGGTTCACGGTGCGCTGCAGCGAGCTCTGTGGCATTTGGCATGGCTCCATGTACAACTACGGCAGTGTGGTCACCCAGCAGAAGTTCATGCAGTGGGCACAGTCAACTGAGGCAGCGAACGCCGCGAACACCAAGTTCCTGCCTCCGTTCGCCTGGACGTACGTGCCAGACGCTAACGGCGCCGCGGGTGGGTACTACCCCGACGGATCTGCGACCCCGTACAGCACCGCGGAGATCTACGGCTCCAAGCAGCCGGCCTCGTGATCGGCGAATCGATGATGACTAATGCAACGGTGATGACGATGAAAGAAATGGAGAATGGGCGATGACGGAACGTCCTTTGGCGACGACCGGTGAAGCGTCGACGGCGTCGCGTACACCGTGGACACAACGTCCGGGCTGGATGAGTCAGCACCTGGGCACCGCCATTATCGGTGGCGTCCTCGGCTATCTCTTCGGACACTGGCTGGGGAACGCGATCTCGGGCAACTACGCCTACATCGTCAACAGTGGCCAGAACTCCACAGCCGACGCGCTGGCACTGATCTTCGGAGTCGTCGGATGGCTCCTCGGTATCGGGGCGCTCAACTACCCACTGGCGAAGTTGGCCGGACGGCAGCCGGAGAAGGAGACCGAACTCAATCACTGGTCCAAGTACTTCCGCTACAGCACGAACCACAAGACGGTCGGCCTGCAGTACGTGGTGGGCGTCTTGTTGTTCATGTTCACCGGCGGATTGCTCGCGATGGCGATTCGCACCGAACTGCTCAATCCAACGACGCACTACTTCAGCGCCGACACCTACATCAAGATCGTCAGCGAGCACGGCACGATCATGATGATGATGGCGACTTCGATCGTCGTCGGTCCGCTGGGTAACTACCTCGTGCCGCTCATGATCGGATCGCGCCGGATGGCCTTCCCACGCATCGAGGCGTTCAGCTTCTGGATCTTCGTGGCGGGCTACATGGTCATCTTCTCGGCCCTGCCCTACGGTGGATTCCCGACGGGCTGGACCGGGTACGCGCCGCTGCAGACCCAGGCGGGCCCGGGTATGGTGTCGTACCTCTTCGGATTCGCCGTCATCGGCATGGGTATGATGGCCGCCGGCTTCAATATCGCGGTAACTATCATCAACTACCGCGCTCCGGGTATGACCTGGAGTCGTCTGCCCATCTTTGTGTGGTCGATCCTCGCCACCGCGGCGCTGCTTACCCTGGCGACGCCGACACTCTTCGCGGCCGGGCTGTTCGGGCTCCTCGACAAGACCGCGCAGACTGCGTTCTACGTGACCGAGCACGGTGGCAGTTCATACCTATGGGAGAACCTCTTCTGGTTCTTCGGGCACCCCGAGGTCTACATCATGGCGTTGCCCGGCTTCGGTATCGTCGGGGAGATCCTGCCGGTCTTCACACGTAAACCGCTCTTCGCCTACAAGGTGGGTGCTGCGGGGATGATTGGCGTGTCTCTGCTGTCCTTCTTCGTCTGGCAGCACCACCTCTTTCAGAGCGGCATCAACCCCGACATGCGGCCGTTGTTTATGCTCACGACCGAGTTGATCTCAATCCCGACGGGCTTCATTTACCTAGTGGGTATGGGTACGCTCTATAAAGCGAAGATCAGATTCGAGATCCCGATGCTCTTCGCCATGGCGCTGTACTTCAACTTCTTGATCGGTGGGGTCACGGGCGTGTTCCTCTCCGACGTCCCAGTGAACGTTACGGTGCACGGCGGGTTCTTCGTGCTGTCGCACTTCCACTACACGATCATGGGTGGTCTGCTCTTCGCCTTCATGGCGGGTCTGTACTACTGGCTGCCCAAGATGACCGGACGGATGATGAACAAGAAGATCGGCCTGTGGCACTTCTGGACGATGTTCATTTTCTTCAACCTGACCTTCTTCCCGATGTTCATCATCGGCCTGCTGGGTCAGCCGCGACGGGTGTTCACGTACGCGAAGAACCTCCAGGGCCTCAACGACTTCTCGTCGGTGAGCGCGTTCCTGCTGGGCTTCTCGTTCCTGATCTTCTTCTTCAACCTGGTGTGGTCGCTCTACATCAACCCACAGAAGGCGCCCGCGAACCCGTGGGAGTCCCTCGGCTTGGAGTGGCAGACGGCTAACCCAGTACCGCCGTATAACTTCGAGCGGATCCCGGTGATCCTCACCGACCCGTATCACTACAGCGAAGCGAGCGCTCCCGCGGTCGCCGACCTGGGTGGCGACGAACGTGTACCCGCCGTGTCGTCCCATGACGGCAGCGGCGTGGCGTAGGAACGGAGACGAACTGATGAGTGGAACCATGAAACAGGAAAACGGATACACGTCCACCCCGGAAGAGGAAGAGTTCGAGCTACGCGCACACATCGGGTCGGTATGGTCGGGTGGACGGTTGTTCATCGGGATGTACACCTTCTTGTTGGCGTCGCTCGCGTTCGCGTACTTCTATCTGCGTTCGAGCAATAACGGCCTGCTGTGGCGTCCGAACCACGTCACTGCGCCGACGGCATACGGCTGGACGATCTTCTCGCTGACCATCCTCGCCGCGCTCATGGCGATCTACGGTCAATGGCGCTTGCGTAAGGGTGGCGTCGTGGACTGGCAGGTTGCCGGGTGGACCGCCTTGTTCGCCTCGGTCCTGGCGCTCGTGCTGCAGATTTGGGAGTTGACGGCGCTGCCCTTCTTTCCCGGCTCCAGCGGGTACGCGTCGACCTTCATCGGTTACGTCGTAATCAACATCGCGACGCTCGTGGTCGGCTCCTACTGGCTCGAGACGGCGCTTGCGCGCTCGTTGCGTCTGCGGCGCGAGATTGGTGGCGATCGCCCTCAGCTCTCGGCGCACGCGACTGCGCAGTCGTTCCGTGCGAACGTATCGGCGATGACGTATTTCTGGGGCTTCATCGGACTCAGTGGCGCGCTCTTCTTCGCCATGTTCTATCTGCTGTAACTCGAGTTTGACGAGAGGAGGTAGCGATCGTGCAGGGAGTTGACATCTATATCGGACCACAGGTCCAGACGATGGTGGTATTACTCGGCGTGTTGTTCGGTGTGCTTATCTGGGGGTTCTTCCAGCGCCACCCGTCGGAGTAGCGGGAACGGCGTCATGTCGAGCCACCGTCGATTTCGCGATGCACTGGCGGTGCTGGCCGTGGCGTGGTGGTTCGTGTGGTTGATCCCACCGCTCGCGTCGTGGGCTCGCCGATACGAGTTCGTCCAGGCATTGCAGTTCGAGTCCTTCGCGCTGGTCGCGCCGGTGCTGTTCGTCGCCGGGGCCCCGTGGCGCCGCCTCGGCGGGCAGCGTTGGCCGATCTGGTCGCGCTCGCCGGTGGTCGGTCAGTGGGGTAGTGAGTCCATTGCGCCGAAGTCGGGTGTCAATCACGGACGAGCGGTTGCGGCCGGTGGGCTGTTCGTCGCGCTCGCGGTGACATGGCGGGTGGCGCCCGTGGTCGACGCCGTGGTGCGTCATCCGTGGCTTTCCGTCGTCGAATTCTTGAGTCTGGGCCTGAGCGGGGTCCTTCTCTTTCGCGATCTCATCGAGTCGCCACCACTCACACCACGGGCCAGCCGCCCGTATCGCATCGGCATCTCGGCGGTGGTGATGTGGTTCGTCTGGATCGTGGCGTACATGAACGGCATGTCGCGTTCGTCGTGGTACCACGCGTTCGTCCACACTGCGGGCCACGGTCCATCGCTGGCGGCCGACCAGCAACTCAGCGTTGGGTCCATCTGGATCGTCTCGGCGGCGGTGTTCCTGCCGATCATCTTCTGGAACCTGGTGCAGTGGCTCCAGTCCGAAGAGGACCCCGACGCTGAGCTGTACCGACTGGTGCGGCGAGAGCGGGCCCGGGGATTCTTCGGCACCAAGAATTGATCGCGTCGCGGCGGTGACGGTCGAGGGTCGTGCAATCGAGTAGCCAGGCTGGTGGTCGTGCTCCTCGACCACGGTCGATCGCACCGTGACGCGAGTGTCAGAGTTCCCCCGGCTTCATGCCATGGGGTTTCGCCCGGGTTGGCCGAGTTGCTAGGTGCCCAGCAGCGGCGCGAGCCGCGGCACGTTGACGGCCTTTAATTGGACGCCGACGAGTCGACTCGCCTCGGCGACCAATTGGTTGATCCGTGCGCGGTCTTGGGCGAGGTAGTGCTGACGAATGGTGAGGTCGTGTACCCAGGCCGTGTTCTTGGGCTGCTTCACCGCCATCGAGATGTCGTAGATGGCGTCCTTGGCGTCGTTGGTGGTCCAGGTGATCACGACCGAGTACATCGCGTCGATCTTCTTGCCGGCGGCGGTGTCGACGGGCTGAATGTTGTTTGTGAGGTCGTAGATCGGTCCACTGGCCAGGGTGCATGACGCCTCGTCCTCGGTCAGGAGGTTCGGCGCCTGCTGGAGGTTCTCGGCACTCAATGTCCCCGAGCGTAGGCGGTTGTAGATGAGGAAGCTCTCGTGCAGCGCGTAGGTGCACGGCGCGATGTCGTTGTTGATGAGCGTGATCGTGCCGTTCTGCTGCGCCGCATCCTCACTCTTGGAGACGGCGTGCGGCAGGTCCGAAAGCACCGACACCGCGATCGCGACGACGACGACGATGATGATGAGGAACCACGGGCGTCGGTACCACACCACCTTGCTCGTCAGCAGTGAGGACGCTGGCATCGACGCCGGGTCGTACGAATTCGCTCGGACCTCGCTGTCTGGTGTGCTCACGGCAACAGATTACTGGCGACCTCTGCGATACCAGCGG
Source organism: Actinomycetes bacterium (assembly GCA_021837305.1). GTDB lineage: Bacteria > Actinomycetota > Acidimicrobiia > Acidimicrobiales > RAAP-2 > RAAP-2. The sequence goes on from JAKBGV010000001.1 coordinate 95,462, forward strand.
CGAAGGCGCGCCGTGACGCGCCATCGAGTGCGAAGACGCCCTGGCGACTCTCGTTGGCGAACGGCGTCGCCAACGCGTGAAGGTCGCCTTGGGTCGTGATGAAGTAGAGCACGTCGTTGTGCAGCACGGGGGCCGGGGGCTGGCCGACACGTACTTGAATTCCGTAGCGGGACCAAACGGCGTTGAGCGACGACAACGTGCCAGTCAAGAAAACGACGTTCGCTCGACCCACCAGCCCGGGTTCGACGAGTGCCGCGGGCCGCGCGACGACCCCGGCGTGATTCGGGTCGGTGTTGACGATGGCGATCTCGACGCGGTTAGCGTTCGTGCCGAGTAGGGCGATCGAGGTGCGCAACTCCGATCCGAGAACGGGGCAGATGTCGTTACACGTTTGGTTGTAGAACGCGAGGATGACGACGCGTCCACGCTGGGCCCGCAGTGACCAGGTTGATCCGTGCTGATCGAAGAGAGAGAACCCGGGGGCGCTTCGTGCAGTGAGCATCTTCAGCCCCAGGATTGAGTGGGGTGTGATCGGCAACGTCGGCGGTGTGGTCGCGGGCGCTGGGTTCAAGGAGACCGACTGTCCCGGTGTACCCACGACACGCTCGAGAACGACACCACCGAGTCCGAGGACGACGAAGGCCGCCACCACGAGGAGGATGAACTTCGTCGGCACCGGCGTGCGCCCCGCACGCAGCGCCGCCCGTCGCTCGTCCTCGGTGATTACGGGTGTTGCGGGGGCGTGGCCGACGTCCTCGGGTGTCAACTCGGGGTCGCTCGTCATCGCACCGCACTCTAGCGAAACGGAAAGATTTCTCAGCGTCGTGCGCGCTTGTCGGGGGATACAGTCAGGGGATGAGCGGTGCGAAGGGTCAGAGCACGCCCGGCCAAACGCCTCATCGGATGGGTGGTGCCGACGCGTGGCGTACGCACGCGGTGCTCCTGGCGGGCCTGGCGCTCTGCGCGGTGGCGTTCTGGTTCGAACTGGGGCGCGCCGAGCGTGGGAACACCCTCAGTTGGGCTTACGTGTTCGAGTGGCCGTTGCTGGCGGTCTTCGCCGTGTACATGTGGTGGAAGGTCCTCCACGAGGGTACGACGTCGCGACGTCGACGCGCGAAGCGCGAACCGGGCCTTGCGCCCCAGTACGACGGGATGCTGAAGGCGTGGCAGGCGCATCAAGCCGAACTCGCCGAGTCCGAGGGGACCAATGTCGATGACGCCGACCAACCCGATCGCGGCCTCACCGATTACCACCCCGGTGAGCGGTATCCGGGCGGGACGCCCTAGGCAGTGACCGTATGAACTACGTCGTGCACCACTGGTCATTCGATCCCATGATCGTCGTCCTCGCACTGACGGTGATCGCCCATGAGGTCGGATTGCGTCGGATGGCGAGCCACTCGACCATCGCGAACCGGCGCCGGCGCCGGCGCCGGTCGTACCGCTTCTACGCCGGCCTGGCGCTGCTGGCGGTCGTGATCGTGTCACCGCTCGACTACTGGGCGTCGCGATACTTCTTCGTCCACATGATCGAGCACATCATCATCGCCTTCTTCGTGCCCATGCTGATAGTGGCGGGTGCACCGTGGATCCCAACACTCTTCGTGCTCCCCGTGGCGGCCCGCCGACGTCTCGGGCGATTCCTTTTCCTACGCCAGTCGACGGCCTGGCTTCGCGCCGTCGGCCGCTTCGCACGCAATCCGTGGTTCGCGCTGGTCTTGATGAACGTCGTCATGTTCGCGTGGCATGTCCCGAGCCTCTTCGACCTCGCTGAGCGCAACCAGTTCGTACACGTCTGGCTGATGCACGGAAGTTTCGTCGTCGCCGGTACGTTGTTCTGGCTCCAGATCTACCCTTCCGCACCGATGCGACCGGCGAAGGGTGCCGTGTGGAAGATCGGCGCGATCCTGATCACCAACGGACTGATGACCATGCTCGCCATCTCGATGAGCATTCTGACGACGGTGAGCTGGTACGCCGTCTACGCGCACGTGCCGGGCGTGACGCTCTCACCGTTCGCCGACCAACAGATCGGCGCGGCGATCCTCTGGATCTGCGGTGACTTCTGGGCACTGCCGACTCTGGCCATCGTGATCCGTCGGGCCATCGAGACGGAAGGTTCGATGGGCAGCGTGATCGATCGCCTCACGGGTCGGGCTTCGACGCTCGATCTCACCATCTCGACGCCGGCGCCGACATCGCCCGTCGACGGCGCGCGATAGTCGGTCACGGTCTGATATCCTGTCGAGCGTCGTCGTGAAACGGGTCCCGTGAGGCTCGTACGGCGGGAGGAATTGTGACGAAGAAACAGGGTACGCCGAGCGTGCCGAATCGGATATTCGAGCCCCGTTCACAGTTGCTCTCGCGAGATGACGTCGAGCGAACACTCCGTCGCATGGCCCACGAGGTGGTCGAACGTAACGCGGATCAATCCGACCTCGTTGTCCTTGGTCTCCAGGCGGGCGGGGTGACCCTGGCAGAGCATCTCGCGGCGGCCGTCGAATCGATCGGTGCCCTCACGGTGCACATCGGGCACCTCGACGTGGGCTACTTTCGCGACGATCTCGATCGCCGGCCGCTGCTCGGTGCGACCGCGACGTCGATCCCGGTCGATCTAACGGACCGGACCGTTTTGCTCGTGGACGACGTCCTGTATACGGGTCGAACGATTCGCGCGGCGCTCAACGCGCTCGCCGAATGGGGTCGACCCCGCGCCATCCAGCTGGCCGTGTTGGTCGACCGTGGCCACCGAGAATTGCCCATTCGCGCTGACTTCGTGGGCAAGAACCTGCCCACCGCCCATCACGAGGCGATCGTGGCGACCTTGGACGGCGTTTGGATCGGCGAGGAGGTCGAGTCGTGATTACGACCATACGGGGTCACAACCTGTTGTCACTCCACGACGTGAGCCGCGACGCACTCGTGGAGGTGCTCGACACGGCCGAGTCGTTCGTCGAAGTCCACCGGCGCACGGTGAAGAAGGTCCCCGCCCTGAAAGGACGGGTGGTCGCGTCACTGTTCTTTGAGGAGTCGACCCGCACGCGACTCAGTTTCGAGACAGCGGCGAAACGGTTGAGTGCCGACGTGTTGTCCCTCGCGGTTGCCTCGAGCAGCGTGAAGAAGGGCGAGTCGCTTCGAGACACGATCGCGACGATCGACGCGCTCGGACTTGATGCGGTCGTGCTTCGTCACCGCTCGAGTGGGGCAGCTGAACAGGTGAGTCGATACGTGCCCCACGTACGGGTGATCAACGCGGGAGACGGACTGCACCAGCACCCCACGCAAGGTCTCTTGGACGCCTTCACGATCCGCCAGGTCCTCGCCGAACGACGTGGCGTCGTCCCGTCGGAAACGGGCGCGACGTTATTCGACGGTCTCCACGTGTTGATCGTCGGCGACATCCTGCACAGTCGGGTCGCGCGGAGCGACGTCGACGCCTACGTCACCCTGGGGGCGAACGTGCGCGTCGCCGCACCGGGGACGCTGTTGCCGGTGGACATAGGGACGTGGCCGGTGGAAGTGGTCAATGACTTCGACGAGGCGCTTGAATGGGCTGACGTCATCGGGTTGCTGCGGCTCCAGAACGAGCGGGGCACCGGCTCCTTCGTGCCTAGCCTGCACGAGTTCACAACGACGTTCGGACTCACGGCGGCGCGGGCGCGTCGGCTGCGACCCGAGACCTTGCTCATGCACCCCGGGCCGATCAACCGGGGAGTCGAGCTTGACTCCGTCGTCGCCGATCTACCTGCCGCGATCATTGAACGCCAGGTCAGCAACGGTGTACCCATCCGGATGGCGGTGCTGTACCTCACCGTCGCCGGCGTGACTTCGGAGGTGGCCTGATGGCAGCGGTCGTCGTTCGCAACGGACTGGTCGTGGGCCCCGAGTCGGCGGCCGTGGCCGACGTGCTCGTGGTCGATGGCGTGATCGCGGCGGTTGGGGCGTCACTCGACGCGCCGACGGGAGCGCGCGAAGTGGACGCGACGGGTTGTTGGGTGGGACCGGGCCTGGTCGACCTGCACACCCACTTGCGTGAACCAGGAGGCGAGTCGGCCGAGACGATCGAAAGCGGCGCTCGCGCCGCCGCGATCGGTGGTTTCACCGCCGTGGTCGCCATGCCCAACACCGAACCGGCCCTCGACAACGTGGCGCTGGTCACCTACGTCTTGGACCAGGGGTCGCGCGCGTTGGTGGACGTCGCCGTAGCCGGGGCCATCACCCAGGGACGCCAGGGTGAACGGCTCGCCCCGATGGCGGAGCTCGCAGCACTCGGTGTGCGGCTCTTCAGTGACGACGGCACCGGCGTCCAGGACGCGGCGGTGATGCGCCGGGCGCTCAGCTACGCCCGCCCCCTCGGCATCCGTCTTGCTCAGCACTGCGAGGACACGAACCTGGCCGCCGGCGGATCGATGAACGAGGGGGCGTTGAGCAGTCGCTTGGGTCTGGTGGGTCGTCCGGCGGCGGCCGAGGAGATCATGGTCGCGCGCGATATCCACCTCGTGCGACTCACGGGCGCGCCCTTGCACTTCTTGCATCTGTCGACGGCGCGGTCGTTAGCCGCCGTCGGTGCCGCGCGAGACGAGGGGCTGCCAGTGACCGCTGAAGTCGCGCCCCACCACTTCACGCTCGATGAGTCGGCGTGCGAGAACTACGACGCCCACTTCAAGGTGAACCCGCCACTGCGATCGCGTGACGACGTCGGTGCGGTGCGCGCGTCGCTCGTGAACGGCTTGGCCGATGCGGTCGCGACCGACCACGCGCCACACGCGGCGGAGTTGAAGGATCTGCCCTTTGACGAGGCGCCGGCCGGGATGCTCGGCCTCGAGCACGCGGCGTCACTGACCTTCGAGGCGCTCGGGTCCTCGGGAGCCGACCCGATCCGGTTCTTCGCGCTCCTTAGTCGCGGGCCCGCACGGATCGCGTCGTTGCGACACGGGGACGCACGCGTGCGCCACAGTGGCCACGGCGGAGCGGTCGTCGCGGGTGAGGACGCGAACCTGGTGGTGTTCGACCCCAGTGCGCGGTGGCGGGCGAGTCGGGACCGGCTCCAGAGCCTGGCCTACAACACGCCCTACCACGGCCGAGAGCTCGAGGGACGAGTGCGGACGACGATCGTGCGCGGCGCAGTCGTGGTGGACGAGGGGGTCCTGGCGTGACGCGAACGCAATCGGTGTTGGTCCTCGCCGACGGTGCCGTCTTCGAAGGCTACGCCGCCGGCTACCTCCCCGACGACGGGGTCACGACCGGCGAGTTCGTCTTCAACACCGCACTCAGCGGGTATCAGGAGGTGATCACGGACCCGAGCTACGCCGGCCAGGTCATTACGTTCACCTACCCCCACATCGGCAACTACGGCGTGACCCCACTGGACGACGAGGCGGTACGACCGTGGTGCCGTGGTGTGGTCGTGCGCGACCTCTCGGCGCGCCCCTCGAGCTGGCGGGCTGAGCGCGCCCTCGAACCCTTCCTGGTGGAGCGACGGGTGCCCGCAATCGTCGGGGTGGATACCCGACGGCTCACGCGTCACCTGCGCGCCCACGGCGCCCTACCGGGTGCCTTCGGCCACGCGGGCACCAACGCCGTCGCCGCGGCCGCGGCGACGGCCAAGGGCACCGACGGGATGGACTACGTCTCACTCGTGTCGACACCCGCGGCCTACGAGCGGGGCTCGGGGCAGCGCCACGTGGTGGCGGTCGACTACGGCATCAAGACGACGATGGTCGACCAGCTCGCCCAGCGGTTCCGCGTGACGGTGGTACCGGCTACGACCTCCGCCGATGAGATTCGAGCACTCGGACCCGATGGCGTCTTCCTCTCCAACGGCCCGGGCGACCCGGCCGCCCTGGGCCAGTACGTACGCGAGATCGAGTACCTGGTCGGAGAGGTCCCGATCTTCGGGATCTGCCTCGGCCACCAGCTCCTCGCAACGGCACTCGGGGGCACGACGTACAAGTTGCCCTTTGGACACCACGGCAGCAATCACCCGGTCCAGGACCTCGCGACGGGACGGATTGAGGTGACCGCTCAGAACCACAACTACGCCGTGGACCCGGACTCACTCAGTGCGGTCGTGAGCCACCGAAACCTGAACGATGGCGTGGTCGAGGGGCTCGTCGCGCCGGCGCTGCGGTGCTTCTCGGTGCAGTACCACCCCGAGGCCGGACCCGGGCCCCACGACGCGCGATATCTCTTCGAACGATTCGAGTCGCTGCTACGCGGCGAAGACCTGAAGGCGGCCGATGCCACGACGTGACGACATCCACACCATCATGGTGATCGGCTCGGGGCCGATCGTGATTGGTCAGGCCTGCGAGTTCGACTATTCGGGCACCCAGGCATGCCAGGTGCTCCGTGATGAGGGGTACCGGGTGGTGCTGGTCAACTCCAACCCGGCCACGATCATGACTGACCCGAGCACCGCCGATGTGACCTACGTCGAACCGCTCGACCTCTCGGTGCTGACCGAGATCATCGAGCGCGAGCGGCCCGACGCGTTGTTGCCGACTCTCGGGGGTCAGACGGCGCTCAACCTGACGATGGCCCTCGTGCGGGCCGGCGTGACCGAGCGTTTCGGCGTCGAGGTCATCGGCGCGCGCCCCGAGGCGATCGAGACGGCGGAGAACCGTGAGCTCTTCAAGGCGGCGATGGCCGACATCGGCCTCGGCGTGCCGGAGTCAGGTTTCGCCCACAACGTGGCCGAGGCCATCGAAATCGCCGAGCGGATCGGGTGGCCGATCATCGTTCGACCGAGCTACATCCTGGGGGGTGCTGGAACGGGAATCGCGCACAACGCACAGGACTTCGCGCGCCTCGCCACCGAGGGGATCGCCGCGTCGCCCGTCGGCGAGATCCTGGTGGAGCGCTCCATCGCCGGATGGAAGGAGTACGAGCTCGAGGTCATGCGCGACCGCCACGACAACTGCGTCATCGTGTGCAGCATCGAGAATGTCGACCCCATGGGCGTGCACACGGGTGACTCGGTCACCGTCGCGCCCGCCCAGACGCTCTCGGACGTGGAATACCAGGCCATGCGCGATGACGCCTTCGCCGTGCTCCGTCGCGTCGGGGTCGAGACCGGTGGTTCCAATGTGCAGTTCGCCGTGAATCCCAGCACCGGCGAGCGACTGGTCATCGAGATGAACCCGCGGGTCAGCCGGTCGAGCGCCCTCGCGTCCAAGGCGACGGGATTCCCGATCGCGAAGATCGCCGCGCGTCTCGCGGTCGGTTACGCGCTCAACGAGATTCTCAACGACATCACGCGGTCGACGCCGGCGAGCTTCGAACCCGTGATCGACTACGTGGTCACGAAGATCCCGCGTTGGGCCTTCGAGAAGTTGCCGGGGACGTCGTCGGTATTGGGTACGCGTATGCAGTCCGTCGGTGAGGTCATGGCGATTGGACGCAACTTCGCCGAATCGCTGCAGAAGGCCATCCGCTCGCTCGAACAGGGACGGCCAGGCTTCGCGCCGGGACCCAACCGCGAGTTCGCCGATCTGGACGATGACACGCTCTGGCATCGTTGCGTGGTCGCGACCCCGGAGCGGCTCTACGCGCTCCACGAGATGCTGTGGCGCGGCGCCTCGGTCGAGGAGATCGCGGCGCGCACGGGTATCGACGTGTGGTTCATCGACCAGATGGCCGAGATCGTGATACGGGAACGTGAACTGCGCGACGCCGACGTGGTCAACTTCGACGCTCGCACGTGGCGCCGGTACCGACAGTGGGGGTTCACCGATTCCCAGGTGGCTGCGATCAGCGGGACCAGTGTCGAGCTCGTGCGCGCCGCGCGCACCGCGCTCGCCCCGGTCACGTTCAAGACGGTGGACACCTGCGCCGCCGAGTTTGACGCGGCGACGCCCTACCACTACGGGACCACGGAGGACGAGTCAGAGGTCCGTTCATCCAACAAGGATCGCGTGATCATCCTGGGTTCGGGGCCGAACCGGATCGGCCAAGGTATCGAGTTTGATTACTGCTGTGTGCACGCCTCGTACGTACTACGTGACATGGGCTACGAGTCGGTGATGGTGAACTGCAACCCCGAGACGGTGTCGACGGACTACTCGACATCCGACCGCCTGTACTTCGAACCGCTTACCCCCGAAGACGTCGCCGAGGTCGTGGCCGCGGAGCAAGCGGCGTGCGTCGATGGGGCGCGTGTCGTGGGAGTGATCGTCTCGCTCGGTGGGCAGACCCCTCTCAAACTGGCTCATACGTTGGGCCCCGAACTCGTGCTCGGAACCCCGGTGAGTGCAATCGACGCGGCCGAAGACCGCGAGCATTGGTCGACCATTTGTAACGATCTCGGACTGCGCCAACCGCCCGGTGATGTCGCCGTCACGCTCGACGAGGCGATCGAAGTCGCCGAGCGCATCGGTTACCCGGTGCTGGTGCGACCGAGTTACGTACTCGGTGGACGAGCCATGGAAATCGTCTACAACGAGCAGTCGCTGCGGCGCGTCATGAACAACCTCACCGGAGCGCACGGGGCGCTCGCGCGAGAGGGAGGCGTGAGCGCGACAAGGCCCATCCTGCTCGACCGGTTCCTCGAGGACGCGGTCGAGGTTGACGTTGACGCGATTCGAGACCAGTCCGGTGACACCTACGTCGCGGGGATCATGGAGCACGTTGAGGAGGCGGGGGTCCACTCCGGCGATTCGGCGTGCGCGCTACCGCCCCAGACGCTGTCCCAGTCGGTGATTGCGACGCTGCACGACTACACGAGACGTATCGCCGACGCGCTGGGCGTGGTCGGACTCGTCAACGTCCAGTACGCGGTCAAGAACGACGAAGTCTTCGTGTTAGAGGCCAATCCGCGAGCGAGTCGCACTGTTCCCTTTGTCGCGAAGGCGACGGGCGTGCCCCTGGCCCAGATTGCCGTACGGGTGATGCTCGGCCAGACGCTCGCGTCCCTGCGCGACGCCGGCGTCGTCCCGGCGACGACGCCCAATCCGGACTACGTGAGCGTCAAGGAAGCGGTCCTGCCGTTCAACCGGTTCCCAGACGTCGACACGATCCTCGGTCCCGAGATGCGTTCCACGGGCGAGGTGATGGGTATCGGCGAGAGCTTCGGGATCGCCTTTGCGAAATCACAACTCGCGGCGGGGACCGGCCTACCCGACTCTGGACAGGTCTTCCTCTCGCTCGCTGACCGAGACAAGGTGGGCGGCCTCGCCATAGCCCGTCAGTTGCTCGACCTCGGCTTCACAATCGCCGCGACGGTCGGTACGGCGGGCTACCTGCGCTCCAACGGGCTCACGGTGACGACGCTCGTGGGCAAGGTCGGCCTCGCCGACCTGGGAGCGGACGCCGTGACACTGATCGCCGACGGTGCCGTGCAACTCGTGGTCAACACACCCTCGGGTGGGGACGCGATGGTCGATGGCGCCCAAATCCGCCACGCCTGCATCACCCACGGTGTTCCGTGCCTCACCACGCTCAACGCGGGGCTCGCGGCGGCACGGGGGATCGCCGACACCCGGACCCACGGCTGGCGCGTGCGTTCACTGCAGGAACTCCACGGATGAGCGAGGTCTCGCTCACGACGTCGGTGGGGTCTGTGTCCTTGCGCTCACCGATCCTCACCGCGGCGGGAACTGCGGGATTCGGCGTCGAGCTCGGGGGGTACGGCGATCTCAGCCAGCTCGGTGCATTGGTCACCAAATCCCTGGCCGCCTTCGCCTGGCCGGGTAACCCTGCACCGCGAGTGACGGCCGTCGACGAACACCTGGTCAATTCCGTGGGACTGGCCGGTCCCGGCGTCGACGCGTGGCGGCGCGACCACGAGCCAGCCCTCGTCGCCGCGGGCGCGACGATCGTGACCTCGATCTGGGGGCGTAGTGCCCAGGAGTTCGCCGATGCGGCCGATGCCCTCGCCGGGTCGTCCTCGGTGGCCCTCGAGGTGAACGCGAGCTGTCCAAACCTCGAAGACCGGTCCACCATGTTCGCTCATTCGCCCGAGGCGACCGCCGCGATCGTGCGCGCCACGGTCCGCGCGAACCGTCCGGTGTGGGTCAAGTTGAGTCCCAACACGCCCGACCTCGTCGCGATCGCCGCCGCGGCGGTAGACGCGGGCGCCGAGGCCCTGGTCCTGGTCAACACTCTGCTCGGTCTCGCGATCGACCTTGAAAGACGTCGACCGGTCCTCGGTGGGGTCGGCGGCGGGGTGAGCGGGCCGGGGATCCACCCGGTCGCCCTACGCGCGGTCTTCGACTGTCGTCGCGCGTTACCGGACGTGCCGATCGTGGGCGTGGGTGGCGTGCGCCGGGGGGAGGACGCGATCGCGCTCATGATGGCCGGTGCTAACGCCGTCGAGGTCGGCACGGCGATCTTCGCTTCACCGCGCGCGCCGTGGCGCATCCAGCGCGAGGTCCAACGGTGGTTATCCTCCCACGGTGTGCGATCAGTGCACGAGATCATTGGAGTAGCCCATGGCTGAATCATTCGGCGCACGACTGCGTACCCTGATCGAGGACCGCGGCGCGCTGTGCGTCGGCGTCGACCCGAGTACGGCGGTGATCGAGCAATGGGGCCGGCACGACGACCCAGAGGGTCTCGAGTTCGTGGCGCTCTCTACGGTGGAGGCCGCGATCGGCACCGCGGTCGCGATCAAACCCCAGGTGGCGTTCTTCGAACGCTTTGGATCGGCGGGTTACCGGATCTTGGAGCGGGTCATTCGCGAGGCAGGCGACGCGTCGTTGCTCGTGGTCGCCGACGCCAAACGCGGGGACATCGGCTCATCGGTCGAGGGTTACGCCCAAGCCTGGCTCACCGACCGGTCACCGCTCGCGGTGGACGCACTCACCGCGAACCCCTTTCTCGGCGTTGGCGCGTTGGGGCCCCTCGTGGAGGCCGCCCTGGCCACGGGTCGAGGACTCTTCGTACTTGCGGCCACGTCGAATCCCGAAGGGCGCGCCATCCAGACGGCGATCGTCGACGGCGAGCGAAGTGTCGAGGTCGCGGTGCTCGAGGCGATTGGCGAACTGAACGCCGAGGCCGACGGGTTTGGCTCGGTTGGCGCCGTCATCGGCGCGACCCGGGAGCCACCGGCTTTTGACTTGGCTCGGCTGGGTGGACCGATCCTGGTGCCCGGTGTGGGGGCCCAGGGGGCAACCGTGGAACGCGTTAGCCGACTGTTCGGCGAGGTGCCTCGTTCATCGGTCCTGGTCAACGTCGGTAGGGCAATTCTGGGGCGTGGTCCGGACCGCCGAGCGGTCTACGACGCCGCCCGGAGGTGGCGTGACGAAATATCTAGTGCGTTGCCCTAGTTCTGGAGTGCATTTGTGCTCGTCACGATGTATTCTGGGCGCGTGACACCGACACCGCCCACATTGTCCCAGGAGCAGCGGGTGCAAGCCTCGCGCCTGGCCGTGGCGAACCGTCGACGTCGCGCTGAGGTGAAGCGGCAGATTAAGTCGGGTGAACTTTCTTTAGAGGAGTTGTTCGAACTCGCTGATCGTGAGGAGTGCATCGCACAGATGCGTGCCTATGACTTGATCAGCGCGCTGCCGGCTATCGGCGACGTGAAGGCCGAGCGCATCATGCAGAAGGCGCAGATCGCCAAGACGCGACGGATCCGTGGTCTCGGCCCCAAGCAACGCGCCGAACTGTTCCGAGCCCTTGTGCGCTGAGCCGCTGCTGGCGGTGCTGATTGGTCCCGGTGGTGTGGGCAAGGGGACGATTGCTCGTCGCCTCACCGAGAAAGACCCCCGATTGTGGCTGAGCCGGAGTTGGACGACGCGTGCCCAGCGCGAATCGGAAACGGGTGACGAGTACGTCTTCGTGGACCGTGAGACGTTCGAACAAGCCATCGACGAGGGCCGGTTCCTCGAATGGGCGCAGTTCCACGGGAACCTCTACGGCACACCGGTGCCTACGGACACCGGTGGCGCGGACGTGCTGCTCGAGATCGAGGTGCAAGGCGCTGAACAGGTGCGTCGCCACTACGACGATGTCGTGATCTTCCTGATCGTCCCGCCGTCGATGGATCAGCTCGAGGCCCGATTGCGTGGCCGAGGTGACACTGAGGATCACGTGCAACGGCGCCTGCACAGCACGGCCAACGAGATGCGCATCGGTGAACGGCTCGCCACGCACGTGATCGTCAATGATGACGTAGAACGGGCCACGGGCGAAATCCTCTCTATACTGGAGACGCTTCGACGAGACCGTCGTTCCCTCGCGTAAAAAGGATTGAATCCATGGCCGAGCGCCCTTCACTTGTCGACCCACCCATTGAAGCGTTGCTGGCCAAGGTCGGTGACTCCAAGTTCACCCTGGTCGCCGTCTCGGCGATTCGCGCGCGCGAGATCAACGACTACTACAACGGGCTCGGTTCGGGTCACGGCTCGATGATCCCGCCCCAGGTGACGTCGCTGTCCAATAAGTCGCTGTCACTGTCGCTCCAGGAACTCTACGAGGGCAAACTCGAATTCCACCGTCCGACGGCCGAGGAACTCGAGCAAGAGCGTCGCGACCGCGACGCGGCTCAGGCGCACCAGGACGAGGCCAACGACCTGGACGCCTTCACCGATGCCCTCCGCGACGCCTGATTCACCATCGCCTCGCGTCGTTCTCGGTGTCGCTGGCGGAATCGCGGCGTATAAGGCCGTCGAGGTGCTGCGACGTCTGCGCGACGCCGGTTACCACGTCGCACCGATCCTGACGCCTGACGCGACTCGCTTCGTAGGGCCGCTCACCTTCAGCGCGCTCGCGAGTGAACCGGCGAGAATTGGCCTATACGACGACCCGGAGTTGCCGATTCCGCACACGACCCTCGGTCAGTCAGCCGACCTCATCGTGGTCGCGCCCGCGACGGCTCACCTGATCGCCCGCTTCGCCGCTGGCCTCGCCGACGACCTGCTCACCGCCACCCTGATGGCGAGCGCCTCGCCGGTCCTGCTGTGTCCCGCGATGCACACCGAGATGTGGGAACAGCCCGTGGTCCAAGAGAACCTGGCCACCTTGCGCCGCCGCGGCGTTCTCGTGCTCGAACCCGAACGCGGCCACCTGGCCGGTGGCGATGAAGGCGCGGGACGACTCGCTGACCCGGCGACAATCGTCACGTTGGTCGAGCGGATCATCAAGGGGTACCGTGGCCCGTTGACGGGCCGGCGTGTCCTGGTCACCGCGGGTGGGACCCGCGAGCCGATCGATCCGGTACGCGTGATTACGAACCGGTCGTCGGGTCGCCAGGGCTACGCCATCGCCGAAGTCGCCGCACGGCTCGGGGCGGCGGTGACCCTCGTGACGACGACGGATCGGACGCTGGCCATTGACGTCGTGGGGCGTATCGAGGTGGTTGAAGTCGTGACCGCCGCCGAGATGCGTGAGCACGCGCTGACGCTCGCCAAGGAAATGGATGTCGTCGTGATGGCGGCCGCGGTCGCGGATTTCACAGTCGATCCGGCGCCGAACAAATTGAAGAAAGCGGCGGGCCCGCCCCAGTTGGCGTTGGTGGCGACCCCGGACATCCTGGTGGAGTTGGTCGCGAACCGACGCGACGGGCAGGTCATCGTCGGCTTCGCCGCCGAGTCCACGGACGTGCTCGCCAACGCCCAGGCGAAGTTCGAGCGCAAGGGCGTGGACGTCTTGGTCGTCAACGACGTCATGACTCCGGGCGCGGGGTTCGAGTCACCTACCAACGAGGTGCGTCTCTTACTGCGCGACCACGAGCCGGTCGCGGTTTCGATGCGCACAAAAGAGGACGTTGCGCTGGAGGTCTTGACTAGGGTGGTTGCATTGTTACCGCAAGGAGACCAATGAGCGATCGCACCCTCTTCACCTCGGAGTCGGTGACGGAAGGACATCCCGACAAGATCGCGGATCAGGTCTCCGACAGCGTGCTCGACGCCATCCTCACCCAAGACCCGCACGCGCGAGTCGCGTGCGAGACCCTGCTCACGACGGGACTGTGCGTGGTAGCGGGCGAGATCACGACCACGGCGGTCGTGGACATCAACGCCATCGCGCGCAAAACGATCCTCGATATCGGCTACGACAACGGGAGCAAGGGCTTCGACGGACGCACCTGCGCGGTGCTCGTCTCATTGGACAAGCAGAGCCCCGACATCGCCGGTGGCGTCGACGCGGCCCTCGAGTTGCGCAGCGGTTCGGGCGGCGAGGACCAGCTGAACGCGCTCGGCGCCGGTGACCAGGGCATGATGTTCGGCTACGCCTGTGACGACAACGATGACTTCATGCCGGTGCCGATCTGGTTGGCGCACCGGCTGTCCATGCGCTTGGCCCAGGTCCGTCGTTCGGGCCTCATTCCGTACCTCGGCCCCGACGGTAAGACCCAAGTCACGATCGCGTTTGAGGACGGTCGACCGGTGGCGGTGGACACGGTCCTCGTCTCGACCCAGCACGAGGACGGCTACGACTCACAGACCACCATTCGCCACGACGTCCTCGAGCACGTCATCCGGCCGGTGCTGCCATCGAACCTCGACACCAGCTCCATGCGGGTCATCGTGAATCCGTCGGGCAAGTTCGTCCTGGGCGGTCCCCACGCCGATGCCGGGCTCACCGGACGCAAGATCATCGTGGACACCTACGGCGGCATGGCCCGTCACGGCGGCGGTGCCTTCTCGGGCAAGGACCCTTCCAAGGTCGACCGTTCGGCGGCCTATGCCGCGCGCTGGGTGGCCAAACACGTCGTCGCGGCGGGCGCGGCGCAACGCTGTGAGGTACAGGTGGCCTACGCCATCGGGGTGGCGCGTCCGGTCTCGGTGCTCGTGGAGACCTTCGGCACCGAGACCGTCGACCGGGCCAAGATCGCCAAGGCCGTAGACGCCATCTTCGACCTGCGACCGGCGGCGATCATCCGAGACCTCGACCTTCGTCGTCCGATCTACCAGCGCACCGCGGCGTACGGTCACTTCGGTCGCAGCGATCAGGGGTTCACGTGGGAGCAGACGCCGCGGGTCGACGACCTGCGCCGGGAGTTGTCGCTGAACTAGTGGCGGGGCCGCGCGCGGTTCGTGTGGTGACCGAGGTCGCCGCCGTCGACCGACCCTTTGACTATCTGGTGCCTGATCACCTCGCGTCGCTCCGGCTCGGCGACCGCGTCCGCGTCGACTTCAACCATCGGAGCGTTCGCGCGTGGGTGGTCGACGAGGCGAGCCCCGCTGCTGATCTCAAACCGATCGCGAAGTGGTTGGGCTTCGGCCCGCCCGCCGAGATGCTCGAGTTCCTCACCTGGGCGAGTAGTCGCTGGCTGGCGCCACTCGCGCGACTGCTGGTGTCCGCCTCGCCCAAACGGCTGGTGACCGCGTTGCCGACCGCCCCGGCGAAGGAGGCTCTGAGCACCTCGATCACCGGTCGACTCGACTCGTTCGAGCCTGGCGTCATCCAGCTGGCGCCGACGACCGATCCGCTCGGTCTCGTGCTGCACGCCTACGAGTCGACTCGCACGTCGCCCGGCAGCCTGCTCGTGGTGGCCCCGACGGACGCCTGGGCGCGTCGATTGCGCGGTCGACTTGAGCAGCGGGGGTGCCACGTCGCGGGTACGGATCAATGGGAACGGATGCGCGCGCAGTGGCCGATCGTGGTCGGCGCGCGCGGCGCGGCGATGGCACCGGTAGCCCACATCGCTGGCGCAGTCATCCTCGACGTCGACGACGAAGCCCTGCGATCGGAGTCGGTTCCCACGTGGCACGCCTACGACGTCCTCGTCGAACGGTGCCGGCGCGAGGGTCGCCCGCTCTGGGCGACGTCGATGTTCCCGAGCCCCCGGTTCATGGTCGGGGGCTGGCACCGCGAGGCGGGGCTTACCGGTGGATGGCCACGGCTGACCGTGGTCGACCGGCGCGGTGGGGACCCCCACGACGGCCTGCTCGCGCGAGAGTCCCTTGACGCAGTGCATCGAGCGCTCGCGGGCAGCGACGCGGTGGCGGTCGTCGTCGTGCACCAGCGCCTCGGCCGGGGGCGACTGCTCGCGTGTGCGCAGTGCCACGAGCTCTACCGCTGCGCGGTGTGCACCCTGGCCGAACAGGAGGTCGACGACCTAGTCGCGTGCGCGAACGGCCACGAGCCGCGAGAGCGGTTCTGCCGGTCATGCGGCTCGACCCGGGTCAAGCGGTTGCGCCAAGGCGTCAGCACGGTGCAGCGTGACCTGGAGGCGCAGATCGGACAGCCGGTGAGCGTCGTGACCGCGGCCGATCCGCTCGATGGGGCACTTGCTCGAGTGGTGGTGGGCACCGAAGCCGTCTTCCAACGTGTCAGGCGCGCCTCACTGGTCGTCATCGACGATTTCGATCAGTATCTCCTCGCACCGCGCGAGTCGGCCCGCCGCCAGGCGGTGGGCGTGGTCGGACGAGCCGGACGCCTCGTCGGCGCCCGTCGCGATGGGCGCGGCTCGGTGCTCGCCCAGACTCGCCGTGGCGAGGACCCGGTGCTCCGATCGCTCGAGGAGGGATCCTTTGATGAACTACTCGTGGATGAGTTGGAGACGGCCCGGGTCCTCGGATTGGCCCCGTTCGGCGCGGCGGCCACGCTACGCGGGGAGGATGCGGCGGCCTTCGCCGCGGCACTCGACGGTGAACGCGTGCGCGTCAGCTTCGGAGCGCAGGGTGTAGACGTGCGCGCACGCGACGTCGAGACGTTGCTCGATGCCTTGAGCGGCCCGCCGCGCCCCGCGACGCTGCGCGTCGCCGTCGAGTGAGCCGGTAGCCTGGAACGGTGAATACGTTGCCCATTCGAGTGTATGGCGACCCCGTTTTGAACCAGGCGACGACGCCGGTCGAGGACATCAACGGCCGGATCGCCGCCTTGGCTGAGGTCATGATCGAGACGATGTACGAAGCGCCGGGTGCCGGCCTCGCGGCCAATCAGATCGGTGTGCAGAAACGCCTGTTCGTCTACGACCAGGGCGACGGTCCCGTCGTGGTGGTGAACCCGGTCATCGTCGAGACCGACGGCGAGTGGACCTTCGAAGAGGGTTGTCTCTCGGTTCCCGGGCTCAGTTGGGAGATAACCCGGCCCAACGCCGTTCACCTGACCGGCTACGACCTCGACGGCAACGAGATCGACATCGAGACCGACGAGTACGAGGGACGAATCTTCCAGCACGAGATGGACCATCTCGAGGGAATACTGCTCGTCGAGCGGCTCGATGAGGACCAGCGTCGGGAGGCGAAGAAGCTGCTGCGCAAGCGACGCCTCACGCTCGGCAGTGATCGCGACGGACTCGGTCAGTTGCTCGGCGAGTAGATGCGACTCGCCTTCCTCGGGACACCGCCGGCCGCAGTCGTGTCACTGGGAGCGCTCTGTGATCACGGCTACGACGTCGCCGTCGTGGTCACGCGACCCGACCGTCGTCGCAGCCGCGGCGCTACGGAGTCACCGAGCCCCGTGAAGATCGAGGCCCAAGCGAGAGGTATCCCGGTCGTACATCGCGTGGCCGACCTGGCGTCCTTTGACGTCGAGCGGGGTGTGGTGGTCGCCTACGGCGCCATGATTCCCGTCTCGGTGCTCGAACGCGTGCCGATGCTCAATGTCCATTTCTCGCTGCTGCCGCGCTGGCGAGGCGCCGCACCGGTCGAGCGGGCCATCCTCGCCGGGGATCGCGAGACCGGGGTGGCCATCATGTCCCTCGAAGCGGGGCTCGACACGGGTCCGGTGCATCTGGAGCGGCGCGTGGAGATCGGCGACGCGACGCTGAGTTACCTATTGGACCGCCTCGCGAGACTCGGTGCGCAAGCGTTGCTCGACGTGCTCGGCGACCCGACCCTTTTGGATCATCCCGTTGCCCAGTCGGGCGAGGTGACCTACGCGACGAAGCTCGACACCGAGACTTTCCACCTCGACGCCGCGAAGTCCGCCGAGGAGAACCTTCGCGTCATCCGCCTCGAACGGGCGTGGGTCACGGTCGACGAACGACGGGTACGGCTCATCGGGGCCCACCGGTTCACGGGCGAGACGGCGGTGGGGCCGGGCGCGATCGAACGCCGTGACGGCGGTGTCGTGCTGGGCGTGCGCGACGGCGCGCTGGTGCTCGACTCGGTACGCCCCGAGGGGAGCCGGACTATGTCGGCCGCTGACTGGTGGCGCGGTCGGGCCGGTTCGGATGACGTCGCGCGATGGCGGTGACCCAGGTCTCTAGGCTAGGGACCATGACCTCCATCGACGCCGGTCCGACGGGCCGGCTCCGTCTCGCCCCCTCGATCCTGGCGGCCGATTTCGGCTCACTGGCCGAGCAGGTCCGCGCCATCGACGACGAGACGGACTGGCTCCACGTAGACGTCATGGACGGCCACTTCGTGCCGAACGTGTCGATCGGACCGCCGGTCGTGACGTCGCTGCGACGCTACAGCGACCGTTTCTTCGACTGTCACCTGATGATGACCGAACCCGGTCGGTACCTCGAGGCCTTCAAGGTCGCCGGGGCAGACGGGTGCACGATCCACGTCGAGATCGGCGACACCGCGGCGCTGCTCGCCGAGGCCCGAGCGGTCGGGGTGCGCGTTGGCCTGGCGGCCAACCCGGACACACCGTTCGCTGCGGTGGCACCCTTTCTCGGCCAGATCGACCTGTTGCTCTTGATGACGGTGTTTCCGGGCTTCGGCGGGCAATCGTTCATCGGTGAGGTCATGGACAAGGTGATCGAAGCACGGCGCGAGATCGAGACGCAAGGTGTGGCCGTGGACCTCGAGGTCGACGGGGGGATTGACGAGCGCACGGCTCCGGTGGCGGTGGCCGCCGGAGCGAACGTGCTCGTGGCCGGCTCGGCGATCTTTTCGCGGCCCGACCCCCTGACGGCCGCCCGATCCCTGCGACGGGTGGCGACGGGCACGTGATCGACGTCGAAGAGTTCATGACCCGCGCCGTGGCCGAGGGCGAGAAGGCCCGTTACCACGCGCCGCCGAACCCCTGGGTCGGTGCGGTGGTGGTCGATGCGCGCGGTCAAATCGTGGGTATCGGGCACACGCAAGTTCCCGGGGACGCCCACGCCGAAGTGGTCGCGTTGCGCGACGCCGGTGCCAGCGCGCGCGGGGCCACCCTTATCGTGACGCTGGAACCGTGCGGCCACACGGGACGCACGGGGCCGTGCTCGGATGCAATCATCGAGGCCGGGGTCTCGAGCGTGGTCGTGGGAACACTCGACCCCGACCCTCGCGTGGCCGGTTCCGGGGTGAACGCGTTGCGTGACGCCGGCGTCGAGGTGCGCGTGGGCGTCGCGGAGTCGGTGGTACGTGAACAGCTGGCGGCCTATCTGTGGCATCGCGAGACCGGGCGTCCCTACGTGGTCTTGAAGGTCGCGGCGACGCTCGACGGCGTCGTTGCGATGCGCGACGGCTCGAGTCAATGGATTACCGGTGAGGCGGCGCGCCGAGACGCCCATGTCCTACGCGCTCAGAGCCAAGCGATCATCGTTGGAGCGGGCACGGTGCGCCGTGACGACCCCCGCTTGACCGCCCGACTCGATGGCGTAGTCCTCGAGCCGTTGCGAGTCGTACTCGGCCACGCGCCGAGTGACGCGAAGGTACGTCCGTGCTGGGAGCGCTCGGGTGATATCGGCGTTGTGCTCGATGAACTTGGAGCGAACGGCGTCTTGCAAGCACTCGTCGAGGGCGGGCCGAAGACGGCGAGTGCCTTTCTCGCCGCGGGTGCCGTGAACCGGATCGTCTGGTACGCGGCCCCCGCCCTGGCGGGGTCGACGGGAACGGTCGGCGCCCTCGTTGACGTGACGACGTCCACGATTGGCGACCTGCGAAGGGGTCGATTGGTGGATGTGCGTGTCGTGGGCGAAGATGTGCGTATTGAATTGGAGGTCTAGTGGCGTTATCGACGATAGAAGAGGCGGTTCGCGCCATTCGCAACGGCGGGATGGTGGTCGTCGTGGACGACGAGGACCGGGAGAACGAGGGTGACCTGATTATGGCCGCCGAGGACGTGACGGCCGAGTCGATGGCCTTCTATCTCGAGCACACCTCGGGTGTCTTCTGTGTACCCCTTGAGTCGGCCCGTGCTGATGAGCTGGACCTGCCCTTGATGGTGGTGGCGAACACCGAGGCTCAGCGGACGGCCTTTACCGTGACCGTTGACTACCGACACGGCACCACGACGGGAATCTCAGCGCACGACCGCGCCGCGACCATCCGTGCGCTCATCGACCCCGAGACGCGAGCGAACGACCTCAACCGGCCCGGACACATCTTTCCCCTGCGCTACCGGCCGGGCGGGGTACTGAAGCGGGCCGGACACACCGAGGCGACGGTCGACCTGTGTCGACTCGCGGGTAAGTCTCCGTCGGGCGTGTTGTGCGAGATCGTGAGCGCTGACAAGTCGGACATGGCTCGCTTGCCCGAGTTGGAGGCGTTCGCCGAGCGCCATCACCTACCGATCGTGTCGATCGCAGACCTCATCCGCTACCGCCGACACCACGAGAAACTCGTCAAGCGAATCGCCGAGGCTGCCCTGCCGACGGAGTTCGGCAACTTCCAGGCCGTGGTCTTCGAGTCGATCCTGGACGGCGAGCAGCACCTCGCACTGGTGTACGGTGACATCGAGTCGACACCGAACGTCCTGGTGCGCGTGCACTCGGAGTGCCTGACGGGCGACGTTCTCGGTTCGCTGCGCTGTGACTGCGGACCCCAGCTGCAGACCGCCATGATGAAGATCGCGGCCGAAGGGGCGGGTGTGGTCGTCTATCTGCGTGGACACGAAGGGCGGGGCATCGGCCTCGGTCACAAGATCCGCGCCTACGCGCTCCAAGAGAACGGTCACGACACGGTCGATGCGAATCTCGAGCTGGGCTTGCCGGTGGACTCGCGCGAATACGGCATCGGTGCCCAAATCCTGGTGGATCTCGGGGTGAGCTCGATGCGGCTCATGACCAACAACCCGAGTAAGTACGGCGGGCTCGAGGGGTTCGGTCTCAACATCGTCGAGCGGGTGCCGATCGAGAGCACGCCGACGCCGTACAACATCGACTACCTGCGCACCAAGCGGGAGCGCATGGGGCACCTGTTGGGGGGGCTCGATGACGTCGAGTGACCAGACCGAGTTCGACCCGCTTCGCGGCGAGGCGATCCGAGACGTCGTCGGCACGTACCTGGAAGGTGGCCACGACGGCCGTGGTCTGCGCATCGCGATCGTGGCCGGACGGTTCAACGGCGGGATCACCACCCGGTTGATCGATGGCGCGTTGGCGACGCTCAATGAGGCCGGGGTCTCGCGCTCGGACATCACCGTCGCGTGGGTGCCCGGTGCGTACGAGATTCCGATGATGGCGCTCGCCTTCGCTGACGGGCCGTCCCCGGTTGACGCGGTGATCACGCTCGGCGCAGTGATCCGGGGTGACACCGGGCACTACGACATCGTGGCCGGCGAGAGTGCCCGTGGGGTCCAGGACGTGCAGCTGACCACTGGGGTTCCGGTGGTCTTCGGGGTGCTCACGACGAACACGGTTGAGCAGGCCCTCGAGCGTTCGCTGCCCGACGAGACCAACAAGGGACGCGAAGCGGCGTTGACCGCAATCGAGATGGTGTCACTCCTGCGCCAGCGATCGGGTCGATGAGGATCGAGGGGGTGGTCGTTGAGTTCGACGACCACCGGGGTGACGGCTGGATCGAGCAGGACGGACACCGGTGGTACTTCCACTGCGTCGATATCGCCGACGGTAGCCGCCACGTCGATAACGGATACGTGGTGACCGGGATCCGAGTCGTGGGTCACCGCGGCGACGACGAGGTCATCGACGTGCGACCACGGCGTTAGTGGGCGTCGGTGGTGCTGGCCGCGCGAACGTAGACCTGTTGGACTTCGGCGAGGGCGCTGCGGTACAGGCCGACGTGCTCGCCGAGCCGGTCACCCCCGGCTTGGACCATGGCACTGACGACGTCGATGGCCAGTTGTGCGGCCGGCAGGTTGGGCGGCGTGTCCGCCAGATGTACCGCCGCCAATTGGATCATGTGGAAGAGGTGGTTGCCGAGTATGACGTCGACGGGGGTGGAGCGGATCCACTCGATCTCGTCGGCGGCGCCGTTGTCGTCGCTCATGGTTCCACGGTAGCGGTCGGCGCCCCGATATCGAAAGCACCTCACCGGTGGCGGCCGCGCAGTGCGGTCACCACGCTTGGACCCGGCCACCCGTGTCGGCCGCCCGAGGCTAGGGGAGTGGCCCGACGGTGGCCCGCAGCGTCGGCTCGATCGGCGACTCGGCGATGAGGTTGCCGATGCTGGCGGAGGGACCGGCGCAGCGGTTCAGTGGCACCCGTAGAACGAGGTCTTGGGCGGTCCGAGCGCCCGGCAGGGTCACGGCGATGCGTCGACTCGTCGCGGTGTAGCCCGTGTAACACGCGATTTGTGCGAAGAAGACGTAGCCCGACCCACCGGGCGCTACGACGAAGGGTGGCGGGACCACGGTCGCCATTGGCCAGCCGCCGGTCGCGTGGTGGACGAGCCGAAAGGGTACGGGGGTGCCGCGTTGATCGAGCGCGACGATGCCGACGTAGCCGTGCAATGTGCAAGGCGTGGATGCCGTGTTCGTGATCAGGATCGCGTGCGCCTCTTCCTGGGTCGCGCCGCCGACGTAGGGTCCGTTGGTCATCGCGACTGCGTCGGGGCGGCACCTGTCTGACGCGAGCTGTGAGCGCAAGGGTCGTGTCCCGGGCGCGGTGCGCGTCACGTTCACAGCGAAGAACGCTCCCACCACCAGAAATACGATCAGTGTGGCGCCGGTGAGCCGTCGTCCGATGGGGTGCGTGGTCGCGGTCCTCGGGCTAGCTCGAGGGACCCGGTCACTTGGGCCCGCGCCGAGCCGTCTCACCGGGGCGCCTCGGGAGCGATGATTGAGATCGACCCCACGGCGCTGAGCCTACCGACGCTGCGACCGTCGGAGCTAAGCCGGTAGCGACGCCGTCTGGGGGAACGACCCGCCAAGGCGCGTGTAAGTCCAGGTGGACGTGTGGAAGTGACGACGAACTCCTACGGGTTCCGGCGACGGCAGCGGGGGCACCCCACGCCCAGTCGGGTCGCCGCGGGCGTACGTCACGCGAAATGCGCGGTCGTCGCGTTCGTCGCTCTGCTAGCCTTGTCAGGCAGTTCACAGCAAGAGAGGTTGGCG
Source organism: Actinomycetes bacterium (assembly GCA_021837305.1). Lineage (GTDB taxonomy): Bacteria > Actinomycetota > Acidimicrobiia > Acidimicrobiales > RAAP-2 > RAAP-2. The sequence continues at coordinate 118,529 of JAKBGV010000001.1, forward strand.
ACGCCAACGTCCACCTGGGTATGAGCAGTACGCCGGGTCTAGAGTCTCCGCCTCGCTTGCCGTGGCGACGCCACGGCGTCGCGTAGAGCAAGGAGATGCTTATCGCAACAGGACCTGGAGACCACCGAGTCAATGAGCGTATTCGGGTAGAGACCGTACGGCTCATCGACAACGAGGGCAATCAGCGTGGCGTGATGTCGAGCCGAGAGGCATTGGCGTTGGCGCGGAGCTTGGATCTGGACCTCGTCGAAATCGCGCCCACCGCGAGCCCGCCGGTCTGTCGAATCATGGACTACGGCAAATTCAAGTTCGACGAAGCCCAAAAGGCCAAGGAGTCGCGTCGCAAGACGATGAACGTCGGTGTGAAGGAGATGAAGTACCGGCCGAAGATCGGTCCGGGAGACTTCGACACCAAGACGCGTCTCGTTGAGAAGTTCCTCGCTGAAGGTCACAAGGTGAAAGTCACCATCATGTTCCGTGGTCGCGAGTCGGCGCACCCCGAGTTGGGTCGCAAGATCCTCGACCGGATCGTGGAGAAGTTGGGCGAGGCGGCGCGAGTGGAGTCGGCCGCGAAGATTGATGGTCGCAACATGATTATGGTCCTGGGCCCTGAGAAGCGGGTCAAGGCGAAGAGTACCGATGCCGCGAAGGTCGAGGCATCGGTGGATGGGTCCGCGGATCCGTCGACAGAATCGAATGAGGAGGGCTGAGATGCCGAAGATGAAGACCGACAGCGGCGCGAAGAAGCGCATCAAGATCACCGGCACCGGTCGCCTGCGTCGCCGTAAGGCATTCCGCGGCCACATCATGGAGAAGAAGTCGTCGGTCCGCTCGCGCCGGTTGGGCCGCGAGACCGACATCTCGCCCGGTATCGAGAAGAACGTCAAGAAGATGTTGGGTCTGTAGGGAACGAGTGAGGAGACACTGACATGGCACGAGTCAAGCGGGCGGTAAACGCCAAGAAGCACCACAAGGCAGTCCTCGAGCAGGCCAAGGGTTACTACGGCGATCGCAGCCGCACCTTCCGGGCCGCGAACCAGGCGGTTCAGCACTCGGGCGTCTACGCCTTCCGAGACCGACGGGCACGCAAGGGCGAGTTCCGTAAGTTGTGGATCCAGCGCATCAACGCCGGTACACGACTCCACGGGGTGAGCTACAGCCGCTTCATCGCGGGTCTGAACGCCGCGGGCATCGAAGTTGACCGGCGCGTGCTGGCCGACCTCGCGGTCAACGACCAGGCGACCTTCGGCGCGTTGGTCGCCCAAGCGTCGGCGGCGTTGGCGAAGTAGGCCACCCTGCTCGAATCGATCGGATCGTCACACCAGCGAGTACGACGGCTGCGTCGACTCGTCCAGAAACGCTCGCTGCGCTGGAGCGAGCGCGTGTGCGTCCTCGAGGGTCCCGATCTGGTGGTCGCGGCCCTCGAGGCCGATGCCGAGTTCGAGGCGCTTTATCTCAACGTGGCCCTGGCGAACCGGGCCGACCTGATCGAAATCGTTTCGCGGGCCAAGGCGCGCGGGGTGCGCGCGTTCGGCCTGGAACCCGGGGTGCTCGCCAAGGTAAGCGACGCCCAGACGCCTCAGCCGATCTCGGCGACGGTGCGCTTTGCGACGCCGGCCGTGTCCTCGCTCGCGGCCGACGGCCTCATCCTGGTGCTGCACGAACTGCGCGACCCGGGGAACGTGGGCACGATCATCCGATCCGCGGACGCCGCGGGCGTAGCCGGTGTCGTGTTGACGGGCCAGAGTGTCGACCCCTACAACCCTAAGACGCTGCGCGCTACGGCGGGGTCGATCTTCCACCTCCCGGTCCTCGTCGACGAGCTCGAGACCACGCTGACGCACTTCGAGTCGGCGGGATCGCGCACGTGGGCGACGGTCGTGCGAGGGGGTACCGAGCTACTCGACTGCGACCTGTCGGGGCCGTCGGTGGTCGTCATCGGCAACGAGGCTGATGGTCTGGACGCTGCGTCCGTTGCCCGTTGCCAGTCGTCGCTGAGCATCGCCATGGCGGGTGCCAACGAGTCGCTCAACGCCGGGGTCGCCGCGTCACTGGTCGCCTTCGCCGCCTACTGGCAGCGCGCGGGACGAGTGGCGCCCGCGATTCACCGTAGCCTTGGAGGGTCATGAACGTACCGCTAGATCAGATAACGACCATCACCAGCGAGGCACTCGCCGCGCTCGCGGGGGTGGAGAGCATCGAGGAACTCGACGAGCGCGTCGCGTCCATCGTCGGCAAGCGATCGGCCTTCGCGGCCGTGCAGAAGTCCTTTGGCTCCCTGGAGCCCGACGAGCGGCGCACGATGGGCGCCCAGCTGCAAGAGGCTCGCCGCACCGTGGAGGTCGCCGTCGAGAGTCGTCGCGCGCAACTACGCGCGGCCCAGCGCGCCGCCATGTTGGACGCGGATCGGCTCGATCTCGGCGACGTCGTCGTGGCCGCCCAGACCTGGCCGGTGAGCCTCGGCCACGCCGGTCTCGTCGACTCGACTCAGGCCGAACTCGAGGATGTCTTCGTCGCGATGGGTTTCACGGTGGCCGAAGGACCCGAGGTCGAAAGTGACTGGTACAACTTCGAAGCGCTTAACATTCCGCCCGCACACCCGGCGCGCGGGATGTGGGACACGTTCTACGTCGACCTGGGCGATCCCGAGACCGTGGTGCTGCGCACCCACACGTCGCCGACCCAGGTCCACTTGATGGAGGCGGCGGTGGCGAACAACTCACTGCCGATCCACTCGGTGGCGCCGGGCCGCTGCTACCGACGCGACACGCCCGACGCCCGACACCTCGCGGCGTTCCATCAGATCGAGGGCCTGATCGTCGATCGAGACATCACGTTCGCCGACCTCGCGGGAACTATCGAGACCTTCACGCGCGCCTACTTCGGCCCCGACATCGAGTCACGGCTGCGGCCGGCGTTCTTCCCCTTCACCGAGCCGTCGGCCGAGTTCGAGGTCACGTGCACGATTTGTCGTGGTACGGGCTGTCGGACCTGCTCCAACACGGGTTGGATCGAGTTGGGGGGGTGCGGCATGATGGACCCGGCGGTCTTCGAGGCGGTCGGCATCGACCCCGACGTCTGGAGCGGTTTCGCCTTCGGCTTCGGGATCGACCGGTGCGCCCAGATGAAACACGAGCTCTCAGACATGCGCGCTCTGGTCGAGAACGACGTCCGCTTCTTGGGGCAGTTCGCATGAAGGCACCCCTGTCGTGGCTGCGGGAGTTCGTGGATCTGCCCGAGTCACTCGAGGAGATCCGCGCGGCGCTGGACGACCTCGGTCTGGTCGTCGAAGGGATTGAACGCGTCGGTGAGGGGCTCGAGGACGTCATCGTGGCCCGCGTTGACGAGATCCACGCCATCGACGGTGCGGACCGGATTCGACGTATCGTGGTCGACGCGGGTGACGGTCCCCTCGAGATCGTGTGTGGCGCCTGGAATTTTCACGTTGGCGACCACGTCCCCCTCGCCCCGGTCGGCGCCGTACTACCCGGCAACTTCGCCATAGCGAGGCGCTCGATGCGTGGCGTCGTGAGCCACGGCATGCTCTGTTCGGCGCGAGAACTGCGTCTGAGTGAGGACCATGAGGGGTTGATGGTCCTCGACAGCATGATTGAACCGCGCGTGGGCGAGCGACTGGTCGTCGCGCTTGACATCGAGTCAGACGTCGTCTTCGACCTGTCCATCGAGGGGAACCGCCCCGACGCCTGGTCGATTGCGGGTGTCGCGAGGGACCTCGCGGCCCGATTTAAACGGCCACTGGCCGAACCCGTCTTGGCGACGCCGAATCCAGGTTCCTCCTCGAGTGCGGTGGCGGGCGGTGTGATCGAGGCGCCGGACCTGTGCGGCCGTCTGACGGTGTCGGTGCTGCGCAATGTTCGTGTCGTCGCGTCGCCGACGTGGGTAGCGAACCGACTCGAACGGGCGGGTATGCGACCGATCTCCAACGTCGTCGACGCATCGAACCTGGTCATGCTCGAGCTCGGTCAGCCGACGCACCCCTACGACGCTGAGAAGGTCGCGGGGCGCACGCTGCGCGTGCGCCGGGCCCGTCCGGGGGAGTCGTTGGTGACCCTGGACGGTGTCACCCGTGCATTAGCGAACCCCGGTCGCGGTCTCGGCGACACGGGCGAGGACTGCGTGATCGCCGACCGGGACGACCGGGTGCTCGGATTAGCCGGCATCATGGGCGGCGCGACCAGCGAGATCAGCGAGTCGACGACCGAAGTCCTCGTGGAAGCGGCGTATTTCGACCCCATGACAATCGCCCGTTCGTCCAAGCGCCACGGCCTGCGAAGCGAGGCGTCGAACCGCTTCGAGCGCGGCGTCGACCCGGAACTCGCGTTGCGCGCCGTCGCACGCTTCGTGGCCATCCTCACCGAGAGCGTTCCCGAGCTCGAATGGGTGGGCGCGCCAATCGACGTGCGCGGTGTCGTGCCGACGCCGTCGACGGTGGTCGTTCGTTCAGACGACGTGGAGCGTTCGCTCGGCACCGCGCTACCGGAGACTGCCGTGGTCGCCGATTTGCGGGCGTTGGGGTTCACCGTCGCCAAGTCCGACGATAATCTCGTCGTGACGGCCCCGTCGTCACGGCCCGATATTCGAACGGGTGCGGCCGGTCGGGCCGATGTGATCGAAGAGGTCGCGAGGGTGTGGGGCTACCGGCGCTTGGCCCGTCACACGCCGACGTGGCCCCAGCCCGGTGGTATGACCGAGCGTCAACGGCTTCGCCGACTCATCCGAGCGGCCGTTGTCGACGCGGGAACAGTTGAGGCGTGGACGCCGTCACTCGGCAGTGAGTCGGCGTTCAATCTCACCCACGAGGGATGGTCGCCCGTGCGCATAACCAACCCACTGGCCCATGAGGAGTCAATTCTCCGTCCGACCATGATCACGGGCCTCGTCAGTGCCTGGGGGCGTAACGTTGACCGGGGGTTCCTGGATGTCCGACTGAGTGAGATTGGCGTGGTGTTCACCCATCCCGACGACACGGATCGTGCACGGCGCACGCGTGGCGGCGCGGGCGGCGCGGTGGACCTCGAGCTGCCCCGTGAGAACGAACGGCTGACGGTCGTTCTCGGACACCGGAACGACGACGCGACGAGTGCCGTGACACTCTGGTCAATGGTGGCGAACCGATTGGGACTGGCCAACGTCGTTGTCCGTTCGACGGACGGACTCGCGTCGGGCCTGCACCCCACACGAGCGGCGACCCTCGTCGAGCGCGCAAACGGCGTGGTTGTGGGTGTCGTCGGAGAGGTCGATCCTCACTTGATCGAGTCGCTCACGGGCCTCCAGGGTCGTCGGCTTGGCCTACTCGATCTCGACCTCGACGTGCTCTTGGACAGCGGAGTAGTCTCACGACGCTCGAGCCTCGCGAGCGTGCCGAGTCGCTATCCGAGCGCGGTCATCGACCTCGCGTTCGTCACGCCGCAGTCCGTGCACGCGGTGGATCTCGGACACGATCTTGCCGGGGCATCGCCGCTCGTCGAGTCGGTGACGCTCTTTGACGTCTATCACGGTGCGACCCTGACACCGGGGACCCGCAGCCTCGCCTACACCGTCCGGCTGAGCGCGCCCGACCGAACACTCAGCG
>JAKBGV010000054.1 GCA_021837305.1 Actinomycetes bacterium
ACGAACGACGCGTCCGGTTAGATCCGTCCATCGTCGCCCGTACTGGCTTTTGGCTCTCGTTCTTCCGTTTTCAAGGAGCGACATCGCACACGACCGAAGTCGGAGGTGCGAAGTACACCACCAGGATCTCTCCCGGTTCCCGCCGCCGTAAACCTCCCGGCTGCGGGATACTTACCCTACCAGCGCGTTACGGTCGCGTGCAAATCGCGTGACCGGCGTCTCTGACGGGAAGACCAGTGTAGCAAGCGTCCCAAGCTCCAATGTGCATTTCGCGGACTTTTTTGCGATGCGCCGTCTGGTCGGCTCGGACACTATCTCCGCCTATGCCCCAATGATGCTCCGATCAGCCCCGTCGCCGCCCGCAGCCACTGCAGCATCGATACTCGAACCTGGCGGCTCCGCGGTTATCAGGACCAACTTTCACCCTGGAGCATCTCACGGCGCTCGTGCGATGTTGGAACCGTCACCAACACCCTTGGCATGGATGCAGTGGCGGCGTGTTCACGCTCACGACGAGGGCAGCGAACTTTGGTGATGACCGGGTGGCGCCGGCTCGCCCAGCCGCCACCTGCGACCGATCAGTCCATCAACTCGCCCTGTGGGGATCGCTCGACATTTGCTGGATTACTGTGCGAACGACCGGTTCCAGAGGGCCCTGGCCGAATCAGCGTATTCAGTCGTTGGCGACGTTGAATGGGACGCCGTTCGTAATCCTCACGAGTTCGACGAAGGAAGTGGCGAAGACGTAGTGGGGATGGCCGCCGGCGGCCCAGACAACGGGCCAGTCGCCAAGCGTCGTATCGACAATGGTGCGCAGCGGTACGGGATGACCCACGGGCGCCACACCGCCGATGGGTTGGCCCGTGTGGGTGCGCACGAAGGCGGCGTCAGGACGACGGACCTCGGTCGCGCCGAGGAACTCCGCCAGTCGCTGCGTATCGACGCGATGCGCCCCCGAGGTCATGATCAATAACGGGTCGCCGTCAACATCAAAGATCAGCGAGTTCGCGACCTGACCGATGTCGATGTCCAGTTGCGCCGCTGCCGCAGCCGCAGTCGGCGAGGGATCAAGCGTCTCGACGATTGGACTGGTGACGCCGTAACGGTCGAGCGCGTCGCGTACCCGTTGTCCGTTCGGATGAAGGGTCGTAACGGGGCGGATGTTCACGCCTGCTCCGACGCGTGTCCACCGACCTCGCGCAGTCGGCGGTGGAGATCGGCGGCAACCCGATGCCACGACTCGGCCTGCGTGGGCCAGGCGACCGGCCCCGATGCACCACGCGAACGGCGGCTCTGCAGCGTCTCGTGCGCTGCGAACACGCCAACGAACTCGACTAGGGCCGGTGTGTCAGCGACGACGTCCGGGAACGGTCGGCCCGACCTGATCGACTCCCCCACCGCTGTACCGACCAACTCGTGCGCGTCGCGAAACGGGACCCCCGTCTCCACCAACCGCTCAGCGATGTCGATCGCCGCGAGATACGGGTCGTCGGCAGCCCGGGCGGCAACTCCTGCGTTGAACGACATTGACGCGTACGTGCCGCGCAGCGCGTCAAGCACGAGCGTGATGTTGCGCACCGAGTCGAAGAGCGGCTCCTTGTCCTCTTGGAGGTCACGGTTATAGGCGAGCGGCAGCCCCTTGAGCACGACGAGCAGCGACGTGAGATTGCCAATGAAGCGTCCCGTCTTTGCCCGCGCGAGTTCCGCTACGTCACTGTTCTTCTTCTGAGGCAACATCGACGATCCCGTCGTGAAGGCGTCACCCAGTGTCGCAAAACCGAACTCCGCACTCGTCCAGAGCACTAACTCCTCGCCCATCCTCGAGAGATGAACGCCGAGCAGCGCGATGTCGAACAGCGTCTCGGCTACGAAGTCCCGGTCGCTCACCGCGTCCATCGAATTCGCGAACGCTCGGTCAAAGCCCATGAGAGCCGCCGTCGTGCCGGGGTCGATTGGCAACGACGTGCCCGCCACGGCGCCGGCCCCGAGTGGCGAGACGTTAAGGCGCCGACGGGTCTCGAGCAGCCGGTCGATGTCGCGCGTCAGAGCCCACGCGTGCGCTCCGAGGTGGTGGGCCAACAGCACCGGCTGGGCGCGCTGGAGATGCGTGTAGCCCGGCAGATAGCGCTCGGGGTCTCGTTCGCCGATCTCGAAGAGGGTCTCGGCCAGGGCCAGCACACGTTCAGCGATGTCTACGAGGGCGTCACGCACCCAGAGTCGAACCGTGGTCGCGACTTGATCATTGCGACTCCGCGCTGTGTGCAACTTCGCGCCGGTCGAGCCCGCGATCTCGGTCACACGCCGCTCGATGGCCATGTGGATGTCCTCGTCAGAGCCGGCTCGCACGAACACGCCGCGATCGAACTCACTCTCTACGTTATCCAGGGCCTCCTGCAGCACACGAACCTCTTCGGACGTGAGCAGGCCCGCGACCAACAACCCTTGAATATGGGCCCGCGATCCGACGATGTCGTGGTGATAGAGCACGTGGTCGAAGGGGTAACTCTCCGAGAGCTCCCACAGCGAGTTCGCCATTGACGACTCGAATCGACCGTGCCATAGGGTCATTTCGAGCGCGGCACCGTGTTCTTCGCCCCCTGACGGGCGGCCCAGGTCTTCACGCCTAAACCATAGATGCGAACGTAACCCTCGGAGTCTGCGTGCTTGAAGGTGTCGGCCGCGTCATACGTGGCGAGCCCGTAGTCGTAGAGCGCCTTGTCGCTGCGTCTTCCAGTGATCCGCATGACGCCGGGCGCCTCGAAACGAAGCCGGACGTCCCCTGAGATGTGGCGCTGCGTCTCGGCGACGAAGGCGTCGATGGCCTCCTTTAGCGGTGAGAACCACATCCCGTCGTAGACGAGTTCCGCCCAGCGAGGCTCGAGCCTCGCCTTCTCGTGATGGACGTCTCGTTCCAGATTGAGATCCTCGAGGTCGGCGTGCGCGGCGATCAGGGCGAGGGCCGCCGGACACTCGTAGACCTCGCGACTCTTGATACCGACCCGACGGTTCTCGACCATGTCCAAGCGACCGAAACCGGTGGAACCCGCGCGGTGGTTGAGAGTTCTGATGAGGTCAGCGAGGGACATGACGATCCCGTCTATCGCGACTGGCACCCCCTCACGGAAGGTGATCGTGAGCTCCACCGGCTCGAGGTTGGTCACTCGGGTCAACGTGTACGGCTCGCTCGGGGGTTCCGCCCACGGATCCTCCATTTCGCCGCACTCGATCGCCCGACCCCAGAGGTTCTCGTCAATCGAATAGATCTTCTCCTTGGTGGCGCGGATGGGGATCTCCCACTTCTCGGCGTAGTCCACCGAGTCGCCTCGGGTCATCCCCCAGTTGCGCGCTGGCGCGAGGACCTCGAGGTCAGGGGCGAGGGCGTGCGTCCCGACCTCGAAACGCACCTGGTCATTGCCCTTTCCGGTGCACCCGTGCGCTACGGCGGTCGCGTTGAACTTGCGGGCCTGATCCACGAGGTGGCGCACGATCACCGGACGCGAGAGTGCAGACACCAACGGGTACTTCCCCTCGTATCGGGCATTGGCCATGATCGCTGGCGCGCAGAACGCCTCGGCCATCTCGTCGCGGGCGTCCACCACCACGCAGTCAATCGCGCCGGCCGCAATCGCCCGGTGTTTGATGTCCTCGAAGCTCTCTGAACTCTCCGGGTCCTGGCCTACGTCGACCAAGACGCAGACGACCTCGGCGTCCCACTCCTCCATCATCCAACGGATCGCCACGGAGGTGTCCAGACCTCCGCTGTAGGCCAGCACCACTCGCTTCGTCATCACTCTTCCTTTCTCGAGATCAAGTTCATTCCAACCCAGCCAGTTCGCGGAAGCTCGCGGCTATCGCCGCGCCACCGTGCTCGTCACTCGCGATGACGAGCAGCGTGTCGTCACCCGCCACGCTGCCGAGCACACCCTCGAGGGCGCTTCGGTCGAGGGCGGACGCGACCACGTGCGCACAGCCCGGTGGCGTGCGCAGTACGACCAGGTTGGCCGAGCTGTCAACTGACACCACCCACTCGCCCATCATTCGACGGAGGTGGTCGAGTGGTGGCGAGCTCACCTTGGGGGAACTCGCGACCACGATGCGTCTCGATCCGTGCTCGTCACGAACCTTGATGGTGCCCAACTCCTGGAGGTCTCGGGTGACAGTCGCCTGGGTCGCGGTGATGCCCTCGGCCTGGAGCCGGGTGACCAGCTGCGCGGCTGTCGAGATCACCTCACGCTCAATGAGCTCGTTGATCCGATGTTGCCGTTGCGTCTTGGTCATCATTCACCGTCCTTTATCCATCGCAGCGCACCGACCATCGCTGAGCGTCGGTGCGTCACCTGTTGCCACACGAGCGAGCGCGGCCCGTCCATCACGGCGTCGGTGATCTCGTCGCCGCGATGGGCCGGGAGGCAGTGCAGGACGACTGCGTCCGGGGATGCGCCTTCGAGCAACGACTCGTCGACACGAAAGTCGGCCAGGTCCGTGCGACGCTGTTGCGTCTCTTCCTCGAAGCCCATCGACACCCACGCGTCGGTGTACACGACGTCAGCGCCGCGCACCGCCTCGGTGGCCGACGAGGTGAGCCGGAGTTTCGCCCCCTCGAGCGCCAACGGGTCTTCGTCGGTTCCCGCCACTAGCTGGTAGCCCTCTGGCGCACCAACCACGACCTCGACGCCCAGGCGTGTCAGCGCCACCGCCAGTGATCGCGTCACATTCGTCGCGTCGCCGACGTACGCGACGCGAAGTCCGGCCAACTGCCCCGGATCCCCCTTGGCGAAATGGTCGGCAATCGTGAGCACGTCGGCGATGGCCTGGGTCGGATGCGCGACGTCGCTCAGCAGATTGACGAGCGACAGCCGGTCCTTGGTCGCACGACGAATCCGGTGGAACACCGAGTGGTGTCGAATCCGCATAGCGCAAACCGAGTAGAGCGCGTCGATCGTGCGACCCACGTCCTCGGCGGACTCTCGACTGTCTAGACCGATCTCGTCGTCGCCGAAGAACGTCACGTAGCCACCGAGTTCGTGTACCGCGCTGGAACAGGCTGCCCGGGTGCGCAGGCTTGGGCGCTCGAAGACGAGGGCCACCCCCTGGCCCACGAGAAGCGAATCGTCGAGCGGTGCTCGAGCGGCCTCGAGGATCGCGTTCAGATCGCGGTCGCCTAACTCGCTGATCGTGATGACATGTCGACTCATCGCTCCACCTCCGTGCTCGGGTTCGTCCCATCCAGCACACCGAGCAACGCGTGCGGGCGTGTCCCATTGGCGAGCACCACGCGCGTGGCGCCGGCGTCTAATGCGTCGAGCGCCGCCTGCATCTTGGGAATCATGCCGTCGCGGATCGAGCCGTCGGCCATCATCAAGCGCACGTCGGCACCCGTGACCGATTCCAGCGCGCTCGTGGGGTCGTCGCGATCGGCCCGGAGTTGGTCCACGTCACTCAGGAGCACCAGCACCTCAGCGCCGATCGCGGCGGCGAGTGAGCCCGCGACCGTATCGGCGTTGCAGTTGAGCAGTTCGCCCGCGTCGTCGCTCGCCACGGGACCGACGACTGGCGTCCAACCACGCTCGAGCAGCTGTTCCACGAGATCGGCGTCAACCTGGATCTCGTGAGCGACCAGTCCGAGCGGCCCACCACGGGCCTTTCCCCGCACCAGTGATCCGTCGACCCCGTTCAGCCCCACGGCGGGAAGGCCCACGTTCGCCAACGCCGCGGTGATCCGCAGGTTCACCAGTCCCAAGGCCATGGCGACGTACGCCATCGTCTCCGGTCCGGTCACTCGCAATCCATCGACAAACTCACTGACGAGTCCGGCGCGTTCGAGCAACGAGGCGATCTGCGGACCGCCCCCGTGGACGATGACGGGTGAAGTAGTAGCGCGGATCGATGCGATGTCGTTGGCGAGATCGACCAGGACCGGTGAATCCGCGTCGAGACGATCGAGGACGTGCCCGCCGAGTTTGACCACGATCCGCCTCACGGCGTCACGCCGCTTCGCGGCAGACCCAGGGCCTCGTCGTGGCCCGTGGCGACGTTCCACGCCTGCACCGCTTGGCCGGCCGCGCCCTTGAGCAGGTTGTCGATCGAGCTCATGGCGAGCAGCCAGCCGGTCCGTTCATCGACGCGCGCCGACACGAAGCACAGGTTGCTCCCGACCGGGTCCTTCAGCGTCGGCGGTTCCGCCGATACCACCATGAAGGGGTCATCGTCGTAGGCGTCGTGCAACACGGCGAGCGGATCGATGGCGCCACCATCGACGAGTGGTGCGTACGCGCTCACCAACATCCCTCGGCTGACCGGTACGAGGTGCGGCGTGAAAAGAAGTTGCGCGCCGAGCTCCTGTTGCATCTCGGGCGTGTGCCGATGGTTCAACAGTCCGTAGGCCTCGGCGTTGGACGCCAGGCGGGCGAAATGCAGCCGATCCGAGATTCCCCGGCCCGCGCCGGACACACCGCTGAGCGCATTGACGACGATCCCGCGCCGTTCGACGACACCGGCGTCGATGAAGGGACCGAGCGCCAATGACGTCGCCGTGGGGTAGCAACCGGGCACAGCGATGAGCTGTGCACCCTCGAGCGCTGACCGGTGTCGCTCCACCAGGCCGTAGCGCGACCGCGCCAGCAGATCCGGCCGCGCGTGCTCGTGGCCGTACCAACGTTCATACTCGGCGGGGTCGGACAGACGGAAATCGGCCCCGAGGTCCACCACCATGACGCCCGCCGCCAACAGCTCCGGCACGATCCGCTGACTGTGACCGTGCGGCAGTGCCACGAAAACCGCGTCGACATCGGCGTCGAAGGACGCCTCGGTCGGCGCGTAAACCATGGACGGGGCCAGCGCCGCGAGTGAGGGTACGTGGCTCGCCACCGACTTGCCGGCGTTCGACTCGCCGGTCGCCACGACCACCTCCATGTCGGGGTGGGTGAGGCAGAGACGCAAGACCTCAGCCCCGGCGTACCCAGTGGCTCCGATGACTCCAACGCGCATAGTGCCATTTTATGCATATGGGAGATGATTTGTGCAAGTTCATGCTTCCCCGGTAGGCTGACGACATGTCTCGGCGCGGCTGGCTGCTCTTTGTGACAATGGCGGTTCTGTGGGGTATCCCATACCTGCTGATCAGAGTGGCGGTTCGTCAACTCGACCCCGGCGTATTGGTCCTCGGGCGCACCGGTCCGGCCTCGTTGCTCCTCTTGCCACTCGTGATCGCACGTGGTCAGTTCCGCGCCATCGTGCGCAACTTCTGGTGGATCGTCGTCTTCGCGTTCGTCGAATTCGGCGTGCCGTGGTATCTGATGGCGAGCGCGGAACGTCACATCACGAGCTCACTCACGAGCCTGCTGATCTGTGCGGTGCCGCTGTTCTCCGTAGTCGTCCAACGCGTGCGACGCAGCGGCGAGCACATCAGTCGTCGACGCCTGGTCGGGCTCGCGGTCGGCGCGCTGGGCGTCGCGTTCCTCGTCGGACTCGGCATCCACGGCGGATCAATCGGTTGGATTGGCGTGATGCTCATCGTCGCGGTCGGTTACGCCTTCGGGCCGATCATCCTGGCCACCAAACTGACGGACGTGCCCGGAATCGCCGTCGTGGCTGGCGCCACGGGCGTGGTCGCCATCTCGTGGCTCCCCTGGAGCATTGCGCACTGGCCCCACCACATCGATCACCAGACGTGGGAATCCGTCGGAATCCTCGCGGTGGCCTGCACCGCGGCCGCCTTCGTCATCTTCTTCGAACTCGTGAAGGAGGTCGGCTCCACGCGCAGTGTCGTCGTGACCTACGTCAACACCGCGCTAGCGGTCGTACTCGGGGTGACCTTTCTCAGCGAACCACTCACGACGGGAATCCTCATAGGGTTTCCCCTAGTTCTCATCGGCAGCGTGATCGCCACCAGCCAAGCGCCATCATCGTCGGAATTCGCCAGCGACGCGGACGAACTGATCCACGGTTAACCACCATCGGGTGTCCTGGGACACCAGGGTGACCTCATCGCCGAACTCGACGGGACCGTGATACGAGACCGACCCGTAGCGTACGGGCCCCGACGCGATCTCGACCAGCGGTGACCACAGCGCCGCGTTGTTCACGTGACCGACGACGTCAAGATCGGTCTGGCGCAGGGGCCACGGACGTCGATCCGCGCCCGGTCCGGGCTCGTGGCGCTCAATACGCCCCCCGATGCGCCGCCGAGCGCCCTCACCGTAGACGTCATAGAACGTCGGCCCGACGCGCACCGGCCGGCCCGAGGGGCCAACGGGGACCCAGAGGGCGACGGTTTCGATCGTGAGATGGCCGTCATGGGCGACGTCCGTGCGACGTTCGGCCCATGCCGCGCCCGAACCACTGCACCATGTGGTGAGTGTTACGTTGTCTCCCAGACGTGGCCACGACGCGCCCCCCACGAGGCGAAACGACGTTCGCCTTGCCAACCACGTGTCGGTCGACTCGATGCCCGTGTCGTCCCAGTCATCGGTCGCCACGTCTTGCAAGTACCGGGCGAGTCCGTCGGGTCTGAGCAGTCCGTCGGGTCCGCAGTCGCTGAGCCTCACCGGCCGACGTGCGCTGAAGCGCCGCCCATCCCCAGGTTGCGCGAACTCGACCTCGGCCATCACGCCCACCATAGACCAGGTTCTTCAGCGCAGAATCGCCCCGTGGCCAGCACCGACAGCAATCAACGCTTCGCGAGCAACTCCGACTTCGCTTTCGCTGAGTGTTCGGTCGGGCGCGCTCAGCCGGACGGTGTAGGCGAGGCTGCGGGTCCCCGGTGTCAGGGTCGCACCGTGATAGACGTCAAAGAGCGTCACCGACTCGACGAGCGGCGATGCCCCGGC
>JAKBGV010000007.1 GCA_021837305.1 Actinomycetes bacterium
ACCGCGAAACAAGGTGTCAACCGACTTGAGGCACTGCAGCAACTGTTCATCGGTGAACCGTGGATGCCTGCACCGTCAGGCACCAGTCCCTAAGCCACTTCCTTCGAAGGGGCACCTGAACAGTTACTCCACGACTACTCATCGCGAGTGTAGGCCGCTCGCCACCCAGACTCTCATTTTCCGACTCTCATTGGCACTGGCTCACGAAACGGGGTCCCCGCAGCTCGAAAAGGACACGGATCAAAAGTCCGTGTGATGCCAGGACATGGACTCCGTGGTTACTTCTCAGTGCAGATCACATTCTCATCCGCGAACACCCTTGTTCTTACAATCGTCGGGATAGATCCACGGCAACGGTATGATCCGCCACCATAGAGCGGAGAGGATCCCGTCAGCTGGTACGTTCCCACCGGGACTCGAAACTCAAAGTACCCGCTGGCGGGAACCGTGGCACCAAAGAGTTCACCGCCTTTGGCCGTCGCCCAGACCATTCCTGGATACGGTCGGTATCCCGAGGTATTACCCGGCCCGCCGCCGGCTTCGAGTCGGCCCTTGATGAACCCAACGGGCGATTCTTCGATGACTCCGGCGCTGACGTTGAAGTAGTCCTGAGTACAGACCGGCACCCGCTCGGGCAGGGCGAAGTAGTGCGAAAGCCACGAGTCACTGGCGACTCTGGGGTTCGCTAGCACTTCAATTCCGTTGGCGTATTTCGGAGAGCAGGAACTGCCGTGCACGCGGACCAGCTCTTTGAATTGAGCGGTCGAGATTGAACCGATTGAGACCGTGGCGTAGACGAAGTCGCCGTGACCCAAGACCATCATCGGGTAGGCGACGGTTCCACTCAACGAGCTGATGCCGACCGGCCGGTGGGACGGCCCACTGACCGCCTGGACGGGGACGTTGTCAACGACGGGTGCGCACGTCGCGCCGGTGTTCTTGAACCACAGTGTTGCCCGGAAGCCAGCGGATGACGAGTAGGTGCCCCGTGGTGGACTCATGGAGGGAATCAGTTGACTCGGTCGACAGGTCGTGGGCGACGCTGCCGGATTCGGTGAAGCAGCGAGTAAAGGTGCGGTGAGTGGTGACATTGCGAGCAGTACGCCGCCGATGGCCGCGGCGATCGCCGTCGTGCGTGGGCTCCGGAGCCGTAGCGACATAAGCAGCCCTTTCTTACTTGTAGGAGTTGGCGACGAGGGCCACCGGACCCGATCTGGGGTGGATGATCCGAGTGCGCGATGACGTTGGACCTCGGAGATCAATAACCTCTCGCACTGGCGCCGCAACGGGACACGCTTGGAAACTCGTGGTGTACGCCGGTGACGTACCGTATTCGGTGATCGTGACCGATGACAGGACTCCGGAACGCCAGGTCCCGACGACGGCGTTGCCGATGACGCGCCCACACGGTGGCGGTGAGACGTTTACCTCCACCTTCGATGCCCCAACGGTGCCGACGATCTTCCAGGGCAGCGAGAACTGCTCCAGCGCGTTGGCCACATGGGCCGGATAGAGACGCCCACAGCGCACGCTCTTGGCTATGTAGACCACGGCCGGTGAACCCGAGGGTTCACCTACGATGACCGCCGCCATCCCACTGTACGGTGCTCGACGTAAGAGCTGTTGCGTGAACGGTCCAGTGGTCTGCATCGGACAGTGATACGGAACGTTCTCGTAGGCGAGTCCCACCCACGCCGGGACCTTGTCGACCACTGGCACGCCGCGCACGTGCCTCGTGATGGTTACCACGCCGAAACCGAGAGAGCCTTGTGGTTCCTTCGAATACCCTTGTAACTGCGAAGTCGCCCAGATTCGTCTCGCGAATCCAGATTTGTCTGTCGGCGTCTTCATCGAGGTTGGGGCCGGCGTGACGGTGAGAACCCCGTTGTCGAGTTGGAGCGGGTGGATGTAGCGGTAATGCCTGACATCAAAGGTCGCCACCGCGCCCGTTCCAGTCAGTGTGACTCCTTTATCCGTCGTGACCCGCTCGTGCGAGGCCGTTGACCGCACGCTTTCGTATGGCCCAACAGCAGTGTTCTGAACGACCACCGACGTCGAGCCGAAGAGGGTGGCAGCTCCCGCTATCGCGAGCGTAACGGCTGCAGCGCTTGCACCGACGAGCGCGGGCCTACGTCGCCACGCTGGTGTTCGCACCGTGCGAGGCACGGGTATCGCATCGCCAATACCCGCCGTGATCTTGGACATGAGATGCTCCTGGCGCACGAGATCGTCTAGGGCCTCGTCAGTGAGACCACGTGCGGGGTCGATGTCACCCATCACTTTTTGGAGCAGGTCTTCATTCACGAGTCGGTCCCTTCTCGTCGCAGTGGTGACACCGTCGTCTCGGTCCTGGATTGGTTAACCCGTTCACGCAGGTGTCGTCGAGCTCTAGAAAGGCGAATGCCGGCTGCCTTCTCACTACATCCGAGCACGACACCTATGTCGCGGTATGAGAGCTCTTCCCAGTAGGTGAGCTGAATCAACTCGCGCTCTTGCGGGCTCAGCTCTCCGAGCGCGATTAGTAACACCTCGACGTCTTCACCGGTGTAGCGAGGGACCGCGAACTCGCCTTCACGCTCGAAGGCGAGCCGAGCCTCCAATCGCATGGACCGCTGACGTCCGCGAAGCAGGTTCGAGAGAATATGTCCAGCGATGCCGTAAAGCCAAAACAGTTCCTCAGCCGGAGGGGGTAGTTCCTCGAAACGTCGCCAGACGACAACGAACGTATCAGCCACGAGATCCTCGGCAGCGAAGTGATCATCGAGACGGCGTAGTCCGTAGCGCAAGAGGGCGTTGCGGTGTGTCACGACGACTCGGGCAAATGTCTCATCCTTGTTGGGCATTGGTTTCATTGGATTGGCCATTTACATCTAAATGTCCAAGTAGCGCGAATCCCTTCACACGACTCTGGTGGAACGACTGGAGAAGGGGACGAACACTCAGGCTCGAGGTTGATCAAGGAGATCGGCAAAACGGCACTCCGGATTTTCCGCAGGAAGCATTCTGGGTGTTCGCGAACCGTGACCGCCAAGCCAACCGATTGCGTCCGATATCGTGCGGCCATCGGAGTGGCCGTCGTGTCCCCGATCAGGCTGGCGCGTTCGAGTTGGGCCACGGGTGTCGACCCGAGGCCTCGGAGTTGTTTGCGATGGCGGACGTGGCCGACCCGTGCCAATGACTCGAACCGAAAGCCCACGTCGTCGATTATCGCCGTGTCCATCCGAGGGCTGGAGGAGTCGACTGTGATGACGACGGGCGGGCCATTGACAAGGACGGAAATCTTTAGCATGGATTACTTGAATTGAAGGCCGCCGTCGCTGACGACCGCCGGCTCTGCCTCCTGCGATGGCGGATTGCGGCAGGGTAACTCGGGCGGCAGTAGAATGAAGTGCTTATGGCCCGTTCTCGTCATTCAGGGCCGTCGGATGGCGTGTCACTCGGCGAGGTGCCCAATGCCCAGCGGTTGCGTGCGCTGGCCGGCGCTATCGACGAAAGGACGGGAGCGCACTCGCGGCGCGCCGGTCACCGCGAACGTCCAACGGGACGGCGACACTCGCGAGCGCGGCCGTGGTGGATCGCCCTGGGCGTTATCGGCGTCGTCATCGTGCTCATCATCGCGGGTGGTGCCGGCTACCTCTACTATCTCAACTCCAGGATCCATCGCGTCGCGGTCGGCAACCTCACCTCACAGGCGACAACGGGCGCCGACGCAGGCACGCAGAACATCCTCATGATTGGCTCCACATCGCGCTGCGCGTTAAAGGTGCAGAATGCCGCCTACGGTCTGTGCTCAGCCGGGGTGAACGGCGTCAACAGCGACGTCATCATGATCCTGCACCTCAACCCCGCCACCCGGGCACTGTCGATCCTGTCGATTCCCCGCGACCTCTTCTTGCCCAACGCCCGCTCGGGTCCCGATGGCGGCTACAAGATCGACGCCGCCCTCTACCAAGGTCAGTCCCAACTGATCAAGGTGATTCGCGAGGATTTCGGCATCGGGATTCAGCACTCGGTCGAATTGAACTTTGACACCTTTGCGAACGTCGTTAACGCGCTGGGCGGCATCAACATGTATTTCCCCATGCCAGTCTTTGACGCCTACTCGGGTCTCAATATCCCGCAGGCCGGTTGCGTACACCTCGACGGCTACCACGCGTTGCAGGTGGTGCGAGCCCGTCACCTCCAGTACCGTCCGGCCAGTGTGAAGACCGGCGATCACGCCTACTGGCCCTACGAACTGCAGAGCGACCTCGGGCGGATCAACCGTGACCACGAGTTCCTACGCGTTTTGGCGTCCACCGTGTCCAAACAGGGACTGGGAAACCCCGTGACCGACTTACGCCTCGTGAACAGCGTGGCTGGCCAGCTCGAGTTCGACAATGCCTTCACCACCTCGGACATGGTGCACCTGCTGCTCACCTTCCACTCCGCCAAGATCAACGGGGCGCCCCAGCTCACCATCCCGGTTTCGGTCGGCCCGAACGTCTCGTACATCTACGGTGGCTATCCCAAGGGCGAGATCGAGTTTCCGTCACTCGTGCCTGACATGCACGCCATCGACCAGTTCCTCCAGATCGGTCCGAACACCAACACCCTCACCGGTCGGCCGCTACCGGCGCCCTCGTCGGTCACGGTGTCGGTCGTGAACGGGTCGGGCGTTCCCAATCAGGCTGCAGCCACCCTCAACGCATTGGTGGCTCTGGGATTTCGCGGTGCGGGCACGGGAAACACGCCCGTACTGGCGACCCAGCTCGAGACCTTGGTCGAATACGCCTCGCCGGCCACCATCGGTGCCGCCGAGGCGGTCGCGCATTCAATGACCGGAGCCGTCACCATCATGCAGGCCCCGACCACGAACGGCGCCCAGGTGACGGTGGTGACCGGCACCCAATTCGCGATCAACCATCCAGCATCAACTCCAACCAAGACAACGACACACTCGACGTCACCAGCGGCGGCTGCTGCTGCCGCTGCTGCTGCAGCAGCAGCGGCAGCCAGCGCCGGCTTCCAGCCGCCCTCGATTTCGAACCCGACGTTGGCGCCTTGGGATCCCCGAGCGTGTCCACTGGGCATGCCCGTGCACTCCGTTCCCTGATTGCCGGAACACCGTGGTGACGATGTTGAACGAGGGAGGACGTTAGTTTTCTCCATTCAGAATTCACATTCAAACTACATTGCTTCTCATGTCCTCAACTGAGCCGTCCGGTTCGAGGATCCACCGCCTCAAACAATCTGTGGTTCCGGCTTCGGGTCCCATTCGCACGCTGACCAAGTCAACGCTCGCGAACACGATTGGGAACGGTCTCTTCTACACCGTCGAGGTCATCTTCTTCACGAGGTCGGTCGGCCTCTCCGGACATGAGGTCGCGCTCGGCCTTGGCATCGCGGCCGCGGTGGGTTTGGTCGTGTCGGTCCCCGCGGGCCACCTGGCGGATCGACGTGGCCCGCGAGAACTTTCAGCCGCCAGTTGCGTCTTAGAGGGTTTGGCCATGGCCGCCTTCACGCTGGTACACACGTTCGCCGGCTTCATCGTCATCTCGGCGATGGGGTCCATCTTTTCGAGCGCTAGTGGGAGCACTCGTGGTGCGCTCATGTCTCGCTTCGGTATCGGTGAGGAACGCGTACGCGTCCGTGCGTTTCAACGGGCGGTCACCAACTTCGGGATGTCCATAGGCATGGTCGTCGCGGGAGCAGCACTCGCCATTGACACGCGCGACGCGTACCTCGCCATGGTGTTGTGCAACGCCGTCACGTTCGTCGTCGCGGCCTACTTCATCATGAAGTTGCCGGCAATGCCGCCCGTGACCCTCGGCGCCAACGAGAGACCCGCACCAATGTCCGTCGTCCTGAGGGATCGCCGGTATCTGACGGCCTCGGCCCTCAACGGTCTCTTCTCGATCCACTTCGTGGTCCAGAGCGTTGGACTGCCGCTGTGGATCATCGACCATACCGAAGCGCCACGGTGGTGGGTGGCACTACTGCTCATCATCAACACGACGATGATCATTCTCTTCCAAGTACGGCTGAGCCGTGGATCGGGCGACATCACCACGGCCGCCCGGGCGTTTCGCCGTTCGGGGGTGCTGATCGCAATCGCGTTAGTCTGCTACGCCGCGGCATCTGGCGCGAACGCCGTTGCCGCCAGCATCGTTCTGGTAATCGGCATCATCGTTCACACCCTCGGCGAGCTCTACAGCTCCGGGGCATCGTGGGGCATCGGCTTTGGCATGGCTCGTGAGGACCTCCAGGGTCAGTATCAAGGGGCGTTCTCGTTGGGGCGCGGCCTTTCCGGGATCCTCGGTCCACTCATCGTCATTTCAATCGCGACATCGTCCACTCGAGTCGGCTGGATCGTGCTCGCCATGATGTTCATGCTCGTTGGTACGGCTTTCGTGCCGCTCGTCCATGGTTACCAGAAGGCGAACGAACGCCAGGCCTCACTGTAGGAACGCCGCGGCGGTATCCGTTGTTTCGCGCGCAGGGCTACCCCCACGCGATCCCTTCGATGTCGGTGGGACCTACTGCACTTGACCGACGTGTCGGCCTTCGAACGTTCCAACGGAGTTGGTCGGCACCGAGCTCCGTGACCGGGACGGTCTCGTTACAGATCGGGAAGGCCGAAGTCCAGTGACGGGACATCGGTACCGCCGTCCACCTCGAGGACCTTGCCGGTGAGGAACGCACCAGCGGACGACGCCAAGTAGACCACGCTCGCCGCGACCTCGGCGGGGTCAGCTATCCGGCGAAGCGGCGTCGATGATTCCACCATCGTTTTGAGCTCTGGTGTTCCCGTCACGATCTCCAGCGCCGACGTCGCCGTCGATCCGGCCGCAATCGCGTTCACTCGGATCTTCGGGGCGAGGTCCTTACTGATCAGACGGGTGTAGTGCGCGAGGGCCGCCTTGACCGAACCGTAAGCGGCGTACCCCCGCCCCGACACGCGTCCCATCACCGAGGAGATATTGACGATGGCACCGCCACCTTGCTCCAGCATCAAGGGGACGGCCACCAGGTTGAGGGCGTGCGCCGTTGAGACGTTGAAGTGAAACGCCTCCTCGAGATAGTCGACCGTGGTGTCGAAGAAGGGAAGCGGGATCGCACCGCCCACGTTGTTCACCACGACGTCGAGGCGCCCGAACTCACTGCGTGCGACCTCCGCGAGACGACGGACCGCGTCCAGGTCGGAGAGGTCCGCCGCGACCGTCACGGCGCGGCGACCGGTCGCACTCACCAGATCGGCCACCTGGTCCAAGTCGCCCTGCGTCCGTGAGGCGATGACGACGTCAGCGCCGCATTCCGCGAGTGCGACGGCGCTCGCGGCGCCGATCCCGCGGCCGGCCCCAGTGACCACGGCAACCCGCCCGTCCATTCGAAAGAGATCGAGAATCACGTGCTACTCCTCCTCATTTGCTCCCCACAGGGTAAATCCTCCCCGGCACCGTCGGCTTCATCCTCGAGCATTAAAAGTCGACTCCACTCGCCGTCGAGTTCGCAGAGGGTCGCTAGCATTTTTGAATGGACCCGCTCCTCGTTGTCGTCGTGACCGCGGGCGCGGCGAGCGTCTTCGCGCTCCTCGCGTCGATCCTGACGCATGACTACTCGTGGGTCGATCGAAGTTGGTCGATTGTGCCGATTGTCTACGCCGTCGAGTTCGCCGGTTCCGCGCACTTGCGCGACCCACGACTCGACGTCATGGCAATCGTGATCGCGATATGGGGTGCTCGACTCACCTTCAATTTCGCGCGTAAGGGCGGCTACTCCGGCGTCGAAGACTACCGATGGGCGGTCCTGCGTGCCCGCATGCCTCGCTGGCAGTTCCAGTTCTTCAATGTCTTCTTCATCGTCCTCTATCAGAACTTCATCCTCGTGGCGATCGTGCTTCCCCTCTGGACGGCGTATCAACACCGTTCCCACTCATACGGCATCGTCGACGTCATCCTCGCCGTGCTCTTTTTGGCGTGCACGGCCGGCGAAACGGTGGCCGACCAGCAGCAGTGGGACTTCCAGTCCTGGAAGACCGCCGAGATCGCGGCGGGACGGATGCCACAGCCGCGGTTCCTCCAGGAGGGACTGTTTCGATATTCACGCCACCCCGCGTATTTCTTCGAAGTCGCCCAGTGGTGGGTGATCTTCTTGATGGGTTGTTCCGCTGCGGGTTCGTTGCGCCAGTGGTCGGTGATCGGCGCGGTACTCCTGACGCTGCTCTTCATCGGCTCCACCAGATTCACCGAGAGCATCACGATCTCGCGATATCCCGAGTACGCGCGCTACCAGCAGCGAACGTCCGCGATCATCCCGTGGCTTCCTCGACGTCCCGAGCCGATCACGTCGACCGTCGACTAATCGACCGATTCCACCACAGGCACACCGTTAACCACCAGCGAGGCGGACCCTAGCCATCACGTGGTGGTCTTCGTGACTCCCTCAACGATGATCGCCACAATCTGGTCACCATACCGATCGGCCTTGGCGGGGCCGATACCACCGATAAGGAGTAGTTCACGTATCGAGCGCGGCCGCACACGGCAGAGCTCGTCGAGCGTCTTGTCGTTGAAGATCACGTACGCCGGTACCTTGTCCGCCCGCGCTTGTTCCATCCGCCACGACCGGAGCGCGGTGTAGAGGTCGACGTCAACGGTTGAGCCGACGAATCGCGAGTTCGTCGCACTGCTTGGGGCGACCAATGTGCGCGATCGGCCGTTCACCACCACGGTCCAACCGAAGGGCAACTGCGTGGGGCGCGTCGAGCCGGTGACAACCGTCACCCCGTCGAGGTCGACCGAGAGAATCTCAAATACGTAACCACCCCACGTGAACCGCTGGCCGGCTTCGGCCGTGATCGGCGCAAAGACGGTGGCGCCATTGCGCGAGCCCCGATCGCTCGCGTCGTGCCTCGGCCCCTTTGACGCGTCGAACGGGGCTGCGAGCTCATCGAGGAACTGTGACGGCTCACCACTCGCCGCAGTGATCGTGAGCGACGAGGTGCACCGGGTGATCGCCACGTGGAAGACACGGCGCTCCTCTTCGAGGTCATCACTCAAGCGGTGTGGAAAGACGGAGGCGCTCGCGTCGTAGACGATGACGTGGGACCACTCGAGGCCCTTCACCTTGTGGACCGTCGCGAGCACGACACCGTTCTCGTCGGACGGTACCTCGAGCATCCCGCGCAGCCAGCGATCGAACGTCGTCGGGTTCGCGTGCTGGCGACCGAGAGCGACGAGGCTGCGCAAGCCGTCGGAGTTGAGCGCCTGGTTTCGACCCTGGTGCGCATGGTCGAGCGTCGCCAGTGAGCGCTCAAGACCGATGTCGCCACGAATGAACTCGAGAAGTGTCGACGTCGTCGCGCGCTTCGAGAACTCGACGACGAGCTCGAGGTCGCGGACGAACTCGACGATCTTCTTGGCCGTTCGTTCATCAAGGCGACCCGCGAGTTGCTTCAGGGCATCAATCGATGTCTGCTCCCCCATCCACTCGCGCGCCCGTGGTTGGATGCCCCGCCCGGGACGGTGCGCGGCGAGCATGACATCAGTGCCGACCAGCCGGTCCGGCTCCATCGCGAGGCGTAGCCACGCGAGCGCGGCCTGCACGCCTGAGGACCTCAGGAACTCACCGCCGTCACGGACGTTTACCGCAATGCCCGCGTCGAGCAGTGACACCTGGACGGGCACGAGGTTGGCGTTCACCCTGGAGAGCACCGCTATCTGGCTTGGCCGTGCGCCCGCGTCCAGTAACTGACGCACGGCGTTCTTCACGTGTTCCACCTGATCGTCAACGACGGCGACGGCATAGGAATCGGGGGTCCGCACACTCGTCGGCCCGGGTCGGATCTGCTTCGCTACTCGCACGGTGTTGTGCGACAACAGGTTGGCGGCCGCTTCGACGACCGGCGCCGGACAGCGGTAGTTCACCTCGAGCGCGTGGTGTACGGCGTCAGGTACGTGGTCCTCGAATCGTACGAGCCACTCCGGCGTCGCGCCCGAGAAGCCGTAGATCGTCTGATCGTCGTCACCGACGGCGAAGATCGAGAGCGACGGACCCGCGAGAAGGCGAAGCAACAGCATGTGCGCGGGCGTGAGGTCCTGGAACTCGTCGACCAACAAGATCTCTGCCCGACGCTCGGCGGCGAGGCGGACCTCGGGTTCACGCAGCAGTGTTTCGAGGGCCAAGTAGACCTGTTCGTCGAAGTCCGCTTGTTGGTGGGCGGCGAGGTGCTGACGGAACTGGGGGAAGAAGTCTGCGAAACCATCAAGATCACCCTGGTACTCGTCTTCGACCGATTGCGGGGAGCGAAGACCGAGGCGCACCTCGCTCAGCGCGTCGATCCACGCGACCGCTGGATCGGTGTTCGCCCGGCGAGGAAGCTTTACGTAGGTGGCGATGATGTCGCGCACGTCACGCTCACTGGCGTGTTGGCGCCGAACGCCCCGACTCAGGAACCCGTTAGTTCCGTTCACGATTGACAGTGCCAGCGCGTTGAGCGTCTGGATCTGCAAGTGAGGATGGTCGCCCGTGCGCTCTCGCATCTCCCCTTGGGCTCGCTTGTTAAAGGCGACGAGCAGCAGGGATTCGCTCGGTACGCCGGCGTTGAGCACGTGGCGCGCACGCTCAGTGAGGACCCTCGTCTTACCTGATCCCGCCGGCGCGATGACCCGAGCTCGCGTCGACGGATCGGTGACCGCCGCGAATTGATCGTGAGCGAGCACCGCCGTCGGTGCACGGGTGGCAGTCGGCGTGAGTAGTCCCCTGGTGAGTGCCACGCGAGGGATGACCATCGCGCCACCGAACCGCGCGTCGTCGACACCCCACAGGTGCACCGGTCCGCCGTCGCACCACGCCAACGTGCCATCGCTCACGATCACGTCGGCGTCGTGGTGCGAGGCGGGTGACGCGCCCGCCACCTGCGCGAGCGCGATCAACGGCCACGATGGCGATGCCACGTCGCGAGCGTCTACGGCGTTGGAGCGAGCGAGCCGTAGCGTCGCCTCAGCCACGAAATCCAGGTTCGGAGCAATAGCCCACACCTCACGACGGTCGACTCCTCGACCGGGGACTCTGAGGCCAGGCGCTACCTCGTACACCATGGGCGTGCGCGTGAGATAGGCGTGGCGCACCGCTCGCAAGGTGTTCGGACTCTTCAACGACTCCTCGTCAAGTGTGATGTGTTCGGCGCCTGCCCACGGCGACGGGACCTCGACGCCGGGGGTGAGTAGCACTGAGCGCCCGAGCACGGCTGGCCCGGCCAACGTGGACCAACGGTCTCGCGACGTCGTTGGTCGAACGCGGTCGACACCTGGCTGGGTTCGCCGCCCGACGTCGCTCACGTCCACCCGCCAACGACGCTCGCGGCCAGCACGTACCGCGCCGCACGTTCGCAGTGGTTTGACACCCCAGCATCTTGCCCCATCGGTGTCACAGGTGACGAACCGCGACATTCGGTTCCCGTCGGCGGCGACACCGTTCGAGCCGATGTCGAGAACGACGAACGACGAACGACGAACGACGAACGACGAACGACGAACGACGAACGACGAACGAGCGTGCTCGACCGAGCCACCGTCGCCGAACAGTGCGCCGAGCACGTCCTGGGCTATCCCACGCTGCACCAGCACCCATGCACTGGCCAGTAGCGGCGCATCGGTGTGAGATCTCGACCACTCGCTGGCGCGACGGCTCCTAGACTCACGTCGCCATTCCGTCATCACGTCACAGAGGAGAAACGTGGACAGGAGCCAGTGGATAGCGACCAAGACCCCCGAGTCGCGTGCTCTCTTCGAACGTGTCAAAGTCGCGACTCGGCTCTCGTCGATGTTGGACGCCTGCTCATTGGACGACCCCGAAGCAATCACGAGGATCGTCGAGGAACTCATCGGCAAAGCCGTTGGCGACGGCTTCACACTGATCCCGCCCTTCTACTCGGACTACGGCCTCAACATCAGCATCGGTCGAGGCGTGTTCATCGGCTCACAGTGCGCGTTCACCGGTCACGCCGCCATCGATATCGGCGATGACGTGATGCTCGCCCACAAGGTCAACCTGGTCACCGCGGGACACCCCGTCGAGCCAGACCGGCGGCGCGATTACATCACCGCTGCGCCCATCGCCATCAGTTCGAATGTCTGGATCGGAGCTGCCGCCACGATCTTGCCCGGCGTCACTATCGGGACCGGTGCCGTCGTCGCGGCGGGAGCAGTCGTGACTACTGATGTGCCGTCGGCAACCCTGGTGGCCGGCGTCCCCGCGAGGATTCTGCGACAAGTGTGACGAGGGTGCCGTCGCCATTGATACCGAGGTCAACGCCGACGACCCCGTCCAGGACGGCGCGAGATGATGCCGCATCGCGCTCGTGACCGCCGCGGCGCAAAGTTCGCGACCTCATGACCAGCCGGATCGGCACGGTACCGATTCGTCTCGCGACGTCGACCCAACATTCACGGTCCCCGCACACGCATCAATCGAACTCGAGGTGTTGACGGCGCAGGCAATTTGCGCAGATCAAAGCCGGTATCGACCACGGGCGGCTTCATTTCGTTCTTCGCCACGTAGGTTGGCTACAGCGGGCACCACGCGATGTCCGAAGGGAGAAACGATATGGAAATCATTCGGAACCCCGACGGGAGCCTGGTCGTACCAATTCCAGAGACGCGGCACCACGACGGCGACGATGTCCCCGAGCAGACTTCCAGCGATGGGGCCGCCGACGCCGGTGCACCGACGACTCGAGTCCTGCACCCCGGTGAGGGTGGTTACAACGAGGCCCTCACCGAGTGGGACCTGCAGCAGAATCCCGACCGCGAGCCCGCCGTCTCCACGGCGAGCGGTCGCGAGGAGGCGATGCGGGTGGTCCACGCGGTGGGTGAGTCCTCCGATCACGACGTCGTTGGCGCACTCACGCACGTGACCGACGCCGAGGCGACCGGCGAGGCGCTGCGCTACGTGCTCGTGGGCGGGACGCACTCCGTCGAGGCGTTCGCCAGCGAGGTGGCCGAAGCCGAGGGGGGCGAGCCACTCCCGGCCCACAAGATGACCAAAATCATCGGCGAGGTGCTCGCTGAACTCGATAAGTGACGTTCGAGCGACACCAGTGACGGAAACGGACGCGGGGCCAATCGTCGGGGCATGGTCGTGCACCCGATGGTGTCAATCGATCTGACGGCGTCAGCCGTCACTGCCTCGGCACGTCACCTGCGTTGCGTCTCACGTCATACGAGGGTCCGACAGCGATTCCCAGTCGCGCCTGA
Source organism: Actinomycetes bacterium (assembly GCA_021837305.1). Classification (GTDB taxonomy): domain Bacteria; phylum Actinomycetota; class Acidimicrobiia; order Acidimicrobiales; family RAAP-2; genus RAAP-2. The sequence goes on from JAKBGV010000007.1 coordinate 13,239, forward strand.
TCAAGCCGAACACCCACGAGTCCGAGACCTCGCCGTCCACCACGCAGTCTTCGCGCAGTGTTCCTTCGTGCAGGAAGCCGAGCTTCTCGAGCACTCGCGCTGAGGCCACGTTGCGCGTATCGGTCTCCGCCTGGACCCGGTTGAGCGCCAACGTGCAGAATCCCCACTGCAGCAGCGCCCGCCCCGCCTCGGTCGCGTAACCGCGGCCCCACGTCGCGTCATCAAAGCAGTAGCCCATCGACGCGCTGCGGTACTCGGCGTTCCATCGAACCAGGGCGCACCAGCCGATGAACGACCCGTCTGCGCGGCGCTCGACGGCCAGTCGCGTCCCGGTACCCGACTCGGCGATCTGGCGACACGTCGCGATGAACTGCGCCGCGCGCGTCGTCTCACGCCAGGGTGGCGCGTCCCAGTAGCGCATGACGCGAGCGTTGCTGTGCAGCGAGAACAGCGCGCTCGCGTCGCTGTCCTCGAAGGGACGAAGTCGCAAACGGTCGGTTTCCAACGTGGGGGCTGGGAGAGTCACGCGACTGACCGTACCGCGAGTGAGGCTCGCAATGCTCAGCGCTCAGTGGGTACGCCACGAACGCCGCACACGTCACGTACGGTGCTGTCGCCGACCATCGCTCTGGTACCGTTCACGATGACTAGGAGATAACCGACACCGCCTCGTCGCCCAAGGTGCACCATGAACCTCACCGAATTCGACGCCCTCAGTTTCGACTGTTACGGAACACTCATCGACTGGGAGACGGGCATGGCGGCCGTCCTGCGTCGCTGGGCCGCTAATCACGGTGTCACCATGACCGACGAGGAGTTACTCAACGCGTACGCCGATCACGAGGCGACTGCCGAAGCCCTCCACCCTACGGACCTCTACCCGGACATCCTCGCTCGCGCCATGCGAAATCTGGGCCACCAACTCGCCGTACCGGTGAGTGACTCCGACGCGAGGACGCTCGCGGACTCGATACCCGACTGGCCGGCCTTCGACGACTCGGCGGAGGCGCTCGACCGACTCGCGTCTCACTACCGTCTCATCATCCTCTCCAACGTCGACCGCGCGTCTTTCGCGAAGTCGAACGATCGGTTGGGAGTCACCTTCACCAGCGTCATCACCGCACAAGACGTCGGATCCTACAAACCGTCACCACGTAATTTCGAGGTGCTCGACCAGGAGCGCAGACGACTGGGAATCGAAGCTGGTCGGTTACTGCACGTCGCGCAGAGTCTCTTCCATGACCACGTGCCCGCCCAGGCGGTGGGACTCCCCACAGTGTGGATTAACCGACGTCACGCCACGCCGGGTTGGGGCGCGACACCGGCGCCGTCGTCAGCTGTCACCCCGAACTGGACCTTCACGTCGATGGCGGCATTCGCGGACGCCTGCGACATCGCCGCCACGTCACGATAGACACGTCCGCCTGGCAAACAATGAAGCTGTTGGGTGGTAGGTCGACGCGGGCCTGACTTCTCGACAAGCTGACACACCACGGTGTTGTCTTGACTGAGATGCGTCGTCTCGCGCCGGCCGACCACCTCTCATCTGGGGCGACCTCGCCGGAGAGATGTGCCCTCCTGAGGCCCAGCAACAACTGCGTCTCTTCATCGTGCGCCAACGGAGGGTCCCGCGAACGACCATACGAGCCAAGGATCCCGACGTTCACTCGATGGACCACTCCTTGGTGATGACGACGAGCGCGAGTCCAAGCCGATCACCGAACCACGATCGACCAGGGGCGAGACCCAGAACGTAGAACGCTACAACGAACCGGTCAACCGGCGCTTCCGGCTGCCACGAGGCGTGACGAGTTCCGGACCAGGACCACGGGAACCGTGCACCGGCCCTTGATTTCCGCCCCGGCTGAAGTCGCAATTTGACCAGGCATCACCCATCGTCTGTTACGTCCGTAGGATGCGGATATGAAGACCCTCGGGCTCGTTCGCATCGCGGTCGTGGCGATCGCGTCCCTGACGCTCAGTTCGTGTGGCACCCCGACGCCGTCAGGCGGTGTCGTCCCCTGGTCGGCGCTGACGGCCTCTCCGACGACCACCACGACGACGACCACGACCACGTTGGTGCGCGCGACGCCGTGTCGCTCTGGTCACTTGAGGACGCGCCTGGGCCGCGGCGGCGCGGGACTCGGTAACGAGCTCACAGTCGTCGTCTTCACCAACACCGGACCGTTGTGCCAGTTGAGCGGTTACCCCGACCTCGAGGGCCAGACGGGAACACACCAGTGGCGACCACTTCAAGTTCGAAAGGACGGCACCTACTTCGGAAGTCTGAACGGGACCGACCTCGCCACGGGACGTAGCGGCCTCCTGCTCCTCGGGACGTCTGAAGGCTGTAACGCGCTCAACTCACCGTCACAGTCACAAAATCTCGATAACGAGCGCGCCGCAACGTACAACACGATTCGCGTGCTGCTCCCCCTCGGCGGCGGTGGCGCAGGCGTCAGTGGCGTCCACCTCGACGTCGCCTGCGGTCTCGACGAGAGCCAACTCGGTGTGCGACCCCCAACGCCAGGCGTCGTCGAACCGCCTCCGGGCAGTGTCGCATCACTGACGGCGACGGCGACGTTGCCAGCTGCGTTGCGCGCCGGGACGACCCTCTCCTACGTGGTCACACTGCACAATCCGACCGCGACCGAGGTCACGTTCACGCCGTGTCCGAACTTCACCGAAGCGATCTTCGTCGCGCCCAACGTGAAGGGCGCAAAGCCCGAGGTACGCACCTTCGAACTCAACTGCGCCCAGGCGGCACCCGTGACGCCCCACGGATCGGAACGCTTCGCGATGGAGCTAGTGATTCCACCATCCACGCGGGCTTCACTCGCAAAGTTCGCCTGGTCGTTGGACACGGGCAGTGGACCGTCCATCGGACGGGCTGTCGAGGTGCAACCATGACGCGTACCGCACTCGTGCGTCGAGTGACCGGTACCCGGACCGGACGCCGCGCCGGTCGGGTCGGTGAGGTCTACGGTGCGAACGTGACCTCATCGGTGACGTCGGTGCCACTCCCTCGACGAGTCGCGGCGATCTGGCTCGGCGCGACCGTCGTGATCTTGCTGCTCACGCCACTCGCCGCCCCGCTGGGCGCCACTGAACGCGCTAGCGCGGCCGCCGTCCCGATATGTGCGCCGACCCAGCTACAGACCATGGTCGTCTTCAACGGACCGGGCAACCCCGACGGGGACATCACGATCTCGAGCAACTCGTCGCACGCGTGCGCGCTGTCCGGCCGCCCAACGATCCACCTCTTCACGTCGTCGGAGCGCCCGCTCGCGTTCACCGAGACGCCCTACCGCTGGACACCGTCGCTCCCGATCCCCTCCGGTCCCATCGTCATATCGCCGAACCGGCCGTGGGCCATCGTCGAGATGCGCTGGTGCGGCTTCTCGCCCGCACCACGTCGCATGACATTCTCGTTCCGCGGGTGGCGACACGCGCTTACGGTGGGGGCGCCGACCTTCGCGTCCTCGTTCTTTCGCCCACCGAGCTGCGCCAACGGTTCCGCGAACCGCATCGCGCTCGACGTCACCCGCAAACTCGGCCCGCGAGGGATAACCGGCCGCGTGCCGGTGGTGCACGTCACCCCGGCGTCGAACCTGCACGGTGGCGAGACCGTGATCGTGACGGTGCGGGGCTTCGACATCGGCGGAAAGTTCTTCATGTCCGAGTGTGCGACGGCGGCCGACGCCAACGAAGGCGGCTGCGGCGCGGAGCTCGCCGCCGAGCCCTTTGGCGTCACCGACGTCACGGGTTCGGGTCGCATCACCTTCGTGCTATCGAGTCGTGCGGGTGTGCGACCTTATGACCCGAGCGACACCGTCGCGTGTCGACAGTCCTGCGTGCTCGTAGCCACGGGCGGCCTCAACAGCTCCTTCGCGATGGCGCCACTGCGCTTCGTTCGGCCCTAGCGTCGACGTTCGGACCGCAAACGCGCAGCCAACACCCCCGTGACACCACCATCGTTGTGGAGGGTGCCGTCACGCCGTACCGGGCGAGCTGCGGCATCGCCGGGACGCCTTTGCTTGACGAGGCGACGAGCCCGGTAAGGTCCAAGCACGCGGCGATGCCGTGACCTGGTAGTGACGCCATCGACGCAGCGATGATCCATGAACCAACCGACCGACCAATGGAGGAGTTGGACTATGAGTCTCACCGATGCAGAAGGACGAGTCTTCGACGAGCGTCCGTGGGGATCGTTCACCGTACTGGACGACACCATGGCCGATCACAAGGTCAAACGAATCGTCGTCAACGCGAATAAGCGCCTGAGCTACCAACGCCACGAGAAGCGCGCCGAGCACTGGTTCGTCGTCAGTGGCACGGCGACCGCAATCCTCGACGGCGAGACGATCGAGCTAGGACCTGGTCAGAGCCTTGATATCAACATCGGTCAGGCGCACCGTTGCGAGAACCGCACGGACGTGCCGGTGGTCTTCATCGAGATCCAGACCGGCACCTACTTCGGTGAAGACGACATCGTTCGCCTCGAAGACGACTTTGGTCGGGTGTAGGGGTTCGTGCGCCAACGAAACGGCGGCGAGACGATGACGAATCGAGCCACGTTCACGACGATGACGGTGGGGTGCCATACAACGCAGCGCGCGTCAACGGTAGCCTGCCCCTATCACCGTTGCGCGCTTCGGATGAGTCGCGGGGCCGTTCGCGCACATTCGAAAGGTAGCCGTGCGTGGCCAGTTTCCTCGAGCAACGGGACTGAACGATTTCAGCCAGATGCAGCCGATCGAACCCACAGAGCGATGTCCGAGCATGAGGCAACGCGCGACCGATAACAACGGATGAACGATACGCCAAGGGGGTGCAGGTGCCAAAGAGATCACACCAGCGAGTGAAGGAATCACCTGAGGAGAACCGCCGCACGAAGCGGCTCTTCGTGTTCGACCTGGATGGGACGCTCGCGCCGAGCAAGTCACCACTCGGCGCAGAGATCGCCACCCTGCTCACCGCGTTACTGCGAACGATGAGCGTCGCGGTGATCTCGGGGGGCGCGTGGCCCCAATTCGAGAAACAGCTGCTCGCACAACTACACAGCAACGAGCACTTCGAGCGACTCTTCCTGCTGCCGACCAACGGCACGCGATTCTTCCGCTACGACGAGGGTTGGCACGAACTGTACGCGGAGAACTTCAGTGACGACGAGCGCCAGACCATCATCACGTCGCTGCAACACGCGCTCGACGAATCCGGGTTCGCCGCCAGCAAAGTGTGGGGCGAGGCGATCGAGGACCGGGGCAGTCAGATCACCTTGTCGGTACTCGGTCAAGAAGCCCCCCTCGCCGAGAAGGAGGGCTGGGACCCCGACTTCGCTAAGCGCACCAAGATCATCGAGATCCTCACCCCGCTCCTACCCGACTTCGCTATCCACATGGGTGGGACCACGTCGATCGATATCACGAAACCGGGCATCGATAAGGCCTACGGCATCGCGAAACTCACCGAGCAGCTCGGTGTCACCGTCGATGAGATGCTCTTCGCCGGCGACGCCATCTTCGAGGGCGGCAACGACTACCCGGTGCAAGTCGCCGGGGTCGACTCGATCCTGGTCTCGGGACCCGCCGAGACCGCCCGGGTCATCCAGACGGTGATCGCGTGTCTCGGCGACGGCTCCGAGCAGGTCAAGGCTCCGGCGGACCATCATGAGTGACTTCACCCTGCGTCCACTCGACCTCGTCATCGAGCCCGAGGCGGGAAACCCCCACGAGGTCGAAGGCGTGCTCAACCCCGCCGCCGCTCGCGGCCCCGACGGCGAGCTCTACCTGTTCCCTCGCATCGTCGCGGCGGGCAACTACTCACGTATCGGCATCATGAGGGTCGTCTTCGACGACGAGGGCGAACCACGGGGGGTCGAGCGCCTCGGAGTCGCACTCGAGCCCGAGGCGCCCTACGAGCTTCACCCCGACGGCGGCGGCTGTGAGGACCCTCGAATCAACTACGTCGAACCACTGCGGCGCTACGTGATGACCTATACGGCATTTTCCCCCGATGGCCCACGGATCGCCCTCGCGATCTCCAAGGACCTGCTCACGTGGCAACGACTGGGACTCGCCACCTTCGAACCCCACGAGCACATTGATTTCGAAGGCGTCGACAACAAAGACGCCGTGTGCTTCCCCGTCGCCATCCCGAATCCCTCGGACCGGCCGGAGCTCGCCATCCTGCACCGACCACTGTTCCCGGGGACCCGAGCCGAAGAGATCAGCGCGGCCGACGGCAGTCACGTCGTGGACGAGTATCGCGAATGCATCTGGATCTCCTACAGCACGATGCCGTTCTCGGGCATGGACCCGGCCCAGCTCCTCACCTTCACGTCGCACCACCGACTCGCGACGCCCGTGTCGTCGTGGGAACACCTCAAGATCGGGAGCGGTACCCCGCCGATCATGTGCCGTCACGGCTGGCTCGTCATGTATCACGGGGTGAGTGATGTCCCCGACCCGACGACTGGCACTGATCGCCTCACGTACGCGGCCGGAGCCATGGTCCTCTCCTTGGAGCACCCGAGCGAGATCCTCTACCGGACCCCGCAGCCCCTTCTCACACCCGAACCGTCGAGCGGACCACGCGCCACGCCGGCGGACGTCGTCTTCCCCACCGGGATCGACCGACGCGACGACATCGGCCAGCCCGATCGCTACGACATCTACTACGGGTTGAACGACTACCGGATCGGTGTCGCGCGGCTCGACGTGCCCCAGGAACTGCCCGACGCCTCCGACGCGATCGACGCCTCGGAGACCGCCGCGTGACCCGAAGGACCAATGACCGAAGCGACGAGGAGCGACTCGTCGCTCGCTCGTTCTACTGTCGAGTCGTGACGCTTCGACTTCGACCATGAAGGGACCATCGTGACGCCAGCCCCACTTCAAGATCGTCCAGCTTGGCGAGCACTCGAAGCCCACGTTGAGACCATCGGACAACGCCACCTGCGTCAGCTCTTCGAGCAGGACCCCGAACGTGGTCGGCGTCTTCGAGCGCAGGCGGCGGGGATCTATCTGGACTACTCGAAGAACCGGATCACCGACGAGACGCTGGAACTACTCCTGCAGCTCGCGCGTGAATCCGACCTCGCCGAACGACGCGACGCGATGTTTCGCGGCGACCGCATCAACGTCTCCGAAGACCGCGCCGTCTTGCACGTCGCGCTTCGAATGCCCCGCGAGTCGTCCCTCGTCGTCGACGACGTCGACGTGGTCGGCGAGGTTCACGCGGTGCTCGATCGAATGACCGACTTCGCCACCCGGGTCCGTTCGGGCCAGTGGCGGGGCTTCACCGGCCGGTCCATCAAAAACGTCGTGAACATCGGGATCGGCGGATCGGACCTCGGCCCCGTGATGGCCTACGAAGCCCTTCGCTTCTACAGCCAGCGCGACCTGACCTTCCGCTTCGTCTCCAACGTCGACAGCGACGATTTCGTCGAGGCGGTGCGCGACCTCGACGCCGCCGAGACACTGTTCATCATCTCCTCCAAGACCTTCACCACGGTGGAGACGCTCACCAACGCGCATTCCGCCAGGGCGTGGCTCCTCGAGCGGCTTGGCGACGACGCGGCCGTCGCCAAGCACTTCGTCGCCGTGTCGACCAACGCGGAGCAGGTCGCAGCCTTCGGCATCGACACCGCGAACATGTTCGGCTTCTGGGACTGGGTCGGTGGGCGTTACTCGATGACGTCGGCCATCGGGCTCTCGACGATGCTCGCAATCGGTCCCGACGCCTACGCCGAGCTCCTGTCGGGTTTCCACGAGATGGACGAGCACTTCCGCCTCGCGCCCTTCAAGGAGAACCTCCCGGTCCTGATGGGTCTGCTCGGGGTGTGGAACCGCAACTTCCTCGGCTGTACCACCGTCGGGGTCATGCCCTACGACCAGTACCTGAAACGACTGCCGGCGTACCTCCAGCAGCTGACGATGGAGTCCAATGGCAAACACGTGACCCTCGAGGGTGCCACCGTGGACTACCAGACCGGACCCGTCTACTGGGGCGAGCCCGGCACCAACGGCCAGCACAGCTTCTATCAGCTCATCCATCAAGGCACGTCGATCATCCCCGTCGACATCATCGGCTTCGCACGGAGCCTGAACCCACTCGGTGACCACCACGACATCTTGAGCGCGAACGTCTTCGCCCAGGCCGAAGCGCTCGCCTTCGGCAAGACCGCCGACGAGGTCCGTCGCGACGCCGGTCCCGAGCGAGTGGTCGCGCACCGCGTCATGGAGGGGAACCGGCCCACCAACGTCCTGCTCGCGGAGATCCTGACGCCGAAGCTGCTCGGTTCACTCATCGCGCTCTACGAGCACGCGGTCTTCACCCAGGGTGCGATCTGGGGGATCGACTCCTTTGACCAGTGGGGGGTCGAACTGGGCAAGGCACTCGCCAGTGCGATTGTCCCCGAACTCACCGGCGACGCGCCGGTCCTCAACCACGACTCGTCCACGAACGCGTTGATCGAGCACTATCGAGCACTCAACGGAAGGGGATCCTCATGACCACGGAATCGCCAATGCAGTTAGGCATGATTGGACTCGGGCGCATGGGGGCGAACATCGTTCGCCGACTGACCCGCGACGGTCACCACTGCGTGGCCTACGACGTCAATCCCGATGCCGTGACCGCGCTGGAACCCGAGGGTGTCGTCGGTGCCACGTCGATCGAGGACCTCGTCGCCAAGCTCGACGCACCGCGGACGGTCTGGCTCATGTTGCCGGCGGCGATCACGGGCGACACCGTGACTCAACTGTTCGACCACCTCGAACCCGGCGACGTCGTGATCGACGGCGGCAACTCCTACTACCAGGACGACATCGTCCGTTCGAGAGCGCTCGCCACCCGCAACATTCATTACGTGGACTGTGGGACGAGCGGTGGCGTCTGGGGCCTCGAGCGGGGCTACAGCCTGATGATCGGAGGCGAGACTGTGGTGGTGAACCGACTCGAACCGCTCTTTCGCTCGATCAGCCCCGGCGACGACGGTGTCGTGGCGACGGCGGCGCGATCGGGACGGCCCGGCACCGCGACCAGCGGTTACCTGCACTGCGGACCGAACGGCGCCGGTCACTTCGTCAAGATGGTGCACAACGGCATCGAATACGGCATGATGGCGTCGATCGCCGAGGGCCTCAGCATCCTCAAACACGCGAACGCGGGCACGGCCGAGGTCGAGGCCGACGCCGAGACGACGCCGATGCGCAATCCTGAGTTCTACGCCTACGACATCGACGTCGCCGAGGTCGCCGAGGTCTGGCGGCACGGTTCGGTCATCAGCTCGTGGCTGATGGACCTGACCGCCGACGCACTCGCCGGATCGCCCGAGCTGAGCGAGTTCAGCGGTCGGGTCTCCGATTCGGGCGAGGGCCGCTGGACCGTGCAGGCCGCGATCGACGAGTCGGTCCCCGCGCCCGTGATCAGCGCCGCGCTCTGGCAACGTTACGAATCGCGCGAGCGCGGTCAGTTCACCGCGAAGATCCTCTCGGCCATGCGCTCGGAGTTCGGCGGCCACGTCGAAAAGCCGTCGTGACGATGAACCCGCCTCGAACCTCGTGGGTCCTCCGATCGGGCGATCTTCTCCAGTGAGCACCCACCCCATCGAGACAGACGTCGAAGTCCCCACGAGTTACATCATCGTGCTCTTCGGTGCGACGGGCGACCTCGCACGACGCAAGATCATCCCGGGGCTCTACCACCTGGCCCTGGCCGGGTTGCTCCCGAAGGACTACCGGATCATCGGGTCGGCCCCGGCGGCCTTCGCCCTCTCGAGCGATGCTTTCCGTTCGTTCGCGCACGATTCAATCGACGAATTCGGCGAGCTCGCCCCCGACGGCGACGTCTGGGATTCCTTCGTCGCGTCGCTCTCGTTCGCCGAATCATCGGCGCAGGACGGGTCGGCACTCCTCGCCGCCGTCGAGGACGCCGAAACGGCCATCGGCGGCGACGTCAACCGTCTGTTCCACCTCGCGGTCCCACCCGATGCGGTCCTGGGTCTGGTGACCATGCTGGGCGCCTCGGACCTCCGTCACAACGCCCGCATAATCCTCGAGAAACCCTTCGGCGTGGACCTCGCCTCGGCGAAGGAGCTCAACACCGTCATCAAGGCGAACTTCGAAGAGACCCAGGTCTTTCGCATCGACCACTTCCTCGGTAAGGAGTCAATCGACAACATCCTCGCCCTGCGGTTCGCCAATCGGTTCTTCGAACCCCTGTGGAACCGCGACCACGTCCGCTACGTCCAGATCGACGTCCCCGAGACACTCACGATTGAGGGTCGTGGCGCGTTCTACGAAGGAACCGGCGCCTTTCGCGACATGGTCGTGAGCCACCTGTTCCAGGTGCTGGGCTTCATCGCGATGGAACAACCGACCTCACTCGAGGCGCGGCCGCTGCGCGATGAGGTCCACAAGGTGTTCGAGACCTTGCGGCCCATCAACCCGGCCCACGTCGTCCGCGGCCAGTACGACGGCTACCGCAACGAAGCCGGCGTCGCGCGCGACTCATCGACCGAGACGTTTGTCGCCATTCGCGCCGAGATTGAGAACACCCGCTGGAAGGGCGTGCCCTTCTACCTGCGCACCGGCAAGGCCCTCGCCGAGAGTCGTCAGGTGATCACCATCGGCTTCGAGGAGCCGGTCATGCGACTCTTCCCCCTCGCCAAGGGAGCACCGGCTAACCGTGGTAACCGACTCGTCGTCGATTTCGCCGACCCGGGATCGATCCACGCGCACTTCTTCGCCAAGCAGCCCGGCCCCGAGATGCGCCTCGACGCCGCGGAGATGACGTTCAACTACGCGGGTTCCTTCCAAAAGGCCCACCACCTCGAGGCGTACGAGTATCTGATCCTCGAGGCGATGTTGGGCAAGCGCACGCTCTTCACTCGCTCCGACGGCATCGAACGGCTCTGGGAGGTGAGCGCGGACCTGCTCGCGTCGCCACCGCCGGTCGAGCCCTACGCCAAGGGTTCGTGGGGGCCCGCGTCCGCGACCGAACTCATCGCCCCGAACACGTGGTGCCTGCCCGAATGAGTGGTCAGATCCGACTCCTGCTCTCAGACGTCGACGGCACGCTGATCAATCCCGATAAGGAGCTGACCGCAGCGTCGATCCGCGCCGTGCACGAGTTACGTGACGCGGGGATCACGTTCGCGATCACGAGTGCGCGACCACCGCGCGGCCTGATCCGCTTCGTCGAGCCGCTCGCGTTGACGACGCCCCTCGGCGCCTTCAACGGCGGCGCGATCGTCAATGGCGACCTCACCGTCATCGAGGAGCGCTCGATTGACGAGGAGATCGTCGGCGACGTGATCGACGTACTGCAGGCCCACGCAATGTCCATCTGGGTCTTTCGAAGCGACGAGTGGTTCGTGCTCGACGAGGACGGTCCCCACGTCGACCAGGAGGCGCGGATCCTCGAGGGCGGACCGACCGTGGTCACGAGTTTCGAGGGCATTGCGCGTGGGGTCAACAAGATCGTCGGCGTGAGCGACGACGCCGACGCGAGTGCGGCCGCCTGGTCGGCGACCAACGAACGGTTCACGTCGCGTGTCTCGGCGACTCGTTCACAGACCTACTACCTCGACGTCACCAACCCCGACGCCAACAAGGGCAGCGTCGTGGAGTACCTGGCCAAGCGCTACGACATCGCCCCCCAGGCGATCGCGACGATCGGCGACATGCACAACGACGTGGCGATGTTCGAGGTGTCCGGTTTCAGCGTGGCGATGGGCAACGCCGACCCCGACGTGCAGCGCGCCGCCCACGTCGTCACCGCTACCAATGCCGAGGAGGGGTTCGCACGGGCCGTCGCGGATTTCATACTGAGCTGACCAGTGGACCTACGGGGACCACGTCGACGGGTGCGGTCACACCCCGATCTGCGGGTCACGCGGTCGTGGCACAGTACTTCACGTCTCGGTCACCGTCTAGCCGATCAACGATCGCGAGCACCGACGAGCGCCATCGCGCCCGACCCCGACGGAGCCGACGACCGTGGTGACCTTCATCGTCCTGATCGTCGCCGTCGCGATCGTCGCCTTCGTCTTCTACTGGTCGGGCCGCTACGGCGGCCGGGCGAAGCCGGGCACATCACTTCGTCGCGGACCACGTTCGCACACGACGGCACGGGGACGACCGAAAGTCGGCTACGACCGGCGCGAGGACGCTGAGGCCCGCGCTCGTGTGCTGTCCAAACGCGACGGGGCACCGATGAGCGTCTATCAGTGCGCCGACTGTGCGAAGTGGCACGTCGGCCACAGCTAGTAAGTCGACACGAACGCGTTCAGCCCCCGTTGGCTCACCGCATGGCGTCCACGTCGACGCGAGACCACTCGGGACGATCAAGCGATGTTCGCCCGCAGGCCGCGCACCACCGGGCGTCCGGCGCTAACCCAGCTACTCGTGCCACCGATGACCGCGCGCACGTCGTGACCGATCCGGGCGAGGTGCGCCGCGGCGACCCGGCTCCGACTGCCGCTCTGGCAGATCACGTAGATCGGGGGACCAATCGGCAGTTCGCGCGCCACGTCGGGCACGGTGCTGAGCGGGACGAGCCGGGCACCGGGGACGTGACCGGCCTCGTACTCGTGGGGCTCGCGCACGTCGAGGACGTGGGCACCGTCGGCGTGGGCGGCGATGAACGTACGGACGTCGACTTCAGAAATCACTGATTACCTCCTGTGGGACGTTGGTCGAGTATACCCCGTGGGGTATACAAGCCAATCACCCCCGTGCACTGTCGGTCGCGAACGGGGGGTGATACCACCGGTGCCCGCGGGCCGCGCTGGTACGCTGTGGTCGCTGTACAACGGGAGCTCGGACGTACCGGGCTGAGAGGGTGGTTGGCCCACGGGCCGAAGTGCCACCGACCGTCGAACTTGTCCGGGTAATGCCGGCGTAAGGAGGTCATGGTGACCAGCCAGCCAGATTCGTCATTCACATTGGTTTCGGGGGACCGCCACGCCGAAGTGCCGCGGACCCTCGTCGAGCCCGTCCCCCAACCACTCGGGATCATCGATCAGTTCGGGCTGTGGGGCAACCTCGGCGTCAGTCTGCTCGGCTTCACCGGCGCCATCTTCGTCCTGCAGCCCAACGGCAACGGAACCCCCGAACTCTCCCTGCTCGCCGCGCTGACGGCGATCGTGCTCGGCACGGTACTCGGCACCCTCGCGATCGCGTTCTCTGGCGTTGCCGGTGCGCGCACGGGTGCGCCGGCCATGGTCCTGCTCCGGGGCGTCTTCGGAAGTCGGCTGTCCTACCTACCGACCTTGATCAACATCGTGCAGCTGCTGGGGTGGGGGATCTTCGAGCTCGTCACCATCGCGACGGCCGCGCGAACCGTCGAGCCAGGCCTCGCCCAGTGGGCCTACGTACTCATCGCCGGGGTGATCACGGGGCTCTTGACCCTGTATCCGCTCGGGGCGATCCGTATCTTGCGACGCATCGCCACGCCGGCGGTCCTGGTGGTGCTGGTCTACCTCTTCGTCGAGCTGCTCCGCCACCCGATGCCGGCCCTCACTCACGGCACCTGGACCGGCTTCTGGGCGGCGACCGACACGGTCATCGCCGTCGCGATCTCCTTCGCCCCGCTCGCCGCCGACTACACGCGCCACTCGCGCACACCTCGCACGGCCTTCTGGGGCGCCTTCGTCGGCTACGGCGTCACCCAAGTGCTCTGCTACGTGATCGGCCTGGTGGCTCTCGTGACCGTGGCGCGCTCACCCTCGGACATCTACGGTGCCTTCATCGCCGTGCCCCTCGGAACCCTCGCCTTCGCGCTGCTCGCCGCGCGCGAGCTCGACCAGTCCTTCGCGGACGTGTACTCCACCGTCGTCTCGATCCAGAATCTGCGGCCCCTCTGGGACCGACGCGTACTCGCGCTCATCGTGTCAGCACTCACTACGGCACTCGCCCTCGGGATCAACATCGCCGACTACGAGAACTTCCTCGTGCTCCTCGGGTCGGTATTCGTCCCACTGTCCGCGGTGTTCATCGTCGACTTCTTCCTGCTCTCCAAGGGACACCTCAACCTCTCGTCGCGGGCTCAGAGCCGCTCGACGATGCTCGTACCCTGGGCGATCGGCTTCGCCATCTACCAGCTGATCAACCCCGGCTACATCGGCTGGTGGGTGACGATGTGGGCGCACATCGCGACCGCGCTGCACTTCCACGCGCCGAGTTGGATGTCGGCCTCGCTCACATCCTTCGTGGTGTCCGTGGTCGCCACGCTGCTCACGGGCGCGCTCGTCAACCTGCGCGCGCGCCGCACCGAGCCGCTTCGCGTCGGGGCCGACGCCGAGGCGTGACCACGTCCGGCGACGAACGGACCCAGCCCGACGGACTCGTCCACGGGATGGTGAACGACCTCGTCGTCCCCGACTGGCCGGCGATCACCGCGGCGGAGGCCTCGGAGGTCCTCGGCCACTACGTCGAGGGCCCCTCGCGAACGAACGTCGCGACGGTCCTCTGGCGCAGCCCGCGCCCCATGTCGGCCGCGGCGCTCGTCGAGTTGGACAGCCAGACGTACTTTCTCAAGCGTCACGACGTTCGGGTCCGATCGCGCGAACGCCTCGCGCTCGAACACGCCTTCGTCGACCACGTGCGCTCACGCGGCCTGAACACGCCGGCGGTCCTCGCCGCGCGTGACGGCTCGACCGTGCACGAACGGGAACAGGTCCTCTACGAGGTCTACGAGCGAGCGGCCGGTGTGGATCACTATCGCGACGTGCCCTCGTGGCACCCATTCCTGTCGCACGCGCACGCCGGCGCCGCCGGCGCCGCCCTCGCGCGTTTCCACCGGGCCGCGGCTGGTTTCGACGCCGCGGCGTGGGACTTCGGTCCCCTGTTGGACTCAGTCGCCGTCATCCTCGCCCCCGACCCCGAGGCGGCGTATCGCCAGCTCGTGACCACTCGGCCGGGCCTCGTTCGCGCGACGGTGCCCTACGACGTCCTCGGCGACTATGCGTCGGTCCTCGCCGGACCGATCGAGACCGCGGCCTCCCAGCTCGGTGACGTCACGACACAGTGGACCCACGGCGACTGGCACGGCTCGAACCTCACGTGGCGTGACGCGACTCCGGAGGCTGACGTCGCGAGCGTGCTCGACCTCGGCCTGTCGAACCGCACGTTCGCGCTGCACGACCTCGCCGTCGCAATCGAGCGCAGCGCCATCGACTGGCTCGACACCGCTGGCGCGGGGACCATCACCGTCGACTACGGCGCCCTCGACGCCCTGCTCGAGGGCTACGACGGGGTCATCGCGCTCACCGAGGACGACATCGCCACCCTCGCTGCGGTGTTACCCATCGCCCACGTCGAGTTCGCCCTCTCCGAGGTCGAGTACTTCGGCGGAATTCTCGACTCCTCAGCCAACGTCGAGCTCGCCTACCGGTCCTACCTGCTCGGTCACGTCCAGTGGTTCGACTCCCCGGCCGGCATCGAGCTCCGGCGACACCTGGGCGCGTCACGTGCGCGATGGAGCAGGTAGGGCCGAACCCAGTACACCGAAGGTCGTGGTCAGGCGGATGTTCCCTCCCGGCCCACCAGTAGGGTGGTTGGGTGAGGCTTTCCTGCGTGAGCAGTCGAGTGGTCGCGGCGGCCGTGGTGAGTTACATCGGCGCCGCTCCGATCCCCGACGCGACGATACGCGACGTCGTGCCCCTCATCGCTGTGGGGGCCACGCTCGCGTGGCCCCGTCTGATGGGCCGGAGGTCGTCGTGCGCCGTCACGCCGGTCACACCGTCGGAGCCGCACGCCGAACGAGAGAGGTCGTCCCAGGTGACGACCGTTGAGAGGACAGAGGAACACCATGTCAAGTGAGCAGTCTCACGCCAAGGTCGCGTTCATGATCATCAGTGACGACCCCGCACGCGCCGTGCCCGGCATGGTGATGGCGACGCGCATGAAGGCGAACCGCGGCGCCGATGTGCGGGTCCTGTTCTTCGGCCCCGCCGTCAAGTTGGCCGCGAGCGCCCTCATCGACACCCAGCTCGCCGATATGCGAGACGCCGGTATCGGCGCCACCGCCTGCCGAGCCAACGTCGAACAGTACGAGGTGGCCGCCGAGATCGGCGTTCGCCCGCTCGAGCTCGTGGCCGCGGGGGCCGAGGTCGAGTCCTTCGCCCTCGAGGGCTACACCGTCGTCAGTTTTTAGCGCTCACGGCGAGCAATCGCACGCTTCCGAGGACGACTTTCACTTCAGTAATGAACTAATTGCACATCGTGCAGTGAATCAGGCATACTGGTTCCGTGGTGGCAGACCCCATCGGACGACGGGAACGCAAGCGTCTCGCGACCCATCAGGCCCTGCGCGTGGCCGCGCTGCGACTGGGCGCCGAGCGCGGGATCCGTGACGTCACCGTC
This sequence comes from Actinomycetes bacterium, assembly GCA_021837305.1. Classification (GTDB taxonomy): domain Bacteria; phylum Actinomycetota; class Acidimicrobiia; order Acidimicrobiales; family RAAP-2; genus RAAP-2. Next base: position 29,612 of record JAKBGV010000007.1, read on the forward strand.
GAGGAGATCGCCACGGCGGCCGACGTCTCGGTGCGGACGTTCTACGACCACTTCCCCTCCAAAGAGGACGCGATCATCGGGTTCGACGCGTGGCGTGTGGACCAGTTGCGCGACGCACTGGCCAGCCGACCCACCGACGAGACACCGCTCGAGGCGCTGCGCGTCGTGATGGGCCAACTCTTCCACGAATCGAGCGACGAGTGGCCGTTGCGCATGCACGCGATCAACGCCGAGCCGGCGCTCATCGGACGGATGTTCGTCTCCTTCATCACCTATGAGCGCGCCCTCGTCGACGTGATCGCTGAGCGTACCGGTCTCGACCCCGAGCGCGACCCGTACCCGGCGCTCGTGACCGCCGTCGCCACCGCGGCCTTTCGGGTATCGATGACCACGGCGCGCGCGAGCGGCGGGGTCCTCGACCCGGCCACGACCTTCGACGCCGCGATCGCCCGGCTACGCCCCGCGCTGGACCCGACTTTCGACGGGAGCGAACGAGCACCGTGCTGACCCGACTCCTTCGGACCCACCTGCGTCCCTACCGCGCCCAGGTGCTGCTACTCAGTGTGTTGCTCATCGCCCAGACAGTCGGCAACCTCTACCTGCCCAACCTGAACGCCGACATCATCAACGGCGGGGTCGTCACCGGTAACCTGCACTACATCATCCGCACCGGCGCCTGGATGATCCTGCTCACACTCGCAATCGGTCTCTTCGCGGTGATCGCCGTCTACTGGGCCTCTCGGGTCTCGATGGCGACCGGTGCGGACCTGCGTCACGCGGTCTTCACGCGGGTACAGTCCTTCTCCGCGCGCGACGTGAACCACTTCGGCACGGCGTCGCTCATCACGCGAAACACGAACGACATCCAGCAGATCCAGATCTTCTTGCAGATGGCGCTCACCATGATGGTGATCGCCCCGATCATGTCCGTCGGCGGCATCGTGATGGCGATCCACGAGGGGGCGAAGCTCTCCTTGCTGTTGCTGGTCTCAATCCCGGTGATGACCACGTTCATCGGTGTCGTCATGGTCCGGGTCATCCCACTGTTCCGCTCGATGCAGGCCAAGATCGACCGGATCAACCAGGTGTTGCGCGAGCAGATCACGGGAGTGCGCGTCATCCGCGCCTTCGTACGTAACGAGGCCGAGGCCGACCGCTTCGAGCGCGCCAACGCCGACCTGACCGACACAGCCCTGCGCGTGAACCGCATCTTCGCACTCACGATGCCGATCATGATGATGATCTTGAACCTGTCGAGCGTCGCCGTCCTCTGGTTCGGGGGCCGGTTCGTCAGCGAGGGTTCGATGCCCATCGGCAACCTGACGGCGTTCCTCACCTACATCTTGCAGATCCTCACCTCGGTGATGATGGCCGTGATGGTCACGATCCTCGTGCCGCGCGCCGCCGCGAGCGCCGAGCGCATCGCCGAGGTCCTGGACACTGTGCCATCGATCAGCGACCCCGCAGCACCCCTCACGCCGACCCCGACCGGCTCGGTACGACTTTCCGGGGTGTCCTTCGCCTACCCGGGCAGCGAACGGCCCGTCCTCGACGAGGTGACCGTCGACTTCGAACCCGGGGTGACGAGCGCGATCATCGGCGGTACCGGGAGCGGCAAGACCACCCTGGTCGCGCTGATCCCCCGACTCTTCGACGTCACCGCTGGCGCCGTCGAGGTCCACGGGGTCGACGTGCGCGAACAGTCCCAGGAGTCGCTGTGGTCATCGATCGGCCTCGTGCCCCAGACCGCCTATCTCTTCAGCGGCACCATCGCCTCCAACCTTCGCTTCGCGCGACCCGACGCCACTGACGCCGAACTCTGGCGTGCCCTCGAGGTGGCCCAGGCGCGAGACTTCGTCGCGACGATGCCCGGCGGGCTCGATGCGCCAATCGACCAGGGCGGCACGAACGTCTCGGGGGGACAGCGTCAGCGACTCGCCATCGCGCGCGCGCTGGTGAAGCGCCCGCGAATCTACCTCTTCGACGACTGCTTCTCGGCGCTCGACGCAGCCACCGACTCCCGCCTTCGCGAGGCGCTGCGCGAGCAGACCGCTGACGCGACCGTCATCATCGTCGCCCAACGTGTCAGCACGATCATGCACGCCGATCGGGTCGTGGTGCTCGACGACGGACGCGTCGTCGGCGTGGGCACCCACGACGAGCTGGTCGAGTCCTGTGAGTCCTACCGCGAGATCGTCACCTCCCAACTCGGTGAGGGAGCGCTCAAATGACGATGGGGCCGATGCGCGCGATGCACGGGGCCGCGGCGCCGCCGCGCACGAGCAAGGACGTGCGCTCCACGCTACGCCGGCTGTTGCGTCGCCTGCGCCCCGAGCGCTGGCGACTGCTCGGCGCGCTCGTGCTCGGCGTCACCTCGGTCGCCTTCATGGTCTCGGGGCCGCAGATCCTCGGCAACGCGACCAACGTCTTGTTTGACGGGATCATCGCCAAGCGGCTGCCCGCGGGCTACACGATGGCCCAGACGCTGCACTACCTGCGCAGCCACGGACACGCCCAGACGGCTGCGATGATCGCCGGGCTCCACCTGACCCCCGGGGCCGGCGTGAACATCACCCGCATGGGTGTGATCCTCGGGGTCGCCGCGCTCGTCTACCTCGGCGGGGCCGGCTTCAGCTACCTCCAGGGCTTCACGATGGCCGGTGTGACCCAACGCACGATGTCGGGACTGCGGCGCGAGGTCGAGGCCAAGATGAGCCGCCTGCCCTTGCGCTACTTCGACAGCCACCCCCATGGCGACGTGCTGAGCCGCGTCACCAACGACATCGACAACCTCACCACGACGATCCAACAGGGACTCAGCCAGCTACTGACGTCGTTCCTGACGATCATCGGCGTGCTCTCGATGATGCTCTGGATCTCGCCGTTGCTCGCCGTCGTGGCCATCGTGACGATCCCCCTCGCCTTCGTCATCACGTTCGTGATCGCTCGTCGGTCCCAGGTCCAGTTCGCCGCCCAGTGGCGCCAGACCGGGACGCTGAACGGCCTCGTCGAGGAGACCCACAGCGGACACGAGCTCGTGCAGGTCTTCGGGCGCCGCGAGGCCACCATCGACGAGTTCAACGACCAGAACCATCGGCTCTACCGCTCGAGCTTCCGCGCCCAGTTCCTCTCGGGGATCGTCCAACCATCGGTCCAGTTCATCTCGAACGTCAACTACGTCGTCATCGCCGTCGTCGGCGGCTACCGGGTCGCGACGGGTCTGCTCTCCCTCGGCGCGGTCACCGCCTTCATCCAGTACTCGCGCCAGTTCACGATGCCCATCATGCAGATCGCCGGCCAGATGAACCTGCTGCAGTCCGGGCTCGCGTCCGCCGAGCGGGTCTTTGAGTTCCTCGACGCCGACGAGGAGTCGCCCGAGGTGTTGACCTCGAACGTCGCGCCGCCGCACGAGCGCGGTGGGCGCGTGACGTTGGAGCACGTCTCGTTCCGCTACGAACCCGAGCACCCGCTCATCGACGACTTCAGTCTGGACGTGGCCCCGGGCGAGACGGTGGCGCTCGTGGGACCGACCGGCGCGGGCAAGACGACGGTCGTCAACCTGCTCGTGCGCTTCTATGAGATCGACGGTGGACGGATCCTGCTCAATGGCGTCGACTACCGGGACCTCAGGCGCGACGAGGTGCGGCGGGCCTTCGGGATGGTGCTCCAGGACACGTGGGTCTTCGCCGGCACGATCCGCGACAACATCGCCTACGGACGACCCGAGGCGAGTGACGACGAGGTCATCGAGGCCGCGCGCGCCGCCCACGTCGACAACTTCGTGCGCACCCTCCCCGACGGCTACGACACGCTGCTCGACGACGAGGCCTCCAACCTGTCCTCGGGGCAGAAGCAGTTGCTCACCATCGCGCGGGCCTTCCTCGCCGATCAGAGCGTGCTCATCCTCGACGAGGCGACGAGCAACGTCGACACCCGCACCGAGGTCTTGATCCAAGAGGCCATGGCCCGGTTGCGCGAGGGTCGTACGAGCTTCGTCATCGCCCACCGGCTCTCGACGATCCGCCACGCCAACGTCATCTTGGTGATGGACCACGGCCGCATCGTCGAACAGGGTGGCCACGACGAGCTCATGGCCAACCAGGGGCTCTACTACACGCTCTACAACAGCCAGTTCGCGGGCGCGACGACCTGAACCGGCCCCGGACGGGGGCCTCGCCCGCAGTCACTAGCCTGGCACCCGCGTGACAATCCTCGTCGACCTCCAGCACGTCAGCCTGCACGGCGCCGATCGGACGGTGCTCGACGACCTCTCACTCACCGTCTCAGACGGCGAGCGCATCGGCGTCGTCGGGATCAACGGGACGGGCAAGACCGCGCTGCTCAAGATCATCGCGGGGTCCCTCGTCCCCGACGGCGGCGAGATCCGCCGCGGACGCGACGTGCGGGTCCGGGTGCTCGAACAAGAGCCCGACCTGCCCGTCTCGAGCGTGCGCGACGCGCTCGGCCACGGCTGGCAGGTCGACGCCGCACTCGACCGGCTCGACATGCTCGGCTTCGTCGACGCCGCGACCACGGAACTCTCCGGCGGCCAGCGCAAGCGCGTCGCCCTGGCACGCCTCTTCGCCGAGCCCGCAGACCTGCTGGTCCTGGACGAGCCGACGAACCACCTCGACCTCAACGCCATCCGCTGGTTGGAGCAGAACCTGCTCGAGTTCCGCGGGGGCGTCGTGCTCGTGAGCCACGACCGGTTCCTGCTCGACCAGGTCACGACGCGCATGGTCGAGATCGACCGCGGGACGACCTACGTCCACGGCGGCGGCTACGGTCGGCTCCTCGAGGCCCAGGCCGAGCGCGAGGCGCAGGCGGCCTCGGCCGAACAGGTGCGACGCAACCTCGCGCGCACCGAGCTCGCCTGGCTGCGCCGGGGCGTGAAGGCGCGCTCGACCAAGCCCCAGGCCCGGATCGACGCCGCGAATCGGCTCCTCGCCGAACGCCCGAGCGCGGCAGCGCGCTCGGGCGCGCTCGATCTGAGCACCCAGACCCCCCGACTCGGCAACACCGTCATCCGCGCCCACCACGTCGCCTTCGCTTACGACGGCGCCCCCACCCTCTTGCACAACGTCGACCTCGACCTCGGCCCCGGTGACCGGATCGGCATCGTCGGGCGAAACGGCGCGGGCAAGTCGACCCTGCTCGACCTGCTCGCTGGACGACTCGTGCCCACAAGCGGGACCGTGAAGCAGGGCCCGACGGTGGTCACCGCCTACTTCGAACAGCACGCCACCGAGATCGACGTGACTAAGACCGTCCAGGAGCTCGTCGCGGGCCCGCACGGGGTGCCCGGCTCGCCCCAGGACGTGGCGCTCATGAAACGGTTCTGGTTCACCGGGGCACTGCCCGCCACCAAGGCCGGTGAGCTCTCGGGCGGCGAGCGGCGCCGGCTCCAACTGCTGCTCGCGCTCGCCCAGCGACCGAACGTCCTCTTCCTCGACGAGCCGACCAACGACCTCGACCTCGAGACGATCCGCCTCGTCGAGGACTTCCTGAGCGAGTGGCCGGGCACCCTCGTCGTCGCCTCGCACGACCGCACCTTCCTCAGTCGCACCACCGACCGCCTCCTCGAGGTCCACGCCGACGGTCGCGTCGGGGACGTGCCCGGCGGCATCGACGCCTGGATCGCGCGGACCCTCGAGGCCGGGCCCGTCGACGCGGCGCGCGAGCAGCCGAGCGCCGTGCCACGGGGCCGGGCGTTGCGCGACGCGGAAAAGGAGATGACTCGGCTCGAACGGCGAAAGCAGTCCCTGAGCGAGAAGCTCTCGGCCGTCACGACCGTCGAGGAGCAGACCCGGCTCGGACTGGAGCTCGAGGGCGTGCTGCGCGACCTGCACGCGGCCGAGACGGCCTGGCTCGCGTTCTTCGACTGACGACGGCGTCACCCCATTACCGTACGAAGGTGTCGGGCACGAGGTAATAGTTGACAAGTTCCATCATATTTATCTACTATGTCGAGTCACGACGTCGGCTTCCCGACACGACCAAGGAGCACCGATGACTGAATGGGGATTCGAGACCCGCCAGATCCACGCGGGGGCCGTCGCCGACCCCACGACCGGGGCCCGGGCCGTGCCGATCTACCAGACCGCGAGCTACGTCTTTCGTGACACCGATCACGCGGCGGCGCTCTTCGGACTGAGTGAGCTCGGCAACATCTATACCCGGATAATGAACCCCACCCAGGGCGTCTTCGAAGAGCGCATGGCGTCCCTCGAGGGTGGCGTCGCCGCCCTCGCGGTCGCCTCCGGTCAGGCGGCCGAGACCGTGGCGCTGCTCAACCTCGCTGAGGGCGGCGGCCACATCGTCGCGTCGGCCTCGCTCTACGGCGGTTCCTACAACCTGCTGCACTACACGCTGCCCAAGCTCGGGATCGAGACCACCTTCGTCGACGACCCCGACGACCTGGACGCCTGGGCCGCGGCCGTGCGCCCCAACACCCGCGCGTTCTACGCCGAGTCCCTCGGCAACCCCAAGGGTGACGTGCTCGACTTCGAGGGCGTCAGTCGCGTCGCCCACGAGCACCGCATCCCCCTCGTCGTGGACAACACCCTGGCGACCCCCTACCTGGTGCGCCCCCTCGAGCACGGGGCCGACATCGTGATCCACTCGGCCACCAAGTTCATCGGCGGCCACGGCACCTCCATCGGCGGCGTCATCGTCGACGGCGGCACCTTTGACTACGAGGGCAGCGGCCGCTTCGCGTCCTTCACCGAGCCCGACCCCAGCTACCACGGCCTGGTCTTCGGACAGCTGCCCGAGGCGCTCTTCCCCGCGCGCTTCGCCCTGAAGGCCCGGCTGCAGTATCTGCGCGACACCGGCCCGGCGATCTCACCCTTCAACGCCTTCTTGCTGCTCCAGGGGCTCGAGACCCTGAGCCTTCGCATGGAGCGACACGTCGCCAACGCGACCGCGGTCGCGCAGTGGCTCGAAGCGCGCACCGACGTCACGTGGGTCGCCTTCAGCGGGCTCGCGTCGAGCCCGTGGCACGAGCGCCAGCAGCGCTACCTGCCGCGCGGGGGTGGCGCCATCGTCTCCTTTGGCATCGAGGGCGGGGCGGACGCGGGGCGCCGCTTCATCGAGGGTCTCGCGCTCTTCAGCCATTTGGCTAACGTCGGGGACGTGCGTAGCCTCGCCATCCACCCGGCCTCCACGACCCACTCGCAGTTGACCGAGTCCGAGCAGCTCACGACCGGGGTCACCCCGGACCTCGTGCGCCTGTCGGTCGGCATCGAGTCGATCGAGGACATCCTGGCCGACTTGACGGTGGGGTTCGAGGCCGCTCGGCGGGCGTGAGCGACGCCCCCTACTGGCGACCGGGGGACGACCCCGGCCGACGCCAGTTCGTCGAGGTCGACGGCGCGGGACGCGGCATCGACCTCGAGGGTGGGGGCCACCTCGCGAGCGTGACCATCGCCTACGAGACCTGGGGCGAGCGTAACGACACGGGAACCAACGCCGTGCTCGTGCTGCACGCGTTGACCGGCGACTCCCACGTGGCCGGACCGATCGAAGCGGGCCACCCGACGCCGGGCTGGTGGGACGGGGTGGTCGGGCCGGGGCTCGCCATCGACACCGACCGGTACTTCGTGGTCTGTCCGAACGTGCTCGGGGGCTGCCAGGGGACAACGGGACCGTCCAGCCTCGCACCCGACGGCCGCCCCTACGGCTCGCGATTCCCGGTGGTGACGATCCGCGACATGGTGGCCGTGGAGACGATGCTCGCCGACCACTTGGGGATCGAGCGCTGGGCGGCGGTCGTGGGCGGATCGATGGGCGCCATGCGCGCCCTCGAGTGGGCCGTCGCGCACCCGAACCGGCTGGAGCGCGCCGTCGTGGTCGCGGCCGGGGCGGCCGGCACCGCCGACCAGATCGCCCTGTGCTCGCTGCAGGTGCGCGTCATCCGCGCCGACGCCGACTTCCACGGCGGGGACTACTACGAGGGACCGGGGCCGCGAACGGGCCTCGCCATCGCGAGGGGCATCGGTCAGTTCAGCTATCGCACCTGGACGGAGTTCGAGGACCGGTTCGGCCGCGTCGCCCAGGACGACCGGGCCGTGCTCGACGGCGGACGCTACGCCATCGAGTCCTACCTGCGCCACCAGGGCGAGAAGCTCGCGGCGCGCTTTGACCCGAACAGCTACGTCGTCTTGAGCGAGGCGATGAATCACCACGACGTCGGTCGGGGCCGCGGCGGCGTGGTCGCGGCACTGAAGAGCGTGCGCGTGCCGGTCAGTGTGGCGGGGGTCTCCTCGGACCGCCTCTACCCGCGCGAACTCCAAGAGGAGCTCGCCCGGCTGATCCCGCGCGCTGGTCTGGTCAAGGTGATCACCTCACCGGCGGGACACGACGGCTTCTTGATCGAGACCGACCAGGTCGCCGCCGTCGTGGCCGACGCGCTCGCCGATCGCTAGTCGAGCACCTCGAGCTCGGCCTCGCGCCACTGGCCTGGCGTCTTGATCGCCTCGGCCACGCGCTTGAGCACGCCGACGAAACGATCCGGCTCGACCAGGTGCGGGAGGTGCCCGAGCCCCGGCCACTCGATGAGTCGCGCCGTGGGGACTCGTGCGCGCAACCACGACTCGTAGTCCTCGGCGAGGGGCGACCCGTTCAGGGCAAGGTAGGGCACGTCGATCGGTCGCGTGATCGAGTCCACCAAAGCGCCGAGGCTCGCTGCGTCCAGGTCGAAGATCGGAGACCAGACGCCGAGCACCGCGGCCTGGTTGAACCGCCGCTCGCGCGCGAGACGCTCCCACTCGTCGTCGTTGAGCGCCCCGCGCATGGTCGCAAAGACCATCAGCATGATCGGCTCGAACTGAACCGGGTCGCGCAGCTGGTCTTGGAAGGGTCCAACCAGCGCCGCAAAAGCCGCGAGGTCGAGCGACTGATCGATATTGACGACGCCCGCGCAGTCGAAACGAGACGCGTAGGCCGTGGCGACGTAGCCGCCGAGCGAGTGGCCGACCACCAGTGTTCCCGTCAGTGCGAGGTGCTCGACCACCTCGTGGACGTCATCGGCCAAGGTCACGACGTCATAGGGCGCGCCATCGAAGGATTCACCGTGACCTCGTAGGTCGACGCTCACCACGTCGAAGTTCGACGCGAGTGGCGCGAGCAGCGGGTCCCACACTCGTCGGGTGTCGGTGAGGCCGTGGATAAGCAGCAGCGATGGTCCCGAGCCGAGTCGTTCGTATGCGAGCATCGTCCGGTTCTAGCAGACTTTCACGCGCGCACCCGATCGAGGTGGTAGCGCAGTGCGATCGCGGCGGCCGCGCCCTCGCCGACCGCTGACGCCAACTGCTTGGTCGAACCCTGGCGGACGTCGCCCGCCACGTAGACCCCCGGGAGCGACGTGCGGAACTGCTCGTCACTGAGGACGAAGCCCTGGTCGTTTCGCTCGACGACGCCCGCGAGGAACCCGGTGTTGGGTTCGAGACCGATGAAGACGAAGGCGCCCGAGGCGGCGTGCGTGCGTAGTTCGCCCGTGGCGCGCTCGCGCAGCACCACCGCCGCGAGTTTGCCACCGGGGCCCGCTTCGAAGGCGACGACCTCGGTGCCGACCAGCACCGACATCGCCGGATGGGCGGCCACCTTGTCCTGGAGCAGACGGCTCGCGCGCACCTCGTTCGCGTACTCGACGATCGTGACGTGTGCGGCGAACTGGGTGAGGAAGAGCCCCTCTTCGAAGCCGCTGTTGCC